>JAFEGP010000028.1 GCA_018239815.1 Verrucomicrobiota bacterium | reverse complement strand
AACAGCACAGCCAGGAGAACACCAAGCGCGCATTCAAAGACGTGATACAACAAAAACAACTTTTGATACCAAATTAGCAGCTTTTAAAGAAAAATATCAGGTTAGCGACAAGGATATTGAAGCGACTGTGAAGAATATAGATAAGAAGACAACTCTAACAAGTCTTAAACACAATTTAGAGGTGTTAAAAGAACAATCAGAATTCATCCACGACTCCGATAACATGGCTTTATTTCAGGGTACTGAAACAACTTACAAACAACAATGTCAGAGATATAGAAGAAATTACCAAAGAATCGAAACAACCCTTAACAAATTCGAATCCCTACATGGCAAAGCTCCGGAACTCACTGCACAGCTTGCAAAACTAAATCCTCAACGTTTAGGCCTTAAATACTAAGGCACCTTCTTCAATATTAAAAAACATTATCAAAGAAAACACCTCATACAGTCTTAAGACCGCATGAGGTGTTTAGCTTAGAAAGCTTCTATTGGATGGTAATTAATCGAACAGACTAAAACCCATATCACCATCATCACCATCATCACCACCCTTCTTCGAAGAAGAGTGAACGGCCGCTGCCGCTGAAGCAGAAGCCTCAAATGGGTTACTACCACCCGGCGATGGGGCATAAGGAGAAGCATGTGTAAATCGATTTTCAGGTACAAAAGAGGCGTAAGGACCCTTTGATGCAGCTCCTGCACCCGTGCCATAATATACGTCTTTTGAAGCTCCTAATCCATCTAATTGATCACTTGGATATAACCGTTCATATTTCCTCGGTGGTCTATGATTAGCACCTCGACAATTTAACACGAGCCCAAGCATAAACAAACCGGCACCAGCACCTAATGTAGCATAAGCCCCTGCTGATCCAAATGTACCTGCTAAAGCCCCCAAAGCACTTTGAGGAGGAAGATGAAGACCTGCTACTGCTAAAGCTCCTAACACGGCTACGGCAAGCATGGTTACAACAGCTGTATTTTTAACCCATTTTGGACAGTTATTTTGTTTAACATCTACTAGAGACGCAGGAAAAACAGGATTCGCTCCATTAGAACCCCATCTACAGCCATTCATATGACACTCCTTTTATTTTAAGAAAAAATTAATTATAACAGACCTAAACTATTAAGTCAAGATTCATTTAAGAGCAATCCAAGGCCTATTTATGACAAGAATAACCTATGCTTGCCTTTGCACACTCACTGCTGACTTTCACATTCTCTGTTAGAAAAAGCACTCTGCCCCTAAAAAGGCTATATCAATGCTCAGGCCTTATCCACGTGTTGCATGCGTCTGATAACTTTAACATTAATCGCTCTAATGGTTTTTAAACTAAATAATTTTTTAAAAAATTATTAATATTTAATTAGATAATAAAAAATTTAATTAACAAATTAAAATAAAATGATAAACTGAAGCAAAACAAAAAAGGACATAGTATGAGTGGTTTCAATCCTGAAATTCGTTCTTCTCAATCATCCTCAACTCACGGAGCTGGTGTATCACCTTCATCTCGATTGAGCAAAACCGATAAAGCCACCTCTCAATTAGCTGCTAGCCATCTACAAGACACTCCAAGCGCTCAACCTTCTACTTCCCGATCTTTAAGCACTCACACAGCAACACCTAGATCTGGATTGGGAGCTGCTCTTTCTTCCCTTGCAGAAAAACTCTCGTCTGTTTTTAACGGTTTCTTAGCCAGAAATTTCCCGGATACATTTGGCCCTCAAGCTCAAGAAACAAAGGCTGTTGCCAAATTAGCTAAGCAAAGAGAAAGCCTTGTTCAAGAAGGTCGTTCTATTGAAAAGACCTTAGCAAACCAACCACCTAAAAAACAGTATGAAACACAAGCTAACTATGCAAAAAAATATGAGAGCTTTACCCAAAATCTAGCTCGATTATCCGAGCAACATCCAGACAACTCGTCAATAAAGGGACTTTCAACGGAAGGTCTTTTGCCTCCTGAGAATCATGCTCTATGGGATATCCAAACACCAACTAGACATATTTCAACCTTAGAAACACAAATGAAAGAATCTATTAAAGACACAAAAAATCCACAAGGCTACAGCAAAGTCAACATAACAACACAAAAACAATATAGAGAAACCTATACAAGAAATTATCGTAAAGCCGCAAACTCTCTTCGGGCGTTCGAAGAGAAACACGGCGTGAATCCCGCACTACGCGAGCGCCTTCAAGCATGCAATCCTACCCAAGACAACTTTTTCCCTAACACAAAACAAGAAAAAGCAAGCAAAGAGGTAGATCCTCGTTTGGCTTATCAACAAGCTACAGCAAGAGCTCGAAGCAAGAGTATCTTTGGAAAAGACAGACCATCTCGTTATGGTGAGTAGGTTGCATCAAACGACTCTCTTCAAGCATAAAGGGAGCCACTCTTATACATTTTTAAGAAACTAAAACGCATACTTCAACGCAACAACGCCTAAACAAATCACCTGTCTTACAAGGCGGCAGCCCCACCAGATCTTTTCGCTGACAAGAGTTTAACAATTGTCAACTGACCAGCTATTCGATTACAAGGAAGAGGTCCATAACACCCTAAGCTAGCCATAGCAAGATAGCGAGAAAAACAGGCCTGTACGCGTGTCTCCTCACTTTGTTGCAGAACATCAGCATTGAGCAAACGCATTCTTATATAACGTTGTAAATCATCCTTGCTTATATGAGGCAACAAAGCCGCCCTTCTTAGGGAATCAGAAGCATCTAATTCTCTCTCTACATGATAACCAGCAAAATTTAATAATACTGAGGATTGTTCTCTCTCACTCATAGCTGAGAAGTAAGGCTCAACTTCGCTCCAATCACCCTCTTTTGCATAGACCTGAGCTAACATATAAGCTGCTCCATCCTTGTTAGCTCCTGGAACAATGGTTTCGAAAGTGCGCTTTGCCCCCGAATAATCTAAACTAACACATTGATTTAGAAACAAGTTAATTTTTAAATCTTCTCTTTGTTGTACATCAGCTATTCCTAAAATAAGCTCAGAGGCAAGGCGAAAGCTCTCATCTGCTAGTGAAACCTCTGTGTTTTGACGACACAACAATCCAAACGCCATTAAATTCTTAATTTTTAAAACAGGACCTTCCATAGCTAAAATCTTTTCAAAAAACTCTAAGAATTTCTGGTGTGATTTATCTCTTTCTCCATTCAGCGCATAAGCACGTGCAAGGTTAGTGAGACAATAAAACGCTTCGCGATCAGGAAGCTGCTCCATGCTTTGAGTGATTTGTTCCGCAAGTTCTTGTATGCCTGAGGAAATACATGTCTGTACACAAAGAGTTAAAAACTCTGCTCGCGTTGTACCTCTTGGAATCGACCTAGCCATTATAAAAGCTTGATTTAGCATGTGACGAGAGAACAGTGTGTCTCTGCCGTCATCACGAGCCAACTGCAAATAAACTTCTACAACCTGTTCAATATAAGGTATTGTAGAAATGGTCGTCACAGCGCTTTCCACAAAGAACTGTGTTTGTTCTACAGTGTTTTGAGCCTTTCTACTCGTTGCTGCCCATTCCAAAAAAGCCATTGCAAGCCCATAAGGAGCCACTTGTGCTGCATAATGATTTATACCTACCAAAGCACATTCTAAAGACTTCCTTGCCAATTCTAATTCATTTCTTGAAACTTGCACTTTAGCCAACTCATGGTAAGCTGTTGAACGTGCATAGCCAATTGGCATTTTTCTTATAATATCTTCAACATCATAAAGATAAGCATCAGCTACAAATTTTCTACCTGCAACAGAATCTAAAACGGTCACTTGAAAACCTTTGCATGTGCTCAAAAAAGCCATCTGATGAGACACCGCTCGCAAATAGGAGAAGATTATCAATAATATCTCTTGTGGCAAAACACAGGTTTCTAGATTGTCCGCTACCGCACCCCTTTGATGAGCGGATTCTGGATTGTCCGCTGCCGCACCCATGTGATGAGCGGATACCAAAACGCCTTGAGAAGAAGATAATGAGTCCAATTTTAACCTTTTTGTTTATAAATAAAAAAATAAGAAAGCTATTATAACAAAAAATATCATTTTTAAAAACACTAATATAAACCTAGGAGTTTTTAACATAGATAAAAACTATTTAAAAAAAACTCTTTGGCTCTGACAAGACAAACCAAAGAGTGTCAAAGAAGAAAACTAGTTTTTTTGTTGATTCCAAGTTTTTAAAAACAGATCCCTTACCCCAAATAGATTGCATCTGTCTATAAATCAGCGGGTCCACGAAACCTTCTTTCTGACAAGATCTTAACTATTGTTAACTGAGCTGCTATGCGATGAGAAGGATTTTTATAACATTCTAAAGCATGCATAGCCAGATATTGCAAAAAACCCGCTTTTGTTCGCGTTTCTGTATTTTGTTGCAGCATATCAGCATTGAGTAAAAGCATTCTTATATAACGCTGCAAATTGTTTTCGTCCATGCGAGGCAATAAAGCAACCCTTCTTAAGGCTTCGGAAGCATCAGTTCCTCTTTTGACATGATAACCAGCAAAATTTAATAACACTGCGGACTGTTCGTGCTCGCCCATGACTGATAAATAACTCTCAACCTCTGTCCAATTACCCTCTTTCGCATAGGCTTGAGCTAGCACATAAGCTGCTCCCTGCTTGGTAGATCCTTCGGCCATAGATTCGAAAGTACATCGCGCTCCTTGAAAATCACCAAGACTACATTGAGTCACAATCAACTCTGCTTGAAATTGCAGCGTTTGCTGACGACGAGGCAGTCCCAAGGCAAGCTCATTAGCAAAACGAAAGCTTTCATTTGCTAACTGTGTTTCTGCGCTTTTTTTACACAACGACCCCAAAACAATTAAATTTTTGAATCTCAGATTAGGATTTTCCATAGCTAAAATCTTTTCAAAAGATTCCATGAATTTTTTATGTGATACATCTGTCTCTCCAACTAATGCATAAGCACGTCCTAATTTGAAAAGACAATAAAATACTTCGTGATCAGAAACCTGAACCTGCTCCATTCTTTGAATAAGTTCTTTTGCTGTATCTACCTTGCCTATAGAAACACATACTTCTACACAAAGAGTTAAACAATCTATTTTTTCTTTAAAACTTGGCTGCGCTACAGCAATGCCAATAGCTTGTTGTAGAAGATGGCGAGTAAATAGCGTATCCCTACCATCATCCCGAACTAACTGTAAATAAGCTTTTACTGCTCTGCTGACACTTGGTATTGTAGAGATGGTTGTCAAGGCCCTTTCCAAAAAATATTGACTGTCTTCGTGAGTATAACGAGCACGCTCACTGGTTGTCTTCCACTCTAAAAAAGTCATAACAAGCAAAGACGGATCGAGATGTTCTACACCAACCTCTATATCCTCCAAGGCTCTATCTAAAGCTTCACGTGCCAATACAAACTCCATTCTAGAAACTTGCACTTTAGCTAATTCATGATATGCAATGGCACGTACATACCCCGCTTCCATACCTGCTATAAGCATTTCAACATCGCGAAGGTGGGAAGCGCTTAAATATTTGTTGGCTGCAAAAGTAGTCAAAACCTCCGCTTGAAAATGTTTGCATGTACCTAAAAAAGCCATCTGATCAGACACAGCTCGCAAATAAGAGAAAATTATCAATAACATCTCTTGTGGCAAAGTAAATATCTGTGGATTGCCTTCTGCAACACCCTCTTGATGAGCAGATACCAAAACACCTTGAGAAGAAGATAATGAGTCCAATTTTTAACCTTTTTTATAAAAAACAAGGGAGTTATTTTAACAAAAAACATCATTTTTAAAAACACTAATACAAATTCAGAAGTTTTAATCTAAAAAAAACAATAATTTCAAAAAAAATAAAAATTTTATAAGGGTCTTGATGAAAAATTTTTGAAGATCTAGTATGAGAATTTCAACACCACATAAGTTGGTTCTCATGATCAAAGGCTTTGCACAAGACATGGCTTTTTCTTCTTTAGATTCATTAAAATTTTCTATTTTCTTACTTTTAAGCCTAAGAGGTTATTTATGAGTATACATCAAAGTTCTGGGCCTTATGGTTCTCCCCCAATTTCTCCCATCTTACGCCCTCGTAATAATTTTTATGAGGCACTAAGTTTCTCACGAGATGAGCTTCTTTTTATTTACGATCTCATCAACTTACCACTGGATAGCCTGACAGATGAAGGATCTGGAGAAGCTGCTTGCAAAGCTCTTGGACAACGCATCTTTGATACTTTTAAACTCAAAGGACAAGGAAAAAGTGAATTAGGAGAAGCAGCTCTTTATAAAATTCATTGCGCTATCCCCAAATTTTGTAGTGATGGACGTGTGCGAAGCTTACAGATTCGTTATGCTTGGGCTGGCATTGGAGACCAAAATTACAGATGGGGGGAAGAATGGAAACAATTCCCTTAACATCTCTTTGAAAGCATCAAGATTTGTAAAACAGCTATTTCAGAATGAGCCTTTGTTGCATCAGATGGCATAGACTGTGTACAGCGCATAACAGAGACAAAGAAATCCATGAGCTCTTGCAAACGACCAAATTCCTGCAGTGTTTTGATTGCATCTAAGAGCAATATGACATAATCCCTCGGCCTTATTCTTCTTAAAGCTGATAATTGCGTAGAAATTTCAGTTAAAAGACGATTGGAATCCTGACCTATAGCGTGCTGGCGATGAGCTAAAACAATCATAGCCTGTAAAGCCTGATAAGGATCTGAGATAACATCTATGATCTGTCTTGCTTGCCAGGTCTTACCAACACGAGTATAAGCTTTAGCCAATGTTGTTAAAGAGTGTTGTTTTTCTGCGCCTTCTTCCATTCCACTCAATGTGCGACAGGCTCCTTTAAAAGAGTTTGATTCACATTCGGCTTCAAAGATAAGTGCTTGCAAACGCTCTCTTTCATCTCGATGCCGTATCCTTAAAACCAACTGATTTGCACCTCTTAATACACATCGGGCCTTAGTGACTTTTCCAACAGATTTATAAGCTTGAGCTAATAAAAAAAAGGCATGAGCCTTGTCTTGACTATTCTCTATCTTGACTGCCTGTGACCAAGAGCGTGAAAAATATACATCTGACTCTAGTTCTCTGCCCACTCGTGCATAAGCACACGCAAAAACACTTAAAACTTGACTGTCATAATAATATTCTCTACCTCTAGATTGAGTGGGCACTTGTTGCATATCGTTTAAAACAGCCTCAACAAGATCCAAAGCCTCTTTTTTTAAACAGACCTCTAGTATTTCAAGCAAACATTTTAGGCACGCCAAATCATCTTGAATACCCATTGCTGCCAAACGAGCTCTATTCAAGAATAATCCAGCTATATCGTGACTACAAATATCCGTCTTTCCTATGTGCAAAAAACAATAGGCTTTTAAACTTGCATCTAACTGCTCTGCCGCTATAGTAGAGGCTTCCGTCAAAAGTTCCTCTGCTCCGTTTTGATCTGCAATGTTCAGAGATGTGTGAGCAAACTCCATAAGCATCTTAACAATAACAACGCTGGATTCTGCATCAATGATAGAATCAAAAGCCTGCTTAGCCAGTCTTAGAGAACGCCTAGCTGCTATGTTTTGATGCACGCCTGCTTCGATTTTGGCTATTTCATGATAAATAATAGTCTTTTCAAAGGAGTTTGTGATTGCCTGTGCTGTATTTCGAACACTGCGCATACTTACAACCGCATAAGTAGAGAGTAAAAATTTCAAGCACTTGCTATGACCAAATACGATGTTTTTAAAACGTTTACAAACACTTATAAATCTGAGTTGATCACCTAAAGATTGCAGCAAGCAAAAAATGTGTGCAACTAACTCGTCTGGCAAACATGTAAAAGTGCCACTATCTCCCGCAACCAACATACTTTGAGGATGTTCATGAGAAGACAAAGGGGATGACTGTAGCAAAGAAGTTAGCATATTTTACAACCTGATCTTAATAAAAAATTTAAATTACATCAAAAAGCTTACTAAAAAACAACTGCCTCTTAAACAAGGTGGTGCCAAGGACGTTGCATGATCTTAAAAGCCTCTTGTTTCTCCCTTTCTCTTTCTTCTGTAGCTGCTACATCTGCCATGCGACCGGCTTGTCTTTGAACATAAAGAACAAGACATGTCTTTTGAAAAGCTAGACGCTCTTTTTGTTGCTGTTCTGGTGTCTGCATTAAACGCTGCGCTAGGGTCCATTGCCATCCATCTAATGTTCTCACTTGCTCTTTGTTTCGAAAATCTTGATACCTTAGTGATGCTTCTTTCCTTGCTTCATCTATTGGCCCTTGTTCTTCTACTTCAACTCTCTCTGGTTGACCTGGCACGGGCAACTCTCTATCAGTACGATTTGTATTCAGGAAATGTAAAGGATGAGGTTGATATAAATGCACTGCAAGACGGCGCTGAGTAATATTTTTCTCATAAAACTGTTTTAAGCGATCTATAGGGTAACTTAAGGCCATTTCTAACGGAACCCACCCTAACAAAAGACCGATTTGAACGCCCACATTAGGCACATAATACATTGTTAAAGCAAAAGCTAAGGACACCACAACTCGAACTAACAAAACCTGAAGGTAAAGGTAGGTAATACGACGAGAACGATCTAAAGAAGGTATGTGCGATTCTAATCTTTGTGTGACACGCTCTGCTAGTGTCAGCTCTTCTTGTCTTAAAGAAAAAAAGGACTCGTCTGAGAAAGGAGCCACTATGTAACGTATGAATTTACCAAATGTCAGAGTACCCCGGTAACCCGCTTGAGCACAAAACTTATCGATTTTTTTAGAATAAGCTGACAAGTCTGCTTCAAGAAGTCTTTGTTGTTCCTTTTCTACCGATGAGATCTCCAAATTTGGTTGCTTCTCGGCTGAATAGACATCTGTATACCTTCGTTTGAACTGCTCATGTTGAGCCTTGAGATCTTGAAACAAAATAGCATGTAAAGGCAAACGTTGCGCCTGTTTTTGCAAACAAACGGGAAGCTCCAGCGGCTGATCAGAACAAGTAACAAGCTGCAAAGTCTGACAAAGAGATGTTAATTGCTGCCTTTGCTCAGAAGAAGTATGCGGCTGACCCACAGCAGAGCGTCCTGAAGAGACAACGCTTGTAGGTTGAGCTAACACCCAAGTTTGAAGTTGTTCAAACTCATCAGCTTTTAATGAATTAGAGATTTCTGGCAACTCCGTTGCTGTAGGCAACAGATCTTTTAAATTTTGAAGATCGAGACAACACGGTTCTATGCGCTCAAGAAGTTTATAGAATTTCTCAGCATCTTTACTTCTTTTCCCACCAGGTTGTAAATCCTGCAAACTATAGAGATGCCTAAGCCGACTCTGCAATTCCCGATAATTGGCTACATCCCCTGCCAAGCTCCCTTCAATCATTTGATCAAAAAAAACAGGATAATTTTTTTGCACGGCAGCCATAAAAGCTTTTTGATCAACAGTTCCATCTGGTCTTACGTAGTTGTATTGGGTCGCAAGATCAATTTCTATAACATGGTCCTGTTCATCTTTTCGATAGGTATATTGAATTTTCTTATCTTTTACGTATTCATAGATTCTTGATTCAAAACTCTTTAACTGTGCTTTATCTTGTGCAACACGACCATTCTCTTCATAATCTTGCGAGCATCCATAAAAAGGCAGTCTTTGCTTCCATCGATGATAGTCTTCAACATCATCTATAGACCATGCTTGTCCTAATGCCTTTTTCAAATGTTCGGGATGATTTCTTTCTAAGTGTCCTAACAATTCTTTCCACTGTTGAGGACTACCATAAGTACCTTTCCTTAGTACTTTAAGACATCCCTTTACTTCATCTCGATGACCTTGTAATAGTCGATCTTGCACAAGAGCAAGGCGAACAAAATTTTCTAATCGATCTAAAGAGATAGCCTTAGCTGGAATTTCTGCTAAAAGAGCGTGGATCCTAGAGACAGCTTTTCTACATTGTTGAGCATCTTTTGCCTGAAAAGGATCCAATCCCTGAACTTTCTGTTTCCAAGACCTATAATGGCCAATTGTATCCTTAGGACGAGCCCAAGCTCGCAGTAATGCAGCACTAAACTCATCTTCGTTTTTTTCTAAGATCTCATCTAACAGCTGCAAATACAAAGAAAGAGGAAGTTGCTGCTTTTGCAAATACTCAAGTTGTTTTCTGACTGCTTGTTCATAACCAGCCTGTAGGCGCTTTTCGAGTTTTTCTAAACGCGAAACTTTTTGAGCTTGATGAGCATGGTACTGTTCTTCTAATTGAGCAATAGAAGCTTTAAGCTCTAAAACCTGACGATCTAACTTAGGTATCGCTTGCCACCTTAAAGTATGCAATTCAGACAAAGAGAATTGACATTGCCCTGTTTGCATAAACAAAAGTTCTTGCCCATCTAACGAATCGGGAATGGTATATCTAGCAGCCAATCCCTCTTCCATATTTCTTTGAACCTTTTTCCATTGCATAGCAGCTAAATCACAAAGAGAACTATAACGAGCTAAGATAGTCCTATCATGTGCAAGCAAAGATTGAAGAGCTGACTGAATTTCGGCAGGAGCTTGCAAGATTTCTTGTTGCATTTTTTCAAAAGCATGTTCATAGAGCCCTCTTTGAATCATGGCTTGTTTAAAAGTCTCAATTTGACCTAATTGTTTCTTAGCTTCTTCAAAGGCCCTTTGCTTGTGTGGATCTCTCAGCGCTTCTTTAATCGATGTTTGGTCAAGAACAGAAAACATCGATCGACAAAAACGATCCCAATATTCGTCAGGATTAAAACTCTCTTGGCAGCTTTGATAGATTGCCTGATAGGTCTG
Organism: Verrucomicrobiota bacterium; assembly: GCA_018239815.1. GTDB lineage: Bacteria > Chlamydiota > Chlamydiia > Chlamydiales > JAAKFR01 > SZAS-3. The sequence continues at coordinate 5,383 of JAFEGP010000028.1, read as the reverse complement.
TGGGATGATAAAGACAAGAGCTGGACCGCGAAGCTTTTCCTTCAATATCTGAAAGACTCTATGTGTACTTTTTTCCAGATCATTTTTATCCACAAACATATCAAGTAAATTAAGATACATTCGCTGAAACTTAACTTGCTCTTCAGGTGACATGCCACCTCTTTGCTCACCCTGCAAGCCTAATAAACTCAAGGTTGCAACAGTTTGTTCTAAAGAATATGGCACAGCTTGTGTTTGTTGTGTGCTTACGATGTCAATTTGAAGCTGCAGTATCTTTGCATGCAACTGAGCTGCAAACAGCTCTTCTTGCTGTAAGCTTAGGTCTAACCCTTTCAAAGGTGTAAAAAGATCCTTATCCGTGTAAGTTGCGTCTAAATCTTGCATCTCTTTAAGCAGCTTCGTAGAGTTTGCATACAGTTGATCCAAATCCTTCCAAACTTTTAAACACACTTTCAAATGCTCTCTAGCACACAAATGTATTCTAAGTTCCGCTGGAGACATCTCTTCATCTTGATAGAAAAGAAGCTCTCTTAAAGCACGTTTCAGTTGTTGTTTAGTTTCTGGATCTTCAGGGATCAAAAAGCAACTATTTGGATGGAATGTCATCCCTTGTTCACCTAGGAATTTGATAAGATAAGGAATAACCTGACGTTTTTCTTCTTCTGTCCATGTATTAGAAACAGAAGGAATATATGCCCTTTGAAGCGCTCGTATTTTATCACCATAATAGAATCCATCTAGCTTCTGTTGAGTGACCCAAATACCAGGCTTCTGAAGAAGATAACGATTTGCTTTAATAGCTCCTTGTCGAATCTCACGCCATGGCCCAGAAGAAGATTGTAAAGAACAACTACGTTGTGCTGCTGCATACAACGCGCTGTCTTCCACATCCAAACCCAATCGGTCACATTGAGATTTGAGATCTTGGGGCGATAGAGGATGTTGTCTTTTAAGTGAGTCTTCTTCCTGTCGATGCCAAGGAATACGAGCATCTGTAGCCGGTACATCACCTAGGTGATGCGGCATCTTATCTGTACACTTTTTAAGAAGCTCTAAAGCTAATAAATCTGTTTGATAGGCCTCTTTTTTGATTAAAGCCAAGCGAGAAAAATAAGAACTGAGCTTGCCAAAGATAATAATCGCTCCTAAACAAATGAGGACTCCTCCCCAAACAGGAATAGGATTAGCAATAGGCAAAAGATAAGAAACAGCTAGGCCCGCTACGATAGAAAAGCCAAGAATATTCACGGCGATAGCAGTGATAGTATGCCATCTAACAGCTTTGCAACCGCTTTGATCGAATAAAGCTATCCTAGCCCGCAGAACACTTTCCTGCTCAAATGCTAATTTTTTTTTAGAAGAAAGATATTTTCGCTGCTCAGAAGTCAGGGGCAAAGGCTCCCTTCCTTCTGCTTGCCCTAATCCTTCTGCGACACTCACTCTCACACCTCTTTAGATTTAGGTGCGATTTTAACACAAATATTTGATTGTTTACAGTTTAAATAATTTTTAACTTTTGCTTAACAGGCTTCAAAACACGGCCTATTAAGTCATAATTTGAAACATCCGTAATCTCGACTAGATAACGTTCACCAAAAGCCGTTACCTTGCTCCAGTCGTTCAAAATCACCGTCCCGTCAATCTCAGGAGCTTGTCCTTGATGACGCCCAACTAAAAGTAGATCCGTCTCTGGATGATAACCTTCCACTACAACTTCTATGTGCTGACCAATTCTCTTACGATTCAATTTTAAAGAAACTTCTTGTTGAATCTTAGCCAATTCATCTCTGCGCTGTTGCTTGATGTCTTCCGCTACCTGATCAGGCAACTGAGCGGCTACCGTCCCTTCCTCTTTAGAATAGGTAAAAATTCCAATATGGTCTAATGGATGTTCTTTAACAAATTTTTTGAGCTCTTCGAACTGTTCTGGAGTTTCCCCAGGGAAACCCACAATCAAACTTGTACGCACGTGTACAGAAGGAAGTTGCTCTCTTAGCTTTTGAATTACAGATAAAATTTGAGCCTTATCCGTGTGGCGACGCATTTGTTTCAAAATTGTATCATTGACGTGTTGAATGGGCATATCAAGATAAGGGCAAATGCGAGGATCGCTTTTCATCAAAGCAATCATTTCATCATCAATTTCGTCCGGATACAAGTAAAGTAGACGCAGCCAGTATTCACCTGGAATCTGCAGAATTTGCTTTAACAGTTCCGCTAAAGTGCCTTGCTGAGCCCCTTTCTCTTTCCCATAATCCCCAAGATCTTGCGCGATTAAAATAACTTCTTTAACGCCTCTAGAAAGCAATGCTTTAAATTCTTTTAAAATTTGATCAACTGTTTTACTTCTAAGAGGTCCTTTAAGCTTAGGAATAATGCAATAAGCACAAGCCTTGCGACACCCTTCTGCAATCTTTAAGTAAGCATAATGATTAGGAGTTGAAAGCTGACGAGGGATCTCTCCTGCTTCTAAATAGCTCTTTACACTTCCAATCACAGAGCCTGATGTGTCATCTCTAACAGCTTTTAAAATACCTTCTACGTCTCCGGAACCTAATAAATAATGCACCCCAGGAAACAGTCGTTCAATTTCCTCTCGGTGCTTGGAGACCATACAACCTGTTACAATGAGCTTGGCATCTTTTTTCTTTGTATTCAGGAGATCTTGAATAACATCTTTAGACTCTTGCCTAGAAGCTTCCAAAAAAGCACATGTGTTTACAACAAGATAGTCTGCTAGAGCAACATCCGGTGTGACTTCGTAACCAGCCTTCAGCAAAATACCCAACATCACCTCGCTATCGACAAGATTGCGAGGGCATCCTAGGCTGACAAAATGAATTTTGTTATAGTTAACTAATGAATATGACATGGCACGAGAGCGTAGCACAAGATCCGTTTTTAAATCTCCTTGAAATTTATCTTTCCTTATCGTAACCTGGTCCCTATTTGTAATTTTTTTTGGAGAAGGATATGGCAAGCAAAAACCGTGAAATTATTAAACTAAAAAGTACAGAGAGCACCGAAGTCTATTGGACGACAAAAAACAAAAAAACAACAACAGGGCGCCTCGAGCTCAAGAAATACGACCGTAAACTCCGACGTCATGTGATCTTTAAAGAAGCTAAGTAATCATGCGATTTACTGTCTCTGTCGCATTAAAATATTTAGTCCCTAAATGGCGGCAGTTGTCCGTTTCTATTATTTCGCTTGTTTCCGTTATCATGATTTCGTTAGTCGTTTGGCTGACCATCGTATTTTTATCCGTGTCTCACGGGGTTAAAAATAAATGGGTCAGCCAATTGCTAGCTTTAAATGCTCCAATTCGTGTGACCCCTACAGATGCCTACTATCAGTCTTACTACTATAAAGTAGACAGTTTAAGCTCGACATCTTTCTATACGACTCGATCTTTAGGCGAAAAATTACAGGCAGATCAATCTGATCCTTATGATCCTCTCGTCGACGCAGAACTTCCCCTTTATTTTCCTCTTGCTGATCGTCATAGTGACGGCGCGTTAAAAGACATTGTAAAAGAGAGCTGGCAAATCATACAAAACCTACCTGGCGTGACTGTTCGAGAATACGAAACAGCTCTTGGCAATTTACGCCTTAATCTCATTCGAGAAGTTCCAGGTGAAGGGGTTGAAGAAACATGCCTCTCTCAGCTTTCCTATTTTACTAATGTAGACCCAGAAAACAAATCCTTTAGCAATTTGATCCTTCCCCCTTCCTTAGAAGACTTGACAAAGCTTTTGTCCTCTTTGCCTCAACAGGCTTTATTTTCTTTTTTTGATTATCTCAATGTCAATCAAGTGACAACTAAATCGTATGAGAGCCCTCTACTTCCTTCCTTGTATCCAGATCAAGGTGTCTTAAAAGGATGCGGTATTCTGATCGATGGAGAATTAATTAAAGTTGTTGTTCCACAAAAAGAAGCAGGATTACCTGCTCTGAAATTGCATTATGAAAGCAAAGGGTATTCTGTTGTAGAAACATCTCTTAGTTTTAAAGATGAAACACTCCAAGAAGACTATCCGTACGTCACATTAGAAGGCGGCATGCCATGGAAAGCTTCTGTTTTGAAAAAATCTTTACCTTCAGCTATTAGCTACCAAGATGTGTTATTAAAACTTACTACGACGATCCAGGGCCTTAATTTTGAAGGAACAGCTCCTTTGCGTTATTTTGATGTCACACAAACAAAAATTGTGAAGGACTCCCCTTTTTGGGCTTATGAAGGTTCAATTCCTGTTAATGGTTTGCTGGGCGATGGTGTTGTCATTTCAAAAAATTACCGTGAAAACGGGGTTAGAATTGGTGACACAGGCTATCTCAGCTACATGGCCACAACTTCTTCTTCTACACAAGAGCAGCGTTTACCTATTTATGTTGCAGGCTTTTATGATCCAGGACTGATTGCTTTAGGACATAAATGTGTTTTTGTTGATCCTAAAGTAACAACCTCTTTACGTGGCAGTCTTTCGATTACAGATCGTAATTTAGGTAATGGGCTCAATGTATGGCTTAAGGACTCCGGTCAAGCCAAAGTCATTGCAAGTCAAATCAGACAACAACTTGAGAAAGCCGCGCTTGCTCCTTATTGGGAAGTGCAGTCCTATCACGATTATGATTTTGTAAAACCTATCTTACAACAACTAGAGAGCGATCAGACGCTGTTTACTTTGATTGCTATCATTATTTTGTTGGTAGCTTGCTCTAACATCATTTCTATGCTTATCTTGCTTGTCAATGATAAGCGTAAAGAAATCGGTATCCTGTTAGCTATGGGCGCTACAAAAAGACAGATTGGTTCCATCTTTGGCTTATGTGGTTGTTTGACAGGGATTTTAAGCGGATTTATTGGAATTACAATTGCGATTTTTACCTTACGCCACATTGAAGCGCTTGTTAATCTTTTAAATAAATTACAGGGGCATGATGTCTTTCAATCTGCTTTCTATGGAGCTTCCTTACCAAGTGAGATTAGTTGGTCTGCTATCTGTATCGTACTAGTTACAACTATCATCTTATCTTTGATTGCGGGTCTTGTCCCAGCCTTAAAAGCCGCAGCTGTTAAACCTACAGAAACTCTGAGGGCTGACTAATGAACAAACATTTGCTTTCAGCTCGGGACATTCACAAAAAGTTTTCTCAGCCTGTAGAACTTGATATTTTGCATGGTGTTTCCCTTGATGTTTATGCTGGTGAAACAGTTGCTATTATGGGAGCTTCTGGAGAAGGGAAAAGTACATTGTTGCATATTTTAGGCACACTGGAGCCCCCTACAACTGGAACTTTGCAGATATGTGAACATACTGTCACGCCTGCACAAGCCGCTCATCTTCGCAATCGCTTTATTGGGTTTATTTTTCAAGCCTAT
>JAFEGP010000027.1 GCA_018239815.1 Verrucomicrobiota bacterium | reverse complement strand
TCAAGGAATACTGTTACGAGCCCCAGCTTTAGGCGTGATGACGGCAGTCGGAGGTCTGACTCTGATTGTTTTAACTGTGAAAGCTGTCATGAGTTATAGAGCACGCTCTCAACAACCATTTTATACTTCAACTTTTTCGTATCAATCTAAAGCCACTTCGCTTCATTCCCAATCACTGTTTTCATCTTCATTCCAGAATTCTCCTAGCCTTGGAAGTCTTACAAGCCAAGGATCCCTTTCTCCTAACCTATATGATCCTGCCAACTTTCATCGAGATCATGCTTCCTTTCCTTGGGTATGCAATGCTCAAATAGGCGATTTGTCCATAGGAGAACCATGTTTTACCGATATCCCTCTTAATACTTGTAAGATATTTCAATTTCTAACTCATCATAACGACCGTGCCAAATACTCTTATCCTGATGATCTGGTAATTTTTGTTATGAATGCAGCAAGGCAAGGAGAGTCTACCGTACTAGCCTGCTCACCCATTGTGAAGCAAAACCAGCTAGAGGATTTTAAGGCAGCTTGTGCCGCAGCCAGTATTGCCGTTTTACCAAGTCCAGATACCTTACCAATTGTAAAAGTGAATCTAAGCGATACTACGCCTGAAACTGCATATTGGCGTTCTTTATTTACTTCCCGTGGACAGCCACAACCAACTGCTCTATGGTCTAAATTTGAGAAAAAAGGTACCGCAGAGTAGCTTCTGGTTTAACGGAACGCTCAAAGCCTAAACGAGCCTGACGCACTCTCTTCTCTAACCGCTCTAATGATTTGATAGGAAGCTGACTTAATTGTTCTGCATGCTCAGGAAAAAACAAAAATTGTTCTGACACCTTTAAACGTAATAAAAGGGCATCTCGAGCCAATCTCATCACTAATTCTAAAAATAAATACAAGTGCTGATGACCTTGCTCCAGCTGCTTCTCAAGATCTTTGATCCCACTTAAATCTCCTTGCAAACACTGAAGAACGTTTTCTACCCCTTCAAATTTCTGCGCACTCTCATTATAGTAAAATGTCTGACAACGTGAAATTAACGTAGGCAAAATCTTCTCTTTCTCTTGTGTAACCAGAATAATCACAGTTTGAGCCGAGGGTTCTTCTAATGTCTTGAGCAAAGCATGCGCGCTTGTTGGCAACATGCGGTCCGCTTCATGAATAATAAACACCTTGTATTTTGCCTGAAAGGGACTTAAGGCTACATCTGCCATTAAACCTCGTAAGGTTTCAATCGCATGCGTGCCACTTTTACCTTCTGGGTAATACTGATGAAGATCAGGGTGATATTCGGCATTGGTTTGCAGCAGTTCCTTAGCAAAACTTACAGCTCGCCGCTGAGCATCTACAAGCAATAAAGCATGCGGAATACGAGCTGTTTGCAAAAGTAAAGCTAAAGGGTCAACAGACATGAGGCATAACAGAAGGAAGATAAGGTTGCAAAATTGAGCAAGCTTGTTCAAACACTTGTTGCTCAGATCCCTGAGCATCTACTAACTTTATACGCTGAGGATAATGATCGGCCAGGCGTAAATATCCCTGCCTTACTTCTTCATGAAAATGAAGCTTCTCTTGTTCTAGACGATCTTTATTATCCTTGACACGACTTACAGAAAGATGCGCTGGCATATCTAATAACAATGTCACATCAGGTGACACACCATCACAGGCTAACTCACAAAGTTTTTCTACCTGTTGTGTTCCCAAATGACGAGCACAAGCTTGATAAGCTATGGTAGAATCATTAAAGCGTTCACAAATAACAATTTTACCTGCATGCAAAGCAGGTAAAATCAATTCATCTAAATGCTGCACTCGAGCTGTTAAAAACAACATCATCTCAGCACGCCCACTTATTGAGAAGGTATCTGGTTGCAACAAAATTTCCCTTAAATGCTCAGATAAAGGCGTTCCACCGGGCTCTCTTGTACGCACTACAGCATAACCCCGTTTCTCAAGTTCCTTGCCCAGCTTAAAGCTTAAAGATGTCTTGCCACATCCATCGCATCCTTCAAGGGTGATAAAAAGTCCCTTATAAGGTTTCTGTTGCATTATTAGCCCCTTCTACCTGGACCAGTTGTATATCTTCGGGTTCATCAGAACCAGCTATCTTTTCCAATGCAAGTAGACGATCTCCCGTCTTCAAATTCACAACTTTAACACCTTGTGTAGAACGTCCCATCACACGCAAATCTGTCATGGCAATACGTACGGTCTGACCCTGTTCAGAAATCATCAACACCCCGTCCTGATCAGTTACAGATACAGCTCCCACAACATTGCCATTGCGTTCACTTGTGATGATCGAACGTACTCCGACTCCACCACGGTTTGTTTGACGAAAGTCTCCAACTAAAGACCTCTTTCCAAAGCCGTTTTCACATACGACTAAAATCGTCTCTTCTTCATTGGTGACCACTTCACAACCCACAACACAATCGTCGGCTTTGCGCAGATTAACTCCCTTTACCCCACGAGCCGTACGTCCCATTGAACGAACTGTATGATGATCAAAACGTACAGCCATCCCCATGTAAGTGAAGAGCATGACCTGTTGCTCCGCCGCAACCAAACGTGCGGCAATCAACTCATCTCCCTCATCAATTTCTAAAGCCCGAATGCCCTTACGTCTTGGATGACTGAAAGCTGTAAGTTCCGTCTTTTTCACAATACCAGCTCTTGTGGCCATTAATACAAATTGCTGAGGATCAAAATCCCTTGTGCGCAAAATGGCGGCAACCCTTTCCCCAGGCTGGATATCTTCAAGTAAATTAATTAATGGCTTACCTTTAGCACGTCTTTCACCTTCAGGTAACTGCCATACTTTTAACCAATAGCAACGTCCATGATTTGTGAAGATTAAAAGTGTATCATGAGTAGATGCCACATAAATCGATTTTAGGTGATCTGTTTCTTTCTTCATGTCAAAGCCAGCAACACCCTGACCTCCCCTTCGCTGCTCTCGGAACTGATCTAAGGGCACACGTTTGACATAGTCATCTTCAGACAGTGTAATCATGACAGCTTCATCGGGAATAAGATCTTCCATCTCAAAATCCCCTTCGGCTTGCGCAATTTGTGTTACACGCGGAGACTTATGTTGCTTTTGGATAGCTTCTAGTTCTTCACGAATGATATCACGCACCATCTCTTCACTTGCTAAGACCGCACGATAATGAGCAATACGCTGTTGCAGCTCGTCATATTCCGATTGAATCTTATCACGTTCTAGACCTGTTAGCTGGTATAAACGTAAATCTAACACAGCATTTGCTTGTCTCTCAGTAAAGCTAAAGCGACTTATCAATTCTTTTTTAGCTTCATCACGATTCTGACTAGCTCGGATAACACGCACAACTTCATCTAACACGCCAATCGCTTTTAAATAACCCTCTAAGATATGGGCGCGCGCTTCAGCTTTGTTAAGTTCAAAACGAGTGCGTCGTCGAATGACATCGATACGATGAGCAACCCATGCTGCAATCATTTGTTTGATTGTCATTGTACGCGGTAGATTTTTATCTAACGCTAGCATGTTGCAACCAAAGGTCACCTGCATATCCGTAAACTTATAGAGCTGATTGATGACAACATCCGGAATTTCTCCCCTCTTTAGCTCTAAAACAATACGCATTCCATCTTTGTCTGATTCATCCCTGACATCGCTTAAACCTGTAATAGCCTTATCATTAACAAGGTCAGCAATACGCTCAACAAGACGAGATTTGTTAACATTATAAGGCAATTCATCAATCACAATACGTTCACGACCAGGTTGCTGCGCGTGTTGCTCAACATGCAAAACACCTCTTAAGATCAGCTTGCCTCTACCTGTGCGATAAGCCTCAATAATCCCTGCTCGTCCACAAATGACACCACCCGTTGGGAAATCCGGACCCGGCATGACTTCCATGATCGCATCAATAGTCACATCCTTATCTTTCAAAACAAGCAGGGTGGCAGCGATCAGCTCATTAAGGTTGTGAGGAGGAATATTCGTTGCCATCCCCACCGCAATTCCTGAAGAACCGTTACACAGCAAATTTGGAAACTTAGCAGGAAAAACTAAAGGTTCTACCTTTGTTTCATCATAGTTAGAAACCATGTCTACAGTTTCTTTATCTAAATCTTCCATCAAAGACACGGCACTTAAACGTAGACGTGCTTCCGTATAACGCATCGCGGCAGGAGGGTCACCATCTACTGACCCAAAGTTCCCCTGACCATCTACCAAAGGATAACGCATAGCCCAACCCTGTGCCATACGCACAAGTGTCGGATAAATGACAGATTCACCATGTGGATGATAATCCCCGGAGGTATCCCCACAAATCTTTGCACATTTTCTATGCTTCGCCCCAGGTGTAAGATTAAGTTGGCGCATCGCATAGAGAATGCGGCGTTGCGATGGCTTCAATCCATCTCGAACATCCGGTAAAGCACGGGAGATAATCACAGACATGGAATAGCGTAGATAGCTATCCTTCATCTCTTCTTCTAAATTTCGCGTAACAATGAGTTCATTTTCATGCAAAGGCATCGCAATCTCTTAAATATCTAAGTTTTTAACTGATAATGCATGGCTTTCGATAAAAGCACGCCGAGGAGGAACATCTTCCCCCATTAACATGGTAAACATGTGATCCGCCGCTATTGCGTCTGATAATTTAACTTGTACTAAAGTTCTCTTAGAAGGATCCATGGTTGTTTCCCAAAGTTGGTCAGCATTCATCTCCCCTAGACCCTTGTAACGCTGAATTTCAACACCTTTGCGACCATGACCACGCACAAAGTCTATCAATTCTTTGAGGGTGAAAGCTTCAAACACACTTTCTTGATTTTCAAGAACAGCAAATAGCTCGGCCTTCGCGATTAAATAATCCTCTAAAGTCAGCTTATGTTGTTCTAGCTTACGCATAAGTTGAACAAAACCCTCTTCCTTGTATAACTCGATATAAGGAAGGGGACGAGGACGGAAACTTCGCATGACGTCCGTAATCTCTTCCGCTGGAAGTGATGCTAAAGTTTCTTCATGCAAACGTTTCTGTTCCTTCTCATCTTCGCGCGCAATTTCTAAAAATTGATCTTCTGAATAGAGCAAAACAGGCTCTTTTAAAGTCACCTGATAACGAGGATAAGAACCATCTTCACGTTTTGCTTCCAAAAACTCACGAAAAGGAATGGCCTTACGTTCAATCGACATCATCAAATTCTCAATCTCTAAAATAAGATCGATCATCTGCTTAGGATCAACTTCACTTTGAGTGCGTTGATCGCGAAGCTGAACATCTGCAACACCCAAACTTAATAAATAATCATCCATCTCTTTTTCAGAGGTCAAATAACGACTTTCTTTTTTACGCGTCACTTTAAAAAGAGGTGGTTGCGCAATATAGATGAAATTATTTTCTACCAAAGCAGGCATATGACGATAAAAGAACGTGAGTAAAAGCGTACGAATGTGGGATCCATCTACGTCAGCATCCGTCATAATGATAATGCGATGGTAGCGCAATTTTTCAAGATTAAACGTATCTGTTCCAATCCCACAACCTAGAGCTGCAATGATTGTCCCTACTTCCTGATTTTGAAAAATTTTCTGCAAACGCGCTTTTTCAACGTTCAAGATCTTACCTCGGATAGGCAAAATAGCCTGAAACCGACGATCTCTTCCCATCTTAGCCGAACCACCCGCAGAGTCTCCTTCTACAATGTAGATCTCACAATTAGCAGGATCACGTTCCAAACAATCGATGAGTTTACCGGGCAAACGGGCGCTGTCCAAAGCTGTTTTGCGCAGAGTAAGTTCACGGGCTTTTTTCGCAGCCTCACGAGCTTGGGCAGCAATGACTACTTTATCAACAATCGAACGAGAAATCTGTGGATTCTCATCCAAATAAATTGCTAACTCTTCCCCTACAATCTGTTGTACAATCGACCCTACATCGCTATTACCCAAGCGTTGTTTTGTCTGTCCTTCAAACTGAGGATTAGCAACTTTAACAGAAATCACGGCTGTTAAGCCTTCGCGCATGTCTTCGCCAGAAATCGCTATCTTGTCATTTTTTACAAGATTTTTTGTCTTGATATATGCATTTAAAACGCGAGTTAAAGCCGTTGAAAAACCCGTTAGATGAGTTCCTCCTTGACGCGTGGGAATGTTGTTAGCATAACAGTAGATGGTTTCAGTGTACGTACCATTCCACTGCATGGCCACTTCAAATTCAATAGGTCCGTCATCGCCTTCTCGAGCACCTCGGAAATAAACTGGAGTGGCAAACAAGGGCTCTTTGTTTTCATTCAAATATGATACAAAAGAGACAATGCCTCCCTCGTAACAATATTGAATTTCACCATTTTCTTCGTTTCTCTCATCACGAAAACGAATGTCCACTCCACGATTTAAGAAAGCAAGCTCTCTTAATCTTTGCATGAGCGTTGCAGCGTCATATACTGTGTAAGCAAAAATCGTGGTATCTGGCCAAAATGTTACGCGTGTTCCACGTTTTGTTGTTTCTCCTATAACTCGCAGAGGACCTGTAGCTTGCCCCTTCTCAAAACTCATTTCATAGACACAGCCGTCTTTATAAATTTGAACCTCAAGAAGAGATGAAAGAGCATTGACACAGGAAACCCCTACTCCATGCAATCCCCCGGAAACTTTATAGGTGTCCTTATCAAATTTACCACCGGCATGCAAGACAGTCATGACCACTTCTAAAGCAGAAACATCTCGACCACGTTTCTTAGATTCCTGCTCATGCTTACCTACTGGAATACCTCGTCCATTATCCTCAACAACAATACTGTTATCTTTTTGAATTGAAACCAGAATAAGGGAACAGTGTCCCGCCATGGCCTCATCAATACTGTTGTCGACTACTTCATAAACAAGATGATGTAATCCATTCACCCCTGTATCGCCAATATACATCCCGGGACGTTCACGAACTGCCTGCAGCCCTTCAAGTACGGTAATTGCGCTAGCATCGTACTCTTTTTCTTTCTTTTTATCTTCAGTTTCCATTTCTACTTGCATCGCTACTGTAGCCGAAATACAACCGTTTTAATAGTTGTATGCGGAAATTTCTCCCTAAGGTGTTGAATAATTCTCGGTTTGTCATGTTGTGACAAAAGACTGTAAAGCGTCGAGTTACTTACTGCAACTGTCAAAACGCCCTCATGAAAAGATAAAGCACGTGTCATAGGAGCCAGTTGAGGACCAATAACCGTAGGCCAAGCCTCTAAAAGTAACTGAGGCTTCTGTCCATACCTTTCTCCAATACGTTGTAAAAACGTGGGCAATAGCTGACCTATCAAGCGTGTTGTAATGGCTGTCTTTGGTTTCACAATGCCCTGTAACAAAGTGTTTTTTCTTTCAATCTACGGAGGGGCCGACTATATCCTAGAAAAGCTGAAACAGCAAGAAAATTTCTTGGTATTTTGACATTCTCTATTCCGCTTTTCGAGGAACTTCTGAAGTGTCTAAAAGACACAATGCTACGGCAAATGGTATAATTGAAAACAAAGCACATCCAGCTCCTAAATAAGCCGAAAAGTGGTACGACACCCCAGGTCCAAATAACCCAGCTCCTAAACACATTGCAAAAACGACAAGCGCAACTCCCGCCACAGCAGAAGCATACCCCGCGATTTTTTGAAAACGCGGCATGTGATGTACAGCATGCGTAGATGAAACAGCATCAGAAGGACTTGTCATAACGGGGCATTTTAACATATCCCTGTTAGCGGGACAAGCTAAGAATTCTTTTATCTACCCATGCAGCTAAAAGATTTTCTAATGTATGCCAAAGCTCCCGAGCTTCTTCAGAATCCAAATGACGTGCAATCAAACCCAAACAGGGAAACTCTGTCTGTTGCACGCAACATGTTACGATATTCACAGCATCCAAGCGCTGCAAATACCCCGTTAATTCTTGGGCAAAAGATTCTTCCTCTGCAATAACAAGTAAATAAAAATTACTACTATCTTCTTCGATACGAATCTGATAAGGCTGTCCTAAAGGTAAACCTTCAATTTCAGCATCAAGTATCATTAAAAAAAGTTTTTTTAAAACATCGGCTGGCAAGAGCGACCTCATCACAGCGGGATGCAAAGCAAAAAAGAAGTTCTCTAATAAAGCGTGATTTTCTTCTGCTATCTCACCTAAAATTTGACGTAACAGAGAAAAAATTTCCGTTTCTTTAGAAATCATACCTCCATAATAATCTCTAAAATCACCAAAAATTTGTTTAAGGTGATACGCAACATATTGTCTAGCTTGATACAAATCTACAGAGTGATCCTGCCTTAAAAAAACAGATTTACTAACCCTCACACGAAAGACATTAGCTTCTTTTTTATATTTCCCGCGTAGGGCACCTATGATTTTGCTACGATCAAAAACACATTCTAAAGGAGATGGCTGCGTCTCAAAATAATACTGAATAGAATTTTGACCAGCGGAATGAACTCTTAGCATGACAACAAGAAATTCTAGCTTTTCTTCCGTTTGACACGAGAATTCCAAAATAACCTGAGGAACATCCCTTACATATTTAAGTTCAGAGCCCAAGGTGACAATATAACGCATGACCTCCTCTTCATTTTGTGGCATGAAAACAGGATTGAGTCTTTGTTCTATACGACCTTTTAGTTCTAAAGGTAGATGTTGTTTAAGTTCTCTAAGCTCTTCTTGTGTAAAATCTCCTGTTGTTTTAACAACCTCAATATACATCATGTATGTTGCATCGGAACTATGATGACTACGATAAAAAGACCCTTCGACTTTTTGAGCATCTGGAACACGTGTTTTAATAGCCCCTAAAATATGACGAGCTTCAAAGATTTCGTTATCTTTTAAGAAACTTAATCCCACAATCACTCCCAACACTTTTTCTTTGCCTTTGAGATATGTGCGAACAAGTTTAACGCTGATATAACGTCGATCCGGGAAAGCATCCAAAGACAGCTTAAGAGCCTTATGAAACAAATAATGCACACAAATAATACGACTGATATGCCGAGCCCCACGTATTTTTTTAAAATCATCTTTGCACAACACCAAAAAGCGTTGCATTTCTGTCATGATGTCGTAATCAAAATTTTGAGGGCGGTGTTTGATGAGCTGGGTCACACTTTCTTGAATTAAAACTGTTTTTTCATCATAGCCCATCCCTCTTGTTTCCAATACAACAGAAGCCTGATAAGGGGATACGACTCCCAATCGCAAATCCTTTAAAAGAGAAGGAAGGTTTCTGACGATCAGCTCTTTTTCATACGCATTTTCACAGCGCAAACTAAGCTGGGCACCTATCAGACATTCTTCCAATAAATCTGGCATTGCAAAATCAATAGCAAACTGCATTAAAATATTACTTTGCTTTCCTGGTATCAGCCATTGACGAATCATTTCACAAAAAAATCTAAAGGCATTTTGCCTGAAACGGCAGCAAAGAAAAAAATGCAGATCAAAGGGAGGTTCGCATAAAGGAGTATGAGCTATCAAAGGTAACGTATTTTTTAACAAGTGTAGCTGAGGATCTTCCAAGAAATTTTTAGGCAGCACATGATCTAAAATATTTTGCACAGCCTGAAGATCAAAATAACCTGTCCTGTATTGAGGATCAAGAGCTGTAACAATGTATGGGTAGGGCAACTTCATAGACAGGCCTATCTAAAATATTTTCTGACACAACTGTTTCAATATGTGTTCCCTCTCCTTCTCTTGCATGCAAGGGAAGGAGACGTAAAGGTAGCATGTTAGCCTGCGCTAATAACAAAGCGCGCGGATGTAACACTTTACCCCCTGTCTGCAAAACAATTTCTAGGGCCTGCTGGTGTGTAAGTAAGGGATAAGGAAAAGCTTGGCCATTTTTACGAGGATCCTCAGAACAAATACCTGGAACATCCTTATAAAATTCAACCTCAGCATTTAGAGCAATGCCCAATGCAACTGCTGTTGTATCAGAACCTCCTCTACCTAATGTTGTAATTTCTTTATCTTCTGACACACCCTGAAAGCCTGCCACAATCACAATTTTCCCCTGATCTAAGGCTTCCATCAGTCGATAAGGGCGCACAGAAATAATTTTAGCTTCAGCGTGATCTTGAGTTGTGATCACTCCCGACTGGCTACCTGTAAAACTTACAGCTTCGGCTCCCTGTGCATGCAACGCCATTGCCAATAAAGACATACTCACCCTTTCTCCCACACTGACGAGCATGTCATACTCTCTTCGAGGTGGCAAAGCATGAATGCTATGAGCCAGATTAATAAGACGATCTGTCTCCCCTTGCATAGCGCTTACAACCACTAAAACGCGTCGATTTTGCTGACGTTGCAAGATAAGATGAGCAAGGGCATGAAAACTCTTTGAATCTAGCAGGACGCTGCCTCCAAATTTCATAATGAGAGTTTTCTTTCTTTCAGGCATAATGGTTACCCACTTACCATGTTTAGTAATTTATTTATTCTTTTTTTGCATTCAGCTGGCATTTCTATTCTAACGCTTGCCGCTCTTGCTCTTGGCAAAGAGGCCATTAAAATATGGTTGACACTGCTTGTGATCGGAATGAATTTATTTGTACTCAAACAAATTAAAGTCTTTGGGTTGCACGTCACTTGCAGTGATGCTTTGGCCGTAGGATATCTGCTTGGATTAAATTTAATTCAAGAGTTTTTTGGACGCAAAGAGGCAATGAGAACGATTTGGATTACCTGTTTTGCTTCATTGGCTTTTCTTTTTCTTTCTTTTATGACTTTAGTTTATCAGCCTAGTGATTATGATCAGGCACATTCTTTACTCTATCGTCTATTTTTTCCTCAGCTGCGCCTTGTTATAGCCTCTCTTGTTACATTCCTTATCGTACAACTTTGTGATATTAATTTTTTTTCCTTACTTCGCGAAAAAGCGGCTGGCCGATGGCTGACTGCGCGTATTACCCTCTCATTGCTATGCGCGCAAACTCTTGACACAGTTCTATTTTCCTATCTAGGTCTGTATGGCATTGTTCCTCACATTCAAGATATTATTGTGTTTAGTCTACTTACTAAATGGCTTGTTATTGTTTTGTCCAGTCCTTATGCAGCTCTATCAAGGAGAATGATACGTGCATTTTGAAATCCTTTACCAGTCCAGCAAATCAAAAGCACGTGTAGGCCGCATCCATACACCTCATGGTATCATCCAGACACCCGGTTTTGTTGCTGTAGGCACAAATGGAACCATTAAAAGTCTCTCTACAGATCTTGTGGAAAAAATTGGTTTAGAGTTGATGTTTTGTAATACCTATCATCTTCTTCTACAGCCTGGCACGGATGTAGTTAGAGAAGCTGGAGGGCTACACAGCTTTATGAACCGTTCCATGCCTTTGATTACAGATTCTGGCGGCTTTCAAGTTTTCTCTTTGGCCTATGGATCTGTTCATGACGAACTCAAATCTCGAGGTAAAAAAAAGGGGGATGGCTCTGTCTTAAAAATCACGGAAGACGGTGTTTTATTTCGCTCATACCGAGATGGTAGCAAAGTACTTTTAACACCTGAAACATCTGTACAAGCTCAAAAAGATTTAGGCGCTGATATTATTATTCCTTTCGATGAACTCCCTCCTTACCATATTGGAGAAGAAGCTTTAAAGTTTTCTTTAGCTCGCACACATCGCTGGGAATTACGCTCTCTAGCCGCCCATCTTAAAGAACCGAAACGTCAAGCCATGTATGGAGTGATTCATGGTGGTATTGATCAAAGCTTGCGTCGACTCTCCTGTGAGACCTTAACAAAAGAACCTTTTGATGGATTTGCTATAGGAGGGAGTGTAGGCAAAAATCGCCAAGAACTTCTAGACCTTATCTCCTTTACACGGCCTATGCTTCCTGACGATAAGCCCAATCACCTGCTCGGCATTGGCGACTTACCTTCTCTACATGAGCTAATTCCCTTAGGTATTGATACGTTTGATAGCTCTTATCCTACAAAGGCAGCGCGTCACGGATTTTTATTCACTAAAACAGGCGGCTTAAAAATTCTGCAAACTTGCCATCGCCGCTTATTCGTACCGATTGAACCAGGTTGTACATGCCCAACATGTCAAACCACTTCTTTGGCATATCTCCATCATTTATTTAAAGCCAAAGAACTCACGGCTTATTCGCTTGCTACAATCCATAATTTACATTTTATGGTCCGGACGATGGAAGAAATTCGAAAAAATATCTGCGAAGATCGCCTTTAAAGGATTCCAAGCACAATTTTTGTCTTGCATTGAAGATTTTTGATTTTTTAAAATCTTACTTCAAAACAAACTTAACGATTGTCAGGACAAAAATGGCAACATCTCCCCCTCCATCTTACAATTCTATTTATCCGCCTACCTCTAGACCCGGTTTAGGCGGCACTGATACTTCCAGACATCGCCCAACTACTTCAAAAGAAAGTGGTTCTCTTACAGTGATCATGCTTATAGTAGGCATTGCTCTTTGGGCTGCAGGCGCTTCTCACGGTAATCCTTCTATGGTATTAGCAGGAAAAATTCTAACGGGATTGTCTCTTGTTCCTCTTGCTTTAACAGTGGCGGCTATCTGCGCCTTACCACTTGTCTGTTGTCTAGTTACTTATAGATTTAGAGAACACCGCTAAACAAATTTTTTACCTCTACATCAAACAAAAGGTCCATGCTGAACAATTTCATCCATGACAGCTATGGAATGTATATTCAATTGTCTTTGCACCTGCATTGTTTGATTTATAAGAGTTATCATCGATATTGGTAAAAATATAGGAAATAGCTTTGTTAGTAATTTTTGCCCTGCATGATTTACATAAGTATTACGTGGTTGAGAAGCTACTCTAACATAGGACCGACCCAAAACAAGCCCATGTAATGGAACAAATATCTCAAAAATATCATCGCGCCCTCCTCGTTCACCTGCATCCGAAGCAAGGCCACTTGCCCGTGTTGAATAAAAATACGCAACTATTTTTGGTTCTTCTTGAGTCACCAACACAGCGTCAGTTTGTTCCGCTTGTTCTTCACCTTGAGCTCGACTAAAACAACTACTCCGCGCCTCATTCAAATGCTGTTCAATGAGGTTATAAGTCGTTTGTTGCATCTTAAAAGCGCGCAACACTTCATCTACAAACATTTTAGCTAAAGGAAAATTGCGAGTAGTAGAAGCCGCTGTTACACCTTTTAAATGAGTCTCATAGCCACTTCTTGGTGATGAAGAAGAAAAAACATAACCCGAACCAAAAACAAACTGAAATTTACTTACATAAACTTCGATTTGGCTCATCTCTCCCTGTTTGTAGCGATAAACACATGCCTGCACAGCTTCATCTGTGAATTGTTCCCATCTAATGGCCATAATACACTCCTAATGTGTTAGCAAAAAGACTAAGTTGTCAGATATATTAAGGAAAGAAAAAGATGTTTTTTTGACTACGACTAATTTTTCATGCATAAAAATAACAAAGGCCACTCTCTGATAGTTATATCGAAGAGTGGCCTTACATCTATTGAATTTATTCAAGATGTTAGAAAATCAGTTTTTGCCAAGTTCCATACTTTTCTTTGATTTTAGAACCTTTAAAAAGAGAAAGCACAATAACAACTCCTCCCAAGATTGCTCCGTGAATGATCGTTGTCATCGTGGCTCCAGGTAAAATAATAGAACCAACGATCAACCATGCCATAAGCAAAAGATTGAGGAAGCGCAGAGCTCTTGCAACCTCTGCCCACGCAATGATTGAACAAACAACTGTTAAAGCTCCCATTACGTTACCACTCTTTGCAACAAGCCCAGAAAAACCTAAAAAGCTATCTACAAAAAGCAACCAAGCTCCCAAAATCGCTGTTACAACAAGATTCCAAGGCAAACTCACTCCTAACACCATAGTTTTTACAAAATCCTTCAATGAAGAATACACTAAAGGAGTGCGAGGATCTGTTTCATCTCTGGTATAGTTAGAACCACGTATCAACACATCCCAAAAACCACGTCCTGAGTTACGCATTTCCTGCCTAATGTATTGGCACACACAAACCATCTCATCTACTGTTAAAGACAACATGACTAGCATACAAGCTGCAATGATAAGGCATAACACACACCAAGCACCTACAACTAAAGGCTGTAAGGTTACAAGCACAATGCTTGTAAAACCAAGTGGAATGACTAAAATGCCAAAAATCACAACAAGCCAAGGCATTGTATGCCAACGACGCACTCCTCCCTTAGCTCCCATAATCGCTTCCAAACAATATGCTACAGCGCCTAACCCTGCATCAGACACAGGAAAATTGTGAGCAACTGTGGAAGTTAATACTTGCACTGTTCCGTCATGGTAAGGCCATACCTTATCTGTAAAATGAAGCTGATAAGCGCTCAAATAACGGGCCACAAACCATCCCACAATAGCAAAAAAGATAATAGGCACCCGTTGCTGCCAGGAAGAGGGATTGTAACTCCATCCAGCTGGAAGCTGGGGTCCGACTTCAAATGCAGCGGGTCTTAGAGGAACTAAAACACAAAAAGCGATAGCCAAAATTCCAATAAGCGTGTCATTTAGATACACAACAGGCTGCTCTGCCCAAAAAATAAGCGGCGCCATTTGCAACCAAATCCCTACAAAGCACCCTCCCCAAATCCAACCTCTTAAAGGAAAGGACATGGACAGAAAACCAAATAGAATTAACAACACCCCTGAAATTAAATCACTTTTGATTAAAGCTGATTGAGAATAAGCAAAGGTTGCGGGACTAGCAAGTAGCCATAGTCCCAACACAACAGTTACAAATCTAGTCCATAACATTCTGTTATGAAATTTCTGGTAGGTTTGCACATCTCGATTATTTACCACAGCCACACCCTCCGCATTTAGACTCTTTCTTACCATGTTTTAAAACATATTGGGATAAAGGAATGCCATGACGCTTGTACCAAGCCACAGGATCCTTTAACATGTTTTTAACAATAGTAGGTAAAGTCGCTCTTAAGGAGCGTTTTGGTGACCAACCCAGCACTTTTTTAGCATGTGCCATAGTAAATTCATAATTGTCATCCGCCAAATCCACCATCCAAGGTTTAATAAATTGAGGCGGACCAAATGGCAGACTATTCAGGACAACCGCTCCCATTTTTGCCACAAATTTAGGAGTCCAAATCATAGGCCA
Source organism: Verrucomicrobiota bacterium (assembly GCA_018239815.1). Taxonomy (GTDB): domain Bacteria; phylum Chlamydiota; class Chlamydiia; order Chlamydiales; family JAAKFR01; genus SZAS-3. Next base: position 70,474 of record JAFEGP010000027.1, on the reverse strand, counting down.
TTTTTTATTACCGTGTAATAATTGACCGAAAGTAGTTTGAAGTTCGCGATATGTCATAGAATCTTCTTCTACACACAAGAAAACACTCTCTTTTGGTAAAGTTGCGCGTTTTTCAATGATCAATAAAATCATGTCAATAAGATCATCAAAGTGTGTATAAGGCACTCCATGAGAAGAATTTCCAGGAAACAAGAAACTTGTTAGCTGTCTTTCATAAATACGTGAAATATGTTGAGAAATTGGGATACAGTTACATTCCTCGTCATAGCAACCTGCAATACGTACAATAGCAGTTGGCACATCAGAATGCGTGGCGCGAATGAGCTCTTCTGTACGAACTTTAGAAGCTGGATAATGCCACTTACCTTTAATCGGTGAAGTTTCATCTTGTATAACTCCACGTGCTGTAGGCTCATGAACAAGCATTGTACTTGTAAAAAGAAACTGCTCAACTTTACAGTGCTTTGTTTGATCTAAAAGTCGACGCGTACCTTGCACTGTGATTTTTTCATAAAGATCAAGATTTTTACCTGTAAAGCTATAATAAGCAGCCAAGTGAACAATCGAAGCAATACGACCTCCATACTCTTTATGGATACGATTGAAAGCACACTCAACACTATAGTCAGAACCTAAGTCAACGAACATAAATTCAACATCAGCACGAGGGATGGTTGTTCCTATAAAATCCATGCCTATTGCTTGATATTGCTCTGGTAAACGAGCTATTACACGTGCTCCCACGCGTCCACTACTTCCTGTGACCACAACTACTTTCTTTTCCGTCATAACAACTCCCGTTATTCTTTCTTGGACTTGTAGACAATCCTAGCAATCGTGTAAAAAAAATACTAGTGTATGTGCATTCGACCTTAACCTCCCTCTCTTTTTTTAGTCACATGTCATAAAATTAAGTACCACAAGGAGAAAAAATGAGCGAACTTAAGCATGAGGGAGTCACTGCCAAGCAGTTTCAGCAAGAAACCCTGGCCATTAATACAATACGCACATTAGCAATTGACGCTGTCCAAGCTGCAGACTCTGGTCATCCAGGCACTCCCATGGGTCTTGCTCCTGTTGCTTACTGCGTTTGGCAAAAATATTTACGCTTTGATCCTGCCAGCCCTATTTGGCCAAATCGTGATCGCTTTGTTTTATCTGGCGGTCATGCTTCCATGCTTCTTTACTCCTTACTCCATCTCACACAAGTTCAAGCTGTCAATGCAAAATACGAAACACTAGGAAAACCTTCTGTTACATTAGATGACATTAAAAAGTTCCGACAACTCGACAGCAAATGTCCAGGACATCCGGAGTACCGTTGGACATCAGGAGTGGAAACAACAACAGGGCCCTTGGGTCAAGGTGTTGCAACAAGTGTTGGTATGGCTATTTCAAGTCGTTGGATGGCTTCTTATTTCAATCGCCCAGGCTTCGAACTTTTTGACTACAGTGTCTATGTGACCTGTGGCGATGGCGATATGATGGAAGGTATTTCTTCCGAAGCCGCATCTTTGGCTGGCCATCTTAAACTGTCCAATCTTTGTTGGATCTATGACAATAACCACATTACCATTGAAGGTTCTACATCTTTAGCTTTTACAGAAGATGTAGCCACACGCTTTTTGGCCTATGGCTGGAATGTATTACGCGTCAGTGATGCTAATGATCTGGTAATGTTAGAAAGAGCCTTTGACACTTTCCATCGCACAACAGATCGTCCTACTTTAGTAATTGTAGACAGTCATATTGGTTATGGATCTCCACATAAACAAGATACATCTCAAGCTCATGGCGAACCTTTAGGGGAAGAAGAGATCCGTCTTACCAAACGCAATTATGGTTGGCCTGAAGACGCTAAATTCTATATTCCTGATGGAGTGTATCAACATTTCCAAGAAGGTATAGGTTCAAGAGGTCAAACTCTAAGCAAAGCTTGGTTTGCTTTATATGAAGAGTATAAAAAAACTTATCCTGAGCTTGCTCAACAACTTTATCAAATGCAACATAGAGAGCCACCTGATCATTGGGCTCAAAATCTCAAGGAATTTCCTGCTGACCCTAAAGGCATGGCTACGCGCGCTTCTTCGGGCTTGGTGTTAAATTCAATAGCACAAAATTTTCCATGGTTAATTGGAGGGGCAGCTGATTTATCTCCTTCCACAAAAACCCATCTTACCTTTGAAAATGCGGGTGATTTTTCTGCGCAAACAACGTCAGGCCGTAATTTCCATTTTGGCATTCGTGAGCATGCCATGGGAGCTATTCTTAATGGACTATCCTTATCTAAAATTCGTCCTTATGGCTCAGGGTTTTTAATTTTTAGTGATTACTTACGTCCTACTCTTCGCCTATCTTCTCTCATGGAATTGCCCGTAATTTATATCTTCACCCATGATTCTATTGGGGTTGGAGAGGATGGACCTACTCATCAGCCTGTTGAACACCTAGCTTCTTTACGAGCTATTCCTGGATTACACGTCTTCCGTCCTTGTGATGCAAACGAAGTCGTTGAAACCTGGAAATGGATTGCACAAGCCAAACATGAACCCACTGTACTCATCCTTTCTCGCCAAAATCTGCCTACTCTTGATCGCAAAAAATATGGGGCAGCTTCTGGGTTGCAAAAAGGAGCTTACATTCTCGCAGATGCTCCAGATGGAAATAAACCTGAACTTATCCTTCTAGCTACAGGTAGTGAAGTTCCTTTATGTTTACAAGCTCATGAAGCCCTTATCAAAGAAGGCGTACGCTGCCGTGTGGTAAGCATGCCTTGCTGGGAACTTTTTGATCGCCAAGATCAAAGTTATCGAGACTCTATCCTTCCTCCTGATGTGAAAGCTCGTATTTCTGTTGAACAAGCTTCTACCTTTGGATGGGAACGCTATGTAGGATCTCAAGGACTTTGCATTGGCATGAAAACATTTGGTGCTTCAGCGCCTTTAAAAGAGCTATTGAAGAAATTTGGTTTCACAACTGACCGAATTGTTGAGCAAGCTTTATCGTTACTTCAACTGACTCGTCGCTCATGATTTCAAGGCAAAAATGGGAGGCTTTAGAAAAACGTTTAACTGATCTGGGTGTCCAGCAAGAAGATATGACAATTAAGTCTATCTTAGGCTCGGGGCCTGGAGGTCAACATGTCAATAAAAAAGCAACCACAGTTTATCTTAAACATCATCCTACTGAGATAGAGATTAAATGTGGGCAAGAGCGCTCCCAGACCCTGAATATGTATAGAGCGTTACAGACGCTTTGTGACAAACTAGAGCAATTGCAAAAGGGAGAACAAAGTAAATTAGCTAAAGAAGCTGCAAAAATACGAAAACAAAAACAGCGGCGTTCTAGACGACAAAAGCACAAGCTGGTCGAACAAAAAAGAGAACTAACAGAAAAAAAAGAACTTAGAAAACCGCCCAAGGAAGATTAAAATATGACATTACGCCTCCCAGATGTACGACCCCCTAAGATCTTAGTTCTTATCACACTTGCTTTGCTCCTTTGCACAGCAATTTTCGGTAATCTCTTGCTCAAGCCTAAATTACCAGATGCCATTGCCATAGACATCAAAGATCAGCCCACACTTGGATATAGCAAAGCAGTTGTGCATGTTGTTGTATTTGAAGAACCAAAATGTAGTAACTGTCGTTTATTTACTCAGCAAATTTATCCCAAACTTAAAACAGAATTCATTGACACTCAAAAAATCACCTACACTGTTATCCCTGTATCTTTTCTGCCAGGTTCTATGCCTGCGGCCGTAGCTTTATTATGCGTTTATCATACTGATAGTTCGTATCCAAATGCAGAACTCTATTTTTCATATCTTGATTACCTCTATAGCCATCAACCTGAAGAAACCATAGATTGGGCTACAACAGATATCCTTGTTGGATACGCAGAGAAACTTTCTCCTGCTATTTCACCACAAGGTTTAAGAAAATGCATTGATTCCCAAAATTACCGTACTAAAATTCAACAAAATACTGAGTATGGCAAACGTATTATGGGAGGAGACATTGCCACACCCACAATCTATGTAAATGGCATTGAAGTAAAAGAGCTAAATTATGACAGCGTTAAAGATGTGATTGAAACGTTACTTGAACGAGGAGGCAAATAAGATGTGGCTACAACGTTATGGTTTATACTTTGCGTGGTTATTGGCGTGCGTTGGCACACTTGTAAGTCTCTATTATAGTCATATTCGTCAATTAGAACCTTGCCACTTGTGCTGGTACCAACGCATGTGCTTATTTCCCCTTACCATTCTTCTTGGTATTGCTGCCTATCGAGGATTTTTAGGCATGGCCTACTACGTACTTCCCCTTTCTTTACTTGGATGTTTAGTCGGATTGTATCAGATAGGTATCCAAGAAATTCCAGGCTGGAATCCCATTGACATTTGTGGCAATGGACCCAGTTGTGTAGAACGCGTTGTGGTGTTTGGTCCTTTTACAATTCCAATGTTATCCGCTTTGTTATTTGCCTGCATTACAGCCTTGATGACTGCTATTTTACACGTAGAGCGTAAACGAGCTTTATTTTTCTCTCCGTAGATGATCTATTATCATTGCTTTCTGTTTTTAAAATTAAAATTTAGTGTGGCTCAGAATTCCATTGACGTGGCAGAATGACTTGCCTTGCATAATAGGACTGTGGAATGGCAAAAGAGCAACCTTTGATTATTATTTTGATAGGTCCACCTGGCGGAGGAAAGGGAACTCAAGCCAAACAACTTATGGCAACACGAGGATTACCTCAAGTCTCCACAGGTGATTTGCTACGCAATCAGGTGAAGGCCCGTACTCCTTTAGGACTAAAATTAGAGTCCTTGATCAACCAAGGAAAATTTCCTCCAGACCAACTTATTTTAGAAATGGTTGCAGCCCGCATTAAGGAGCCCGACTGCCGAAAAGGTTTTATCCTAGATGGATTTCCTCGCAACAAATCTCAAGCTCAAACACTTGATAAATATTGCAAGCTTTATAGGATTAAGCCTGTTGTGCTTGTCATTGATGTCCCCGACGCAGCAATTAAAGAAAGGTTGATCCATCGTGTGATTTGTGAGAAATGTCATACTCCCTATCATCTTAAATTTGCACCCCCTAAACAAGAGGAGATCTGTGATCTGTGTCAAGGCCATCTTATCAAACGCACCGATGATTCAGAAAATGTGGTGTCCTACCGTTTGCAGGTCTACCATGAACAAACACAACCTGTTGTCGAGTTTTATCGAAAGAAAGGCTATCTTACGCTTATTGATGGGACACTCCCTAAAGAAGAAGTTTATACACAAATAGAGCAAGCAATCTCTAAAACAGTTTGCCCCGCTTCTTAAAAAGTCTGATTAAGCCTATGACCTTCTGCTATTTTCAGTATTTTTTCACTTTTTGCGGTTTTTTTTGTGAATAATCATAATTTTACAAATCTTATCCTAGTGGATGATCTCTAAGCTTAATCGGAAACCATCTACATAACTGCTACAGTTCTATTAATTATAGTGAATAAATCATAGCGCGTTATGCTGTGAGGCTTCTAAGGATTGAATTATACAGGCTATCTATTCCAAGGGTCGAGTCTTTGAAGGTGGTTTCAAAGGAGTATTTCAGCTAGCTCTGCCAGACACGCTAGGGAACCCTATATTAAAAAAAATTTGAAAAGTCTACCTCTAAAAGAGCGGGTTTTACAGCAAAGGAGATCAATCTCAGCTTTTTCAACATAACACTTATAGTTGTTTAAATTTTCATTGATAATCTATAAACTTTCCTTTTCACAAAACAGAGAAAGATGTGTAAGGCTTATTCAGTAGACCTAAGAAAGCGAGTGTTGGATGATTTGAAGCGCAAAGACGATAAAAAAGCAGCAAGTGAACTGTTTAATGTAGGGATAGCTACTGTTTATCGTTGGATAAGGCAGCAAAAAGAAAAAGGGCATGTAGAGCCACATCGCCGAGAATTTGTGCATAGAAAACTGGACTACAATCTTTTAAAAAAATATGTGAAAGTTCATCCTGATTACTTTTTGTTAGAGATAGCAAAACATTTTTCGGTAACAGAACAAGCTATTTTCTATGCTCTCAAGAAGCTAAAAATCACGCGAAAAAAAGGATCTCCTTTACAAGGAGCGGGATGAGAAAAAAAGAGAAGAATTCCTTTATTTAAAACCTCTCTCCACACAATCACCTAGCAACTTGCGTTTAAAAAAATTATCAAGAATTTAAACTAATTTGTGTTAAAATCTGTTTATAAAGTATGAATTCCATTAACTGTAGCACCAGCTCTGTTTCACCTTCTACCGCTTTTCAGGTTGGTTCAATCCTTGTTGCTCTGATAGCTTCAGCTGTTGCAGTTTTTTTTCTATCACGAGGTGTAGAATTACTCTCAACAAGAGTGACGCTTAACGGCGGGATAGCCATAGGTGGATTCACTCTTTTTACCATTGTTACGATCCTTAAATGCACACAAAACAAACAGTCCAAAAAAATTCCTAGCCACACTTACTATTCTCATTCTACCTCAACTGTTAGTCTCTCGCCCACTTTTTGCTCAACTAAAAGATCTCCGCCAATAAGTCATTTCGATGAAGCTCGGCAACACTTACTAAACAGACAATTACAACAAGCAGAAACATCAATAGAAAAATGCTCATCAGCATATCCTACTGAAAAACAGGACAAGTATTTGTTCTATCTAGAAATAGCTGAAGCATATCTGCAACAAGATCTGCAACAAGCTCAGCGTATAGTTCAATTAGTTACTACTCAAGCTGAACCCACCCTTCCTATTCGCACAAAAAAAGGCGCTCTGCATTTAAAATTAGCTGAGCTATATTATAGGCAAAAAAATTTTGATGAGGCCTGTTCACAGCTAGATCAACTTTATCCTTTAGAACTAACGGAACATACTAGAGTTCTCTATCTATGTTTAACAGATGCGCATTACCAAAAAGGTAACTTAGCACGAGCTGAAAGCTTATTGCAAAAAGCTCTGTTGATAAGAGGAGTACACAATACAGTTTTAAACCAGCAAGAAAATCAGCTCAGTTTAGCTTTAGCTCGTGCTTACATTGAGCAAAACAATGGAAAATCCGCACAGCGTGTCTTATCCAGCTTAGAAATGGTTTATCCTCCAATTCCAGAGCTTAAAGATCTGTATCTGCAGCTATATAGCCTGTATAGCCGAGAAAACGAACAGCATCTGGCACAACAAATTCTAAGAGTTCATGTGCCACATGAAAAATGGCCTCGAGAAGCTTTTTTTTCTCATCAACTCAATTTTTAGCTTTTCAGGATTTTGCAAGCAACTAATAGATTTTTTTCGAAACTCATGCAGCTAGCTCCAAATTGTAGATCCCGGCGATTAGATTGAAGCGAAGAGAGTATCTTTTACGCCTATTTCGATAACGGTCTTTTACAATCTTGAATCGCTTTAAGCTACCGATAATATTTTCATTTAAAACTCTGTCCTTAGATAACTTTCCGTTACTTTTTTTATCTTCGTTTCTTGGGCATTCGTGTTCTAGCATGTATTTTTTGCAAACCCATATAACCAGTATCAACTACAACATTTATTGCAGGGTGAATCTTTGAATAGTCTAAAGTCATGTCTCTTCCCATTGGAAAATGCCGTGCAAATGATCCCTTTATCTTCTTACCTCTATCGAATTGCTTTAAAATCTCTGCCATCCTATCAAAACTCGTCCGCTTAACTCCTGTTAAACGGCGAAATTTGTCACCAGCTAAATCTTTGACTACTTCGAATTTCATCTCGCCCTCTTTTTTATGAAAGCACTATACCATACTCAAAAATTTAGTTTTGAAAAAAGTATAATGAAAAATTTTAAAGATCTTGCAAAGAGAGTTCCAGACATGGTATGTGCATAGCCATAGGAAGGCCTACTGAACAGAAATTATTTGTCCGGGTTGGGGAGTTCTCAATAAACTTTCTAACCCGTAAAGCATAACAAAAGGAGTTATTTATGTCAGTATCTTGTGTCGCAGTTCGTGCTGAAGATCCCTTGTCTAGCACCAAAAACAAGCAAAGCATGCCACGTATTACACGCGCTGCTCTTCAAGCGCAAAATGCTCAACACCTCTCTCAACTTGAAAAATTTTCTATTCCTCCTTTTTATTATTATTTACTTTCAAGATGGCTGGCAACTTCCCCTAACCCTAATCTTGCTATAGCTGTTGCTAGAATTAAAGATGCTCTAAGTAGTGGTGCAAGAAGTCTTGACCTCTCTAATTTGGGATTAGAGAGCTGCCCTCCTTTAGATGGATTATACGGACAACTTACAGACCTTGATTTATCAGGAAATCGACTTGTTATGTTGCCTAGCCACCTTGGCCTTTGCTCAAATTTGAAACGCTTACATCTAACACATAATCTGCTCACTGCCTTACCCGCAGAACTCAATCAATTGCGCGCTTTGCGTGGGCTACATGCTTCCCATAATCAACTTTCATATTTACCATCGCTAGAGAACCTAACACATCTATTATCATTAGAACTTAATCACAATCGTTTTTCTGTTTTTCCCGATGCCATATTACAACTACCTAATATTCAATGGCTTTACCTGCAGCACAATCAGTTAACTCGTTTACCAGCCAATATTGATCATCTTGTAGGGTTGCGAGGGCTTTACTTAACCAACAATGCTGTGGCAGCCCTACCACCTAATTTTACTTGTTTAACCCAATTAACAATCTTAAATGTCGCTTATAACAGACTATCTGTATTGCCAGACTCTTTGAGTCGCCTAACAACACTGGTTACCCTTGACCTCTCTTTTAATCCTGATCTACAAGAATTGCCTTTGGGCTTATCTCAGCTATCAGAATTAACATCCCTAGATTGCCAAGGAACTTTAATCTTACCAGATTTGCCACAAGAAATTCTTAGAATTTGTCGTGCTCACAAACAAGGCTCTTTTAATTTTGTGTTTCAAGAACGTTTAAGCGTTTGGCATGTTGCTTCTCGAAGAGAAGGCACTGCTCCCTGTCTTGCAACTTTCACTGAAACGGAGCAAAGAGCTGTCAGCAATTGGCTGAGTCGTCTGGAGAGTTCCAAAGACTTCCATGGTCATCAACAAGCATTAACTGCAACCGTTTGTAACATACTCGACACAGCTGTTACCGACTCAGTTTTTAAAGAAGATTTTCTTATTCCCGTTTCTGAGATGGAAGATGAATGTGAAGATCGAGCTGCCATGATCGTCAATGAAGTCTATCTAACTTGGAGACTTTCTACTCTTTTTGCCACAGCAACTCTACAAGAAAAGCTACATTGTTTAGCTGCAGGAGCTAAAACCATAGCTTTACGGCATGCCGTGGCAGAAAAAATTGACGTTTATGAAAAACACATACGACAACTCACAAAAAATCCTAAATTTGTGTTTTTAGAATGTGTAGAGTCTTATCTATATTATGAAACAAGTTTAAGACTCACTTTAGGACTACTGAGTTTTATCCAAACCATGAATCATGATGAAGAAATTGGACGCTTAGATGATGTTACGCCAGAAAGTCTGATTCCTGTTGTAAAAACAAATTATCTTCGTCATCTTGCTGAACTAAGCATTTTTCAAAAGCTCGCTAAACAAGATGCAGCCTGTCAACGCGATTTAGATGCTTTGCACGACAGTTCGCAAAACCAATTAACAGCCATATACTGTTTTTTAAAGGCACGTGATCTAAATGGTGCACTTGATTTAGAAGCTATCCCAGATGATTTAAGAGCACTATTAGCAACTATGGATCCTCCTAAATCCGAACAAGAATACTTAGCCAAGATCACCTTTCTTGGCCTACAAACCGAAGAAGCACAACGAGCAAGAATGCTGCAATGGTTTCATGAAAACATTTAACGTTTTAATTAGACTTTTCTTGAAACTAAATTTTTTAGTATGACATAGTGCTTTTATAAAAAAAGAGGGCGAGATGAAATTCGAAGTAGTCAAAGATTTAGCTGGTGACAAATTTCGCCTTTTAACAGGAGTTAAGCGAACGAGCTTTGATAGGATGGCGGAGATTTTAAAGCAATCCGATAGAGATAAGAAGAGTCAAGGGATCATTTGCACGGCATTTTCCAATGGGAAGAGACATGACTTTAGACTATTCAAAGATTCAAAGACATGTATTCACCCCGCAATAACTGTTGTAGTTGATACTGGTTATATGGGTTTGCAAAAGATACATGCCAAAACACAAATGCCCAAGAAACGAGGATAAAAAAATTAACCGAAAGTTATCTAGGGATAGAATTTTCAATGAAAATATTATCGGTAGCTTAAAGCGATTCAAGATTGTAAAAGACCGTTATCGAAATAGGCGTAAAAGATACTCTCTTCGCTTTAATCTAATCGCCGGGATCTACAATTTGGAGCTAGCTGCATGAGTTTCGAAATAAGTCTATTATAGAAAAACCATAGAAAGCTTGAAAAACTTAAACATGCTCTTTATAACTCCTATTTTTAAACAAAAAGGAAAACTTCATGTCACGGAAATTACTTTGTTGGATATTAGCCTTTCTTACTGTTTCTAACCACAGCCTCATCGCAGATATCTGTTGTGAAACAGAAAAATGCCCTGCAATAGCACTACTACTGATGGGTCCTCCAGGGGGAGGTAAAGGAGTACAATCCAAAATCTTATCCGCTAAATACGGTTGGCCTCAGATTTCTACAGGAGATCTTTTACGCCAACAAATTAAAGATTGCACTGAATTAGGTCTTAAAGTGGAGAATTTAACAAAAAGTGGACAACTTGTTCCCGATTCCATCATTTTAGATATGATCTTTGAAAGAATTCAACAACCTGACTGTCAAAAAGGTTTTATTTTAGATGGATGCCCTCGAACTTTAGTACAAGGTCAGCTTCTAGATCAGCATTTCCAATCTCATCATATCAAAACTGTTGTTCTTGTCTTAGATGTACCTGATGAACAAATCAAAGAACGTTTGCTACATCGTATAGTCTGTGAGAAGTGCGGCACACCTTATCACACTAAAACTCTACCTCCTAAGCAAGAGGGCATCTGTGACCGTTGCCAAGGCAATGTGATCAAACGTCCTGATGATTCTGACGCGATCATTTCAGATCGCCTAAAAATCTACCACCAACAAACAGAACCTCTATTCGAGTTCTATAGCTCCAAGGGATATTTAACTCGCATTGATGGGACCCTATCTAAAGAAGAAGTATCAGAAAAAATTGAACAAGTTCTAACACACTACACATGTGAAACCACTTGTCAATAACGATAACCATATATAGGTGTATAATAAAGGTCTGTCACATGATAGACCCATATTGGCTTCTTGGATGGCAAAGCAAATGTATTACTGATGACAACCGTCCCTGGTTGTAACTGCTGAAATTTGACTTGCAAATGCACCATGGCAGAAGGGCAGAGATAACAAACCAGATACTGAGCTGAATCCAACGAATAATTCAAAAAATCTCCCTTCTTAAAAGAAAGATTAGAGGGATGAGGATAACAAAAAGAAATAAACCATGGCAAAGGAGAAGCTTCAATCCCTTCTACTTGAGCAGATGGACAATGATGAGCTAAAGCTCGAGCCAAGTGACCAAAACCTGATCCTAAATCAATAATTTTTCCTTGAAAATCACCTGGAACATGCTCAAGAATTTTTTTAACAGCCTGCCGACTGGAGGGCATAGGAGAGATTCCATAATGTACAGAAAACATTATGAGTGATATAATGGTTGCTCCTGATAGCAAGAGCACTACAAGAAAAAGCATATAAATTTATCCCACCTGTATGTGCCTTAAAGTGAGCTAAATTTATGCGCTTTTTTCTCAGCTTAATTCTTACAACGATTGCTGTCTACGTACTGGGACATATCTTACCTGGTGTAAGCTTGTCATCTTTTGGGACGGCTTTCATTGTCGCTGTTTTATTACGCATTGTAAATGTGACTTTGCGTCCTGTGTTATTTATCTTAACTCTGCCTTTTAATGTCTTGACATTCGGCTTGTTTTCTTTTGTAATTATGGGACTTATGGTATGGCTGGTTAGCTCGGTTGTACCAGGATTTGAAATTTTAAACTTTTGGTGGGCTATTATTTTTGCATGTCTGCTAGTAGCCTTAAACGGAGTTTTGTCCTTACTTTCTAAACTTTCTGGCGTAAATAGGCGTCATTCCCATGTCTGAATATATTGATTTATTAGAAGCTCTGGCTCTCAAATTTCCAGATAGCTCCAAACGCACGTTAAAGCAATGGATCAAATGGGGGCGCGTCTTGGTCGACGGTGCTGAACCCACTGATTTCACGATTCCCAAAACGGCATGCTTAGACTTAGTTAAAAAACAACTTGCCCCTCTTCCTATACTTTATGAAGATCGTTGGCTTATCGCTATTGACAAACCTGCTGGTTTGCTAAGCGTGCCCGCTGAACGCCAAAACCACAGCGCTTTGTCTTTATTGCGCGCGCATTACCGCTGTCCTCACATCTATGCGACTCATAGACTAGACCAGGATGCGTCTGGCGTCCTTCTCTTTGCACGAGGGGAGCAAATGAGAGAGCGCATGGCACAGCTTTTTGGCAGCCATGATCTAGAAAGAGAGTACGCAGCCATTGTAGAAGGCCGCCTAGCCTCCGAAGAAGGCATGTGGGATTTTCCACTTGAAGAGCGCGAAGATTTTCATGTTGTGGTATCCGATGAAGGCCGTCCAGCACAGACCTACTATCATAGACTTAGACGATCTGCTCGGTTTTCTTATTTAAAAATTAGGCTAGAAACAGGTCGTAAACATCAGATACGCGTGCATACAGCTCATATCGGTCATCCTATTGTTGGAGATAAGCGTTACGGTTCTGATTGTAATCCCATTAAACGCCTTGGGCTACATGCTTTGCGTTTGGCTTTTACTCATCCTGAGACAGGTAAGTTTTTAGATATCCGAGCGGAATTACCTAAAGCTTTTAAAACTCTGGACTTCCCAACCGAGACTAAATAGATTTTGCAAATCTATTTAGTCTTCCGCTCGAACATGTAAGACTTCTGCCTTTCTGATGTTTCTTTACCGAAAACAGGATGAATCTTACACTGCCGCATATATGAAGTTTAAAGATCGCTGCGATGCAGGGATTCAACTTGCTTCCCATCTAAAACAATATGAACAAGATCCAGAGGCTATTGTTATTGCTCTACCTCGAGGAGGCGTTGTCATAGGAGATATTCTTGCTCAAAAGCTTCGGCTTCCTTTGGATGTTATTTGTCCCAAAAAAGTAACGTCCATCTACCAGCCAGAATATGCCCTAGGTGCTGTTACGGAAAAAGGACATTTCATTCTCAATCCTAAAGCGTTACAACAACTGAAGCTTAAAAAAGAAGATCTGATTCCTCAGATTGATCGTCAACAAAAAGAAGCTGCTCGTCGCTTACAGCTTTATCGACAAAATCGGCCTGCTCGTCAATTAAAAGGGAAACGTGTTTTGCTTGTTGATGATGGCATTGCAACAGGTTTAACCATGGAAGCTGCCATTAAAACAGCTCGCGAAGAGCAAGCTGCTCAAATTATCTTGGTTGTGCCTGTAGCACCTCCTTCGAGCTTGCGTCACCTTGCTAGTCAAGTTGACGCTACTATTTGCCTAATCCAAGATCCAGACTTTATGGCTGTAGGTTGCTACTATGAGAGTTTTTCTCAGGTTTCGGATGATGAGGTCATTGCTTTAATGCATCATAGAAATTCTTGAAACCATAGTTTTGCCATGGTTCCTACTCGCTCTAGGGCGCCTGGCTCTTCAAACAAATGTGTGGCATCTGGGACTATTTCGAATTTTTTTGTACATTGCATGACAGAAAAAGCCTTTTCATTAAGCTCTATAACCCCGTAATCTGCTCCTCCTACAATAAGCAAAGTAGGTGTCTTAAGGCGAACAAGCGATTGTCCAGCCAAATCAGGACGCCCTCCTCGACATACGATTGCTCTGGTTTTTTGCGGTTGCTCTGCCGCTGCAACAATAGCAGCAGCAGCGCCCGTGCTTGCCCCAAAATAACCAATAGGTAAACCTTTAAGCTGAGTTTGTCTTTCAATCCAATCTGTAGCACCCATCAAACGATGTGCAAGAAAAGGGATGTTAAAGCGTAACTCACGGGTCATCATATCCTGCTTTTCTTCTGACACAGTTAAAAGATCAAAAAGCAATGTACCTAGATTTCCATCTTGTAAAAAACTTGCAACAAACTGGTTGCGAGGGCTTGTATGAGAACTTCCACTACCATGGGCAAACAATACAAGTCCCCTGGGCTGTTCAGGAAGAGAAAGAACACCTGTCAGCTGAACACCTTCAAATGTAATGGTAATTTCCTGTGTTGTTTTAGTTCCCATGCCTGCTCCTCTTTACTACTGATCTACCTTATTAGACTGGTCCTTGGCAAGCTCAATATTAAACTCCTCACTTGCAAACCATTTTGTCATAATTTTTTGATAAATTCCTTCCTGCATCAAAGCGCATTGAGCCTGATTGACCTGATGAACAAGAGAGGGTTCTTGAGATGGTATCGCAAAACATAGACCATGTTGCACAACAGGCAAAGAACAAATCACCTTTAAATTAAAGGCAGCATATTTCAAATAAGCTGCTACAGCACTTAAACGTGCAAAAGCATCGATTTGTGCTGTAGTAAGATCAGCTAGAGCATCCAGTGTGCGCTCTAGAGGATAGACAACCACCTTGCCAATCTTTCCTTCCTGATACATTTTTTGAATACTATCAGCTTCTAAGCTATGCTCTAAAACCCCAACCGTTGCAGTTTTAAGATCCTCTAGACAACACAAAGCAGGTCTTAAACGCTGATCTACTAAAATACTGACAGAACTTTCTAAAAAAGGCTGACTCATCATAACTGCCTCTACATTCTGCAAAGAAGAGAGTTCCCCTATCAGGATATCGCACTGATTGCTTGCTATCCACTCATCTAATCCATTTTGCGGGGCATAAACAAACTCAAGATCACGATCGAGCTTTTTAGCAATTTCTCGAAGCCAATCTACTTCCATACCCACTTGCTTACGACCGCGCGTAAAATCTAAAGGAGGTGTAACAAAACTTCCAGCAACTTTTAAGGGTTCTTGCGCCATTAATGGCACGCACAACATAAGTAAGAAGGATATCCAAGCCATGCTGGCATCATGACATGGCAAACCTAAAGCTGTCTATAAATTAGAAGATTATTTTTTAACTTATCTTGTGCAAAAACGATAAGCATCTTAAGGAACTAATACAGCAGAGCCATGCAGATGCCCTTGTTTGAGGTCCGATAAAGCCTCATTAGCAGCTTGTAAAGGATAGCTTGTAACCTGAGCTTGAATAGGAAACTGAGAAGCTAAGGATAAAAACTCTTCCCCGTCTTCTCGTGTTAAATTTGCTACAGAACAGAGCACCCTTTCACCCCATAATAGCGCATAATCAAAAGCTGGAATTTGGCTCATATGAATACCAGCGGAAACAACAATACCTCCCTTACGCACAGCTGCCAGAGCAAGAGGAATTAATTCTCCTCTAGGTGCAAAGATAATTGCAGCATCCAGCTGTTGGGCAGGTCGTTGCAAAGAACTCCCTACCCACACAGCTCCTAAAGAACGCGCAAACTCCTGCCCTGCCTTGTCACCTGGCCTTGTAAACGCAAAAACTTCCTTGCCTTGATGCGTTGCAAGCTGACATAACAAATGCGCAGATGCTCCAAAGCCATAAAAACCTATACGTTGAGCACTTTTTGTCATCTTTAAAGAGCGATAGCCTATCATCCCTGCACATAAAAGAGGCGCAACATCACAATCTGAATATTGTTGAGGTAAAGCAAAAATATAGTCGGCATCTGCAACACAATATTCTGCATACCCCCCCTGAAGGTGATAACCTGTAAATAAGGCTTGATCACAGAGATTTTCATGATGTGAATAGCAATAATGACAACGTTTACAAGTATGACCTAACCACGGCACACCCACTCGTTGCCCAAGATGAAATCTTGTTACATTTTTCCCAATCGCCACAAGACTCCCTACAATCTGATGTCCTAGAATAAGTGGTAAATGAGGAGCAGGAATCTCACCATCAATAATATGCAAATCTGTTCGACATACTCCACAAGCCAAAACCCGTATTAAAACCTGATGATCTAGGGGTTGAGGTTGCTCGATTTCTTGAAGCTTAAGTGGCTCACCCAATTTATGTAATAACATTGCTTTCATAATCAGTTGCTCTTTATTTAAAGGTAATGTAATCATTAAATTTAAACCACGATAAAAGTATCATTTAATATGACAAAACCTTTGATTTTAATAGTAGGAGCCGGTCCCACAGGACTTTTTTTTGCCTACCAAATGCTAAAAAAGGGTCATCCCGTTCGTCTCATTGACCGCAAAGAACACTTATCTCAAGAGACTAAAGCCTTAGGCATTCATGCTCGCACGTTAGAAATTTTAGATCAAACAGGGTTAGTAGAACCATTTCTAGCAGCTGGGGTCAAAGGAGAAGGAGTTGCCTTTTACGGTAAAAACCACAAAACCTTACTAGATTTCAAACACCTACCCTCCCCTTATCCCTATATCCTATTTCTACCTCAGCCTGTTTCAGAACAAATCCTCTACGACCATTTAAAAACTTTAGGTGCAGAAGTTGAATGGAAAACCGAACTCACAAAACTTGAAAATGGCATCTGTTATCTACGCAAGCCTGATGGTTCAGAAGAAATTCTTCAGCCTGATTGGATCATTGGTGCAGATGGAGGACGAAGCCGCGTAAGAGAAGGAATGGGTGTTAAATTTTTAGGCCAGGGGTTTGCTAACACATTTGTTTTATTAGACATACAGGGCGACATACATTTTTCCCCTCACCAAATCCATGTTTTTTTAGGTCATAAGGATCCTATTACAATTTTCCCCTTCCCTCCTAACATGTATCGCCTTGCTTTTGCAGCAAATGCTTCTGAACAATGTGATAAAAGCTCTTATTCTTTAGAGTTTATCGAACGACTCTTTTATGAACGTGCAAGACTTAAGCTCGGTTCTTTACAGAAGTTAACCTGGACTTCTATGTTTTGGATTAGAACCTGCCATGCAGAACACTTTCATAAAAATAACTGTTTTTTAATGGGAGATGCTGCACACGTTCACAGTCCCATAGGAGGACAAGGCATGAACATGAGCCTACAAGACGCTTATAACCTGTCTTGGAAACTCGATCTAGTCATCAAGCAAGCGTCTAATAAACAAATACTCAATACCTATGAGAAAGAACGCATGTACGCCATTTGTAAAATACTTCGCACCACAGAAAAAATTACAGGACTTGCTTTCATTGCTTCTTCTTGGGTCAGACACCTTTTGAGTCACCTTCTCTATTGTTTCAATCTTATCCCCATGTTCTCTAAGAAAATTTCTTATAAAGTCAGTCAACTAGCCCTCAATTACTGCAAATGCTATGCACAATCTGACAATTTATTTTGGTCGGCTCCCCGTACCGGGGCACGCGCTCCGTACGCACACTTAGAAGATGGCCGCTCTTTGTTTGATTTATTTCGTTCCCAAAAACATCAAATTCTGATCTTTGAACAAAATGCTGATATCTCTCATCTTATTAAACGTTTTTCTCCCTGGATAGATTTACATCTTATTGGTGGCAAGGATGTCTTCAAGGCCTATAAAAACGGGCCAAAATCTGTCTTTGTGATTCGGCCCGATGGTTATATTGGCTATCGCAGTAAGGTTTTTTCTTTAGAAGCCTTAGAGCACTATTTGCTCTGGGTTCTAAACTCTTCTGCTATGTGATATAGAACCCTTGACAGCTACAAAAATTGTAAAAGGGTTATTTTCTATATAACCCACTCCCAATCCTTTCTCACCTTGATGTTCCTTTTGATAAAATTGATATTTTACAGTCCCAAAAAAGCAAGGTCTTTTGACTTCTATACAACGCAACCCTGCATTATGCAAAGCAATGAGGTATTCTTCTTCGGTATGGTAGAAACCATTTTGTATATGGTCTGCTTCTTTACGCCAAATGACATCTCCGCTACGCAATTCAGAAGTTTGTGTTACAAGTTTTAAAGCATCATGATGCACAACAAAGGTTGCACGATTCACTTCTTTTAACCTTCCTAATCCCTCTTTGATACGTTCAGCATCGACGCATCCTTTAAGTTGAGATAATTCTTTA
The DNA here is from genome assembly GCA_018239815.1 of Verrucomicrobiota bacterium. GTDB lineage: Bacteria > Chlamydiota > Chlamydiia > Chlamydiales > JAAKFR01 > SZAS-3. The sequence goes on along the minus strand of JAFEGP010000027.1, from coordinate 52,279 downwards.
TGAATATGCTCTAGAGCAGCTTCTTGAGAACAACTCCCGTCTGTGAATACAATGTCGTAAGATGCAGGAATCACAACCGTCAATTCTCCACCAGTCTTTAAGACGCGAGCTAATTCTTTCATATGTCGATCAAGACCTGTCACAGAAAAACCATTATCTGTTAATGCATATTCAGTTGCTGCAATTTGTTGCCCAATTTGCACACTAATAGCTCCATCAAAAAGCCTATCTCCATAAGGCAGGTCTAAAGGATTACCTTCCACCAACGAAATTTTTTCTCCTATTCCAGCTAATGCTATCGCTACTTGTGCTTTTTCTAAGTTATCTTTTTGAAAATCAAAAGCTGAGACCTGAGCACCTCGTGTTGCTAAAGAAAGAGCCCACGCTCCCGTTCCACAACCAATGTCTAAAATATGTTGGCCGATTAAATCAGATTTCTCTGTCTGTAAATGAGGAAGCAAAAATAGCTGTTCATCTTGACCTACTGAAATACTAACTGGCTGACGAACCACTTCTTCTTGACGAACTACTTCTTCTTGACGAACTACTTCTTCTTGATGTTTTTTCCCTGCTTTCCCTTGATGAGAAGGCGCTGCAATGAGTGTGGCACTCATTAAAAGCATACTTGTTATCCATGGCATCTTTTTCATCTATTTACCAGTGTGCGCAATAACACTGCTCCATTTAAATATAGTTTGGATGGGACTATTTCTTCTTTCTATATCCGTACCCATCTGCCCGGACATAGCATGGAGAGCCGTGCTTTGATGTTGGTCACCAAGCCGCAACAAAACACTAAGAGCTGACTGTACTTTCTGAAGGCATGTGTCATTGATTTCTAGTTTCAAGTGTAGATAAAACGTACAGTCTCTCTCAGCAAAACCATGCACGTGGAAGATACGCACGTCTTAAGAAACTGTCAACCCATTTAATTACAGAGACATCCTAAACAAATTAATCCAAATATCTCTTAATCATTTTGAAAAAAGCCTTTCCTAGAAACAAATCTCTAACTATTTGATAATCAACGAAAACAATCTAGAAGCGCAACTGACCTTCTGCATATACAGAAGACTCATCTGCCCAACGTCCTTCTACTGTTACGCCAAAAGTATTATAAACCGTGAGTGTTGCACCAGCTGCACAACCCCACACCTTACCGTTTTCTAGATTTGGTATATAAAAGCCTGCTCCAGATTGAGCATAGGCTGTATTGTTCATACTTAGTGCTGCATTTGCCCATTTAGCACCCACATAGGGCACAAAGCTTGTGGATAAATCTCGAGTCACAAAACGATAAGAAAGCCCTATTCCCACCTGCCATTCAGAATAGATATCGGGTGTATCAAAGTTATTGAAGTACACGATGCTTTGTGCTGTAGTAGAGCTATTAAGATAGGGTCTTGTACGAAAATATTGGCCTTCAACGCCTATTCCAAAACAATGACATTCCCAAAGTGTAGCCCTTCCTCCTACACCCCACGCAAAAGTGGGAGAAAAATCTAACTGAGTGATGGCTTGATTTGTAGTATTCAATGTAAAGACAGAGGAATTTGAAGTTAAATTAAGATGAGTGGCGCCCATCAAAACGTATAGATCTATCCAATTCCAAAAGTTAAATGTAATTGTTCCTGCATTTGTAAAAAGAGTTGTTGTTTGAATGCAATTTGCATTGTTGTTAGAAAAAGCATTCACCTGCAGATTTCGATTAGAAACATAATCGCCATAAAACCCAATACGAACACCAAACTCATTTTTCCAGCAAGGATATGCTTCATAACCTCTGCAATTTAAGCACCTCACTCCCTCTGTGTATAAACTAGCCTCAATAGGATTACTTAAAGGCAATGTATAAGCCTGCTGAGATAACAAGACTGTAAGAGTTGTTAAGAGCTGTTTCTTCATTATCTTCTCTCTTTTAGACTCATGTAACCACCTAGCAACTTTACCTTTTCTCTCTTATTAGAAACGCAATTGACTTTCCGCATAGACAGCTGATTCATCTGCCCAGCGTCCCTCTACTGTTACACCAAACATGCTATTTAATGTAGCAGTCACTCCAAGTGCATAACCCCAAAGTTTACTGCTATGCAAATTACGCAACGTAAAAGTATTAGAGTTTATGTCTGCATACGTGATGGTAGGTAAACTTAAATTAGCCCCGGCCCATTTAACACCCGCATAAGGCACTAAACTTAAACCTGGATAGCAATTATTGAAGCGACACGAAGCCCCTACGCCTGCTTGCCATTCACTGTAAATGGCTGTATTATCGTTGTTAAAATACGTGATACTTACCCCGTCATAGGAGCTATTTAGACGAACATTTGTACGAAAATACTGTCCCTCCATACCTAGACCAAAACATGAGCAATTCACTACGGTCCAGCGTCCACCGGCACTCCAAGAGAAATTAGGACGAAAATCTAAATTCACAACTGATACCCCGGCAATAGGAGCGGAGTTTAAAAATAATTTAGCATTTGTGTTGATGTTAAGATGTGTGGCACCAAATACTCCATAGACATCAATGATATTATAAATATTGGCTGTAACAGTACCTGCGCTTGTAAAAATAGTTGTCGTGTCAACACAGTTTCCTGGCTGATTTGTAGAGTTATTCACTTGTAAATAACGATTAAAAACATAGTCGCCATAAAAACCAATACGTACATCCATGGCATCATACCAAGAAAAGGCAGGGTCGCAAATATCTCGGCATGTCCTTCTACTCCATGTGCTATGTGTATACAAACTAGCATCAATAGGATTAGAGATAGGAAGGGCCCACGCCAGCATGCCTGGTAGACAAAGCAAACCCACAAAGGCAAGTTTTTTCATCTTATTTTCTCTTTTACGCTATTCATAACGGTTAAAAAGAAATTTGGCTACTTTCATCTGTCCTTTTCACAAAAAACCTCACACAGACTGTCTATGCTTTAGAAGCGTAATTGGCTGCCTACATAGACTGCTGATTCATCTGCCCAGCGCCCTTCTGCTGTTACACCAAAGGAGCTATTGATCGTTGCTGTCATACCCACAGCATATCCCCATAATCTACTATTATTGAGATCACGTAGTGTATAAGTATTGGTTGCACCGATTCCTGGAATTGTAAATGTTAAAGGAGGAACATGAAATTGTGATCCAGACCACTTAACAGCAAGATAAGGAACCATGCTCACCTCAGGACATCCCGACACAAAACGGTAGGAGGCTCCTAGTCCGGCTTGCCATTCTGAATAGGAAGCTTGATTATTAGAATTAAAATACGCATACCCCATTGCATCTGAAAAGCTATTCAGTGTTGTTGAGGCTCGAAAATACTGTGCTTCTAAACCAAATGCTAAACAACGATATCCCCAAAGTGTAGCACGCCCTCCTACACTCCAACAAAAACCCGTGTTAAAGTCAGCATCCACGGCACTATTAATGGAGCCCCCCTCTGTAGTCAGAAATAAAGCTCCGTGAGTGATCAGATTCATAGATGTTTCACCTAACACAGCATAAGCGTCTAACCAATCACAAATATTCAGCGTTAAAGTTCCTGCGTTCGTAAAAAGTGTTGTAGTGTCAACACAATTACCGGAATTATCAACAGTAGCATTAGCCTGTAGATTACGGTTAAAAACATAATCTCCATAAAAACCTATTCTCAAATCAAAAGCATCAAGCCATTTAAAGCATGGGTTGCAAATATCTCGACATGGAGTACGGCAAATGCCTTTTTTATAAAGGCTAGATTCTATGGGGTTGGAGACAGGAAGAGCATAAACCATCCCTACTGCAAAAGTTAAGAAAACACTTAAAATTAACTTCTTCATGGCACCCAAGGTAAGATTTTTTTAAAAACGAACTTGCCCCTGAACGCTGAGTGCACTTTCATCAGCCCATCTACCCTCAATATTAAGACCTGCTGTTTGACAAAACATCGCTGTCATACCTACGGCTAGGCCCCAAGATTTTTGAGGGGTAAGGTTGTACAACGTATAGTGACCCGAAGTGACACCTGGGAAAGAGAATGTATAATCATTGAAGCTAAACTTACCGGAAGACCACTTTGTTCCCACATAAGGCACAAAAGTCACGCCACTGTATCCTGTTGTAAAACGATAGGCTGCTCCCACCCCTGCCTGCCATTCTTGGTAGGCGGTTGGACGGTTAAGATAATCCGCCCGTCCTGTATTCAAACGCGTAAAATTAGTTAACTGAGGGTTTACTCTAAAATATTGACCTTCAAAACCAAACACAAAACATCGATAAGTCCATATGGTTCCAGTCATGCCTACACTCCAGGAAAACTGCGCCGGAAATTGCATGGAAATCTTAACAGTATCTGTTCCTAGACTATTAGCAAAAGAGTAGCCATTTGTGGATAAATCTAAAGATGTTGTCCCCAAAGTTGCAAAAACATCTAACCATTCAAAAAAATTTAGGATGACTAATCCCGCATTTGTGCTCAGAGTTGTTTGTTGAATTGAGGAAGAAGGAATGTACGTTTGATTAACTTCAAGAAAGCGGTTGTAGACATAATCGCCGTAAAATCCAACACGCAAACCCAGAGCTTGACACAGCGTTGTTCCATATTTACAACATACCGAACCATTCCAACATATGCTGTTTTGATATAACTCCCCGTCGGCAATATTACCTATAGGAAGCGCATGCATGCGTAAAGAAAAAAGCGCTGCGACAAGAGCAAAGCGTTTCATGATCGTCATGAGCCTATAAATTATAGAAGCGCCACCATATGTCAGGATTTGAGAATCTGTCAACGAGATTTCTTATTCTATTCAAAAGCTCCTATTTGAGAATTTTCTTAGCTTTTGTGAAAGCTTGTTTGTTTTCTTTATTGACTTCCTCCCCTATTCTGTGTACGTTGTGAGCCTGTTAAGAACATATCAGATACTTACTTAGGAAAGGTAAAAATGAGAAAAGTTTGGGTTGTTGTAGCAAATCAAAGTGAAGCAAAAGTTTTTCATTCTGAAAACGGTAACACTTTGATTGAGTTAACGATCTTGAAACATGATGAAGGTCACAAACACCCCCAAGATTTAGTGTCTGATAAACAAGGTTCTTATCGTGGGTCTTTTGGCTCGGATGGTTTGGAGCCACGCACATCTATCAAAGAAAAAGAAGCTTCTATTTTTGCCCGTCAACTTGCCGACTATATTGAAAAAGGCGTAAATCAACATACGTTTGATCGCCTTTATATCGTTGCAAAATCTCCTTTTGTAAGCCTTCTACGTAGCGCTTTAAGTTCTTCTGCAACTAAGTTGCTTCAGGATGATGTTCACAAAGATATCGTTCATGCGACAGCACAAGAAATTAGGGATTATCTCCCTCCTGTCTTATAAAAGCTCCCTATAGACAATAAAGCTTTATTATTAGATACTTTATTATCTATAATTATTTTATCATTCTTTTATGTCGTCTTATCAAGTTTTAATCCATGCATTGGGAGCTCTAGGAGAGGGTATTGGAACCTTAGAAGATGGATTAAAAATTTTTGTTGAAGGCGCTTTGCCGGGTGAACATGTTGAGGTAACTCTTACCTTACGCAAACAGAATTATGCTAAAGGTTCTTTAGTACGTGTGCTTGAGCCATCACAGGCTCGACAAACTCCCCCCTGTCCTCTTTTTGGAACCTGTGGAGGATGTCATCTTATGCATCTTGAATACACACAACAGATTCAACTTAAGCGTCAGCGTGTCATCAATGCTTTAGAACGCATTGGGAAATTAAAAGACCTCCCTGAAGTACAACCCTGTGTTGCCTCACCTCTGCCCTTACATTATCGTAATAAAATTCAACTTCCTGTTTTTGAAACGCAAAAACAGCGTAAGATTGGTTTATATCGAAAAAATAGCCATGACATTATCGATGTACCTCACTGCTACATCCATAATAGAGAAGGAGAAGACGTCTATACATGGATTCGCGAACATCTTCCCCATTCTGTCTCTTTACGTCATGTTTTAATTCGACAAGGTATCTTTACTCATGAAACATTAGTGATTCTTGTTACAACGGGTCAAAATGATTTTCGGCCTTTTGCTCAGTTGTTGCAAAAAAAATTCCCTCATGTTGTAGGTGTTGTAGAAAACATTAATACAAATAGCTCTAACACTATCTTAAGCACAAAATTTCGTTCTTTAAGTGGACGTCCCTATTTTTTTGAATCCTTGCTTGGTAAAAAATTCAAAGTGGGACCAGCTTCGTTCTTTCAGGTTAACTCATGGCAAGCCGAGAATTTGATTCAAGAAGTACTACGTCTTACTAAGAATCAATCCCATGAACATATTTATGATGCTTATACAGGTGTCGGCACGTTTGCCTTGTTTTTGGCTGACCATGCAAAATCAGTCCAAGGCACCGAATGTGTTGCACAAGCTATAGAGTGTGCAAAAGAAAATGCTGTTCTCAATCATATAACAAATTGTCATTTTCAAGTTGGAGAAGCAAAAGCTCAACCGGCAGATTTAACCATTTTGAATCCTCCTCGCAAAGGATGTGACCCACTTTTACTTCAGCAATTACGTTCTAACCACGTGATTTATATTTCTTGCGATCCAGCTACTCTGGCGCGAGATCTCGCTTTACTTGCTCATTATCAAATCGAATCAGTGACCCCCTTTGACCTGTTTCCTCAGACTATGCATGTAGAAACTGTCGTGGCTCTGAAAGCTAACTTTTGAACTTCAAGCATGAATTTTCTATTCCTGAAATAGTTCATGCCTTTAAAAGCACTAATCTTGAGCATAAGATCAACAAGCAAAGCTAGAGCGATAGCTTAAAGCATCCGATCTTACCAAAAAAATTGTCTTAAACACTTTTGTTAAGCTATCATCGCCTTTTTAAAATGTCTGTTAAAGCTATAGCCAAAGATGCTGTTCTCTTAGAAGCCTTGCCTTTTTTGTCAAAAAAAAGACCTCTGCACGAAGCTGTTGTGGGAGAGCTTGCTCAGCAAACAATTAGCAGTACTGACCCTCATTTTCAAGGATCTCCATCCTCATCATCGCAAGCATTAGATAGGAGTCCTCTAAGCCAAAGGAAAGTCTTACGATTATCTTCTTCCAATCCAAAGCAGCCACTTTTAGCACGACGACTGTTTCCAGCACCTCTTGCTAGTCAAGATACAAGCTTAGTCTCTTTGTGCAAAAACCGGATCCGCTCTCTTCAAACTGATCAAAGACAAGCTCGTAATTTACTTTCTCAGATTTTATCTTCTTCTTCTCCTGAAGTAGAACTCTCTCTTTTTCTTTATTATTTAGAAAGAGATCAGCATTTACCAACTCTTACAGACACTTTAGCGGAATATCGCATCCAAGAGATGCTTACTTATATTAGAAGCTTAGAAGAGGAATCTTCTTTTCTGCCATCTAAAGCAAAAGAGGCTCTACCCTTATCTATTACTCAATATATTCTCAGAGCTTTTTGCAGAATGCTTGTTTCTCCATCTGGATTTTTTAATGCAGATGCCACTTCTGTTATCAAGCTATTGTTACACTCTGCCCTTGCCTCTTACTTAACCCCTGAACATTGCCAACACATGCTACATGTCGTACAGGACATCGCATCACACCCTCTTGTTTATCAAACAGAACTTAGCACTGTACTCAATGGTTCTTTTAGAGTGCATGCAGAGCTAGTAAATCATATTCGCTTAGATTGGCAGATAGCTTCTCATCATCCGATTACACCACAACGTACTGCTTGGGTGCTTGTAAAATCGATGTTAGACTATTATCCCCAATATCCCACCCATTCTACCTGCTCAATGACCGTTGCTATCAATACGATAGGAACTGCTCTGCCTTATAAACGCCTCCAAGTACTTATGCGTTTACTCCAAACCAACTCTGTAAAAATTAAAGACCTCACGTTTCCTCTTGCACACCTGACATCCTGTTATCTTGTAGAAGAAGAGTTAACCCACACAGAAGTGAATCCTGATGTTGTGCTAGACGTTACGGCCCTATCCCGTGTTTATGAGGTCACAGGAAGCATCCCTCCACAAAAACAAGTAAGCAAAACAGCTTCCTCTAGAGAACTCAAAGACTGTTTTGATGAAGAGACAAGAACAGAAGCCTTGCAACTGCTCACTTTTTTGAATAGAAATGCCTTACTCAATCTACTGTGTGTAGCTGCTCAAGTTACCAATCATCATGCTCCTTCCCCTGTAATAAGTGATCGAGACAGATATCTTGCAGACCTTGTTAAAGCGCTAAAAAAGTCTGGGATTTCGTTTAGCGAAGAAGCTATGATCAAGCACTTATCTCGCTTCATATTTTTAGAATCTCTTTTAATTTTTAAAACCAAAATTCGAGATGCCCTAGAGGAAGTTAGTTCCGACGGACGTCAATTTTATTTCATTGATACTTCTGGTCAACGATTTTCTAATCTTTCCTTTTCCAAGTTTAGCCGTCTTTTATCAAAAATTCTCCCTGATAGTCGCTTAAGTGCATGGGTGTTAAGTGATGACTTCGCTGAATGTTTGTATCTGACCATGCTCCCCCATTATCAATTAGATAAATTTCCTCTAACTCTAGACATGATACGAACAAATGATGTTTTTGTTTTACCTTTTAATGGCAACAGCTCCACTGTAATCCGTCACCTATTTCGGACTAGTATATTGGAACACACTGTTAACGGGTCTACGCCTAAATACTTTCTTCTTTCCTTGCATGAAAAAATCAGACAATCCCCAGCCGTTAGCGCCATTATAAAATTCGATGATCACAGTTGCATCCTTCAATCAGACGAGCTGCTTTCTTTAAGCCGTCGTCATCTAAAAAAAATTTTAAGACAACAAGCTAACGTTGCTGTTCATCCTGATAATATCTTAGTGGCTCCTCTTAGTCTTGCTGATTGGAGGATGATTTGCTCTGTTCCTTCCTTAACAACATTAGATCCCAAGAACGTGTATACAGCATTAAGCGTCTTGAAAAAGCCTCAGCATCCTTACGTTCTAGCCTCTCAGTTTTATCGCTTCTGCCTTCAACACGACATTTACGATTATTCATTATTTGATTGCTATCGAAGAATCTGTGATTGCGTTAACTGTGCTGTTGCTATTCCTTTTGCAGATCTTAACTGGAGAACCAGCTTAAACCCTGATGTCTCGGCTAGTGATAAAATTGCTTTATCCTACAACAGATCTAAGGATCGCTATGAATTCAAAATTCTCAATCAATCAACAGGTCTTTCAGAATATCCCGGCGCACAATTTGATAGTGCCACCCTTTGTTATCTTGTCAATCCAAGACCAGGTCCATTCCCTGCCAGCTAACAAAAGGTAAAATTATTATTTTAAAATTTAATTAACTTATTTTAAATTAATGAAAAATTAATAATTTTAATATAAAATTAAGGCATCAATAAGGGGGAATTATGGTACTTCCATTATCAGAAGCTGTAGCTACTTCCAGCAGAGTAGAACATCCTCATAGCTGCCCCTGCAAATCTGCGGCATTGTGGTGTGCCTTGGTTGCCATCAGTCTCTTAGGTATTGGTTTAGCAGCCTACTTTCAGCAACAGCCCTTCCAACAGCTCAATACGACCCCTTTATTTATCATGTCTGGGATTTTTGGGGGTTTTAGTTGCTTTATGCTTTACTATATCGCAGAGCTCAAAAGACAGGCAACTCCCCAGCCGTCGGCTTAAGGGAGGCCTTCCTCTACTTTTTACCCACGCATCTTTAACGGATACTAAGATACAGGTGTTAATCCAAAGCCACCTTCTCCACCCGGATGATCTACAATATGATCAGGCAGAGGAGGGGGGGTCTCTGGCTTACGTTTGAATTGATTCTCAATATTTGAGATTTTCTTTCTTTTTTCCTCAGGATCCCAGGTATGAGCCAGAATATTTTTAATATCCGCAGCATCTAAAGTTTCAAACTCTATTAACATCTGAGACATATGGTCAATTTCAGCACGATAGGCACGTACGATATCCAAAGCACGCTGATAAGCTTCCTGCACTAAGGTACGAACCGCGTCATCAATAGCTTTGGCTGTTTGCTCTGAATAATTTTTATTCTGATAAGAAACCCCGTAGTCTGTGACGTCAGAGCTATCTTCATAAGCAATCAGACCTAATTGCTCCGACATTCCCCAACGACAAACCATGCTACGAGCTAATTGTGTAGCTTGTGCGATATCTTGTTGAGCTCCGCTAGAGATATCCCCTAAAAAGACTTCTTCAGCTGCACGGCCTCCCATAAGAACAGCCAACTGATCCAACATCTCTTTTCTCCAGTAGCTCAACTTATTCTTCTCAGGTAAAAAGTGCGTAGCTCCCAAAGAGAAACCACGTGGAATAATGGTCACTTTATCTACTGGATCAGCGTGTTCAACTTTTAACCCTACTACAGTATGACCAGATTCATGGTAAGCAGTGGTTTTTTTCTCATTCTCATCTAATTCAAGGCTACGACGTTCTTTCCCAAAAAGGACTTTATCACGAGCTTCTGTAACATCAGGTCCTGTGACAGCTGTACGTCCTACACGAGCTGCTAAAAGAGCTGCTTCATTAAGCAAGTTTTCTAATTCAGCGCCCGATGCTCCAGGTGTGCTGCGTGCTACAGCCATTAAATCAACAGTAGGATCTATTTTAATCTTACGGGCATGAACTTTCAAAATTTCATAACGTCCTTTGATATCAGGCAAACTAATGACAACACGTCGATCAAAACGACCTGGTCTCAACAAAGCTTTATCAAGAACGTCGGGGCGGTTGGTTGCAGCCATAAGAATGACACCTTCATTGGTATCAAAACCATCCATTTCAACAAGCAGCTGGTTAAGAGTTTGCTCACGCTCATCATGTCCTCCACCAATACCAGCTCCGCGATGACGACCCACCGCATCAATTTCATCAATAAAGATGATACAAGGAGAATTCTTCTTAGCTTGATCAAACATATCACGAATACGGCTTGCTCCAACCCCAACAAACATTTCAACAAAGTCAGAACCTGCGATAGAAAAGAAGGGGCAATCCGCCTCACCTGCTACAGCTTTTGCTACCATTGTTTTACCAGTACCTGGAGGCCCAACAAGTAACACACCTTTGGGAATCCTTCCCCCAAGGGAAGTAAACTTCAAAGGGTTCTTAAGAAACTCGACAATTTCAACAAGTTCTTCTTTAGCTTCATCGATACCTGCTACATCTTTAAATGTAATTTTGTTTTTACCTTTTTGTAGCATGCGTGCAGGAGACTTACCAAATGTCATGGCAGAGCCACCTACTCCTTTCATCTGACGAGAAAAGACAAAGTAGAGCAACATAATCACAAGCACAACAGGGAGCAGTGTAAACAAGTAGCTCATGTAGTTAGGTGCTGGCTCTTCGCTTGTGAATCTTTTTTCTAAAACAAGATTACGTGGCTGATCAGGAGCTTTAAAAGTAAGCCCTGCGTTGTTCTTAAAACTGTCCCATTCTTCTTTGGCATTTGCAAACCAATGACTATATGTCTCAGGATCCTGTTTTTCTAAAGCACGTGTTGAAAGCTCTTTATTATTGAAGAACCAAATGATATTGGCAACATTTTGACGAGTCTTATCTAACTGAACCTGATTTTGTTCTAATTTACCTAACAATGTTGCATAGATTTCGATTTCATCTTTGTATTGGCGTATAGATCGCAATTCTGTCAAACGCATGTTATTGACAGATTCTCCTAATGTTTCAGAGATCTTTTTCAAACGCACTAAAGCCTGTTCATATAATTCTAACTTCGCAGCAATAGGTGTATTAGGATTAGAAGCATCTGCAACCTGACGACTCATTGTCTTCAATTCTTGCTTCAAAGTTTCTGAACCGATCCCTAATAAAGGAGAACGAAAATCTTCGATAAGAGAAGTCAATCCAGCTTCAAAGGCTGCCATATCCTCAGCATTTTTTGTAGAGCCTTGGTCTGATCTGACCTTAGCTAGAAGTGTGCTAAGCATAGGCAGGTTTGTGACATCACGCTGTGGCAATTGTTGAATAACAACAGAATTATCTCGCTGAGGTAAGTTGTAGACATCTCCTACTACTCGATACCCTCCTTGTGGAATGGGCTGACCTGTAATTTCCAAAAACCACGTTGCAGAATCAACAACTGCTTTTTCTAATCTATCTAACTCTGCTAGAACCTCTTGTTTCTCATCATTTAATTGATGATTTGATTCTAAAAGCTCTAAATAATGATAACGCTTACGACCCTCTTCTGTTTCCTGGTCTCGAAATTTACCGCTAAATGTCACAAGATTATCATTTAGAGAAACTTTTCGACTTTCTTCGGGAACAATAAGATTTAAATTAACCAAATGCTCAACCTGATGACTAAATCCCACTTTAGCCCGTTTAACGGTCATGAAATTTTGAACTGTAAGGATCAATAAAATCACAGCCAATAGGAGTAAAAAGAAAGATGAAGGAAAACCTTTCTTTTGAGAGTCATCTGATTTATTTTTTTTATCGTAATTCATATTGAAACGTCTTTAGATTTGCCTAAAATATAATTATAGGTAATAACAAATTAAATAAAACACTAATTTTACAACAATTCTACTTACAAAAATCCAAACTTGTCTAAACCATTACAGGCTGAAGAGTAAGAACCAGACGATGGAGTGTCACATAACAGTTTTTTAAACGCAAGGTCTTACGCGTGCTACGCCGCTGCAAGTGTTCGATAATTTGTTGTTGGGAGTGAGAAGAAATACTTATACCCTGCCGTTCAAAAAAACTCGATACAACCATCCTCCACTCAAAATCTGTTTGAGGAATACAGTGGTTGAAATCAAGACTAACTCTATCTTCTTCTGTAAGAATCGAATATCTATTTAGATAGAAGTTTACATGATGCTCTAATTCTAAGGAAGCTTGAGCCAATCGTACAAGACTACTATCTAAAGCCTTACCAAATTTTTTCTCTAAAAAAGGGTGTATCTCTAAACGAAAACGGGAACGCAAAAATCTTGGATCTAAATTAGTAGCATCTTCAAAAAACCAATGTCCATGTTGGTGCAACCAGGATAAAATCTGTTTCTTGCGCACATGAAGCAAGGGCCTTAAAAGAGTCATCTCTTCAAATTGTGTTACAGGTCTTAATCCTGATAATTTTGTTAATCTAGCTCCTTCAAAAATACGCTTTAAAACTGTTTCGGACCAATCATCCGCCTGATGCCCTAATACAACACCTTGCATTTGAGGAGTTAAACACTGTCGAAAAAACGCATAACGCGCTTGTCTACAACGATCTTCTAAATTAGGACCTTGAATATTAAGTTTATGAAGAAAAAAGGGAACTCGGCACTCATTGCACAGTTCTTGTAATTGCTGCGCCTCTTTTCCACTTTCCTCCCTCCACCCATGATCAACATGAGCTACAGAGAAAGGAATATTTTCTTGAAGCAACAGACGAAACAAAACCATAGAATCAGGACCTCCAGATAGAGCGAGTAAAAAAGCACGCCCATCATGAAACTTCTTGAGAAACTGACGCAAATGGTGTTCAATCATGGCGGTAATTGTAAAACATGACTCTTTATTCACGCTACTTACTCTTAAGCTATTTTAAAATTTTAGGCCTCACGTTAGGCACATTTATTGCCTTTTTACTAGTCTATCAGCTTGAAGACGTTGCTCAATTTGCTGCTTTTGGAGTTCCCCTTTCCAAACTATGCTTATTTATTTTTTTACAAATCCCCTTTCTTTTGCCGTTAGCTTTACCTATAGCTTGCTTATTGGCATCGCTATTGCTGATGCAAAGACTTTCTACTGCCAACGAATTAACAGCTTTACGCGCTAGTGGTTATTCTCTAATGCATATTCTACTTCCTTTGTTAACCGCTGGAAGCTTTCTAAGTTTAGCGGCCTTTTATATTAATTCTGAGTTAGCAACGTCTGCTCATCGCAAAACAAGAGAAATGATTGTAGAAGTCACATCTATTAACCCTTTAGTTATGTTGCAGCATTCCGCTATAGGACAATTAAAAGGAGCCTTTGTACAGATGGATCCTATTTGTCAAGGACATGACGTTGCCAACTTAGTTGTAGCTCTTCCAGGGAAGAGACTTGTATTAGGGCTATGTGATCGATTATCAATCGTCGAAGGTGAACTTCAAGGAGAACAAACTAGCTGGATCACCACCCTGCCCCAAGAACAAGGTTTTGATCATTTGATTTTAGAAAACCTCAATTGTACACATTCTCCTGCTGTAGAGCTGATGACTCTTTTACGTACTAAAGGCTGGAGATTAGCTCATGATCATTTATGTTGGCGCTTACTCTCAGCTAGAGAACGAGAGCTAAGTAAGCTTTCTACTCAAAAAGCCTTTCAGCAGTTGCGCCAATGCAAAACTCAAAAAGCCCTACGTTTTTCTTTAGGACTTATGCCTCTCACATTTACACTAATGGGAGCAGCTTTTGGTATTCATACACAAAGAAGTAGAAATATAAGAGGTGTGATATGGGTAGCTGTCTTAACTCTATTCAGTCTTGTGGCTATTTTTGGAGGCAAAGAACTTGGTCATCAACTTTCTCTTGCCTTGCCTCTTTTGTTGATGCCGCACCTGCTTATAGCCACCTTTAGTCTGTTGAAATTACAACGCATTCAAACAGGTACTGCATGATTTACAAACATTACCTTTTTCGACAGATCAGTAAATTGTTTTTCTTTTTTTTGAGTGCAACAGTATTTCTTCTTATTATTTTTGACCTTTCTGCACGTGCTAACCTTTTCAGACAACCTCATATGCATTTTGGCATCATCTTGCTGTATGAGCTCACGCAGCTGATGAAGCTTCTCAATCACCTAGTATGCTTTGTGCTTTTGCTTTGCACGGTAACTCTTTGTACTCAGCTTACGCGTACACGCGAGCTTATAGTTTTAACAACAGGAGGAATCTCCAAACGTAGTGTCTTGCATCCTTTGTTAGCCTTTGCTGTTCTTGTTATGACAGCCTTGTATTTCAATGGACAATGGATTGCTCCCAAAGCTAATGCTTGGAACCACAATTTTCGCAGTACTTACTTAAAACAGCAAACAGCCCCTACTGTTTCTATGCTTTCTTTGCCGCAAGATGATTCAGAATTAATTTATGCCAATTACAACGCAAAACAAAACACTCTTGAGGATGTTTATTGGCTCAAAAATTCTTCAACAATTTGGCATATGAAATACTTAGATCTTAAAAATCATCAGGGATATTTTGTAGATAAGCTTACAAAAACAAACAAAGGATGGAAACGCGTTACAAGTGTAGCATCCACGGAATCTCTTCCAATCTCTTTAGACAACAAAGCACTAAAATCTAAGATTTTACCTCTTACCTCTCAGTCATTATCTCAGCTTAGTCATCAAACCTCTTTATCTGTGCATAAAGTTCCTGACCGTATTGCAAAGACAACCGCTTATTTTTTACAGCAATTAACGCTTCCCTTAGCTTGTCTTTTTGCTGTTTTGATCCCAGCTCCTTTTTGTCTGCATTTTTCTCGCCAAATGCCCGTCTACATGCTTTTTTTCTGGACCTTGCTCGGTGGAATCTGTTATTTAGTCATTGTTAACACTTCCTCTATCCTAGGAGGAAGTCAGTTGCTGGCGCCAGTTGTGGCCATTTGCGTCCCGCCTGCGCTTTTAACCATTTTCTCTTTGTGGAATTATGCCCGCTTACAGTGAACTACTCATCGATCCAAATGCTCTGTATCAAAACTTTAAGTTATTTGATCGAGTGCCAGCGATGCCTATGTTGAAAGCCAATGGCTATGGTGTAGGAGCGGTACAGTTAGCACATTTTTTTTCGCGTTTAAATGTGCCTTATCTTGGGGTTTCCTACCTGCAAGAAGCAATAGCTCTACGGCAAGCAGGTCTAGATCTTCCTATCCTTGTTTTGAGTTTTTTACCTCATGAAGCTAAACAAGTCATCGACTATCAACTCACTGCTTCTGTAGATACGATTGAGAAAATTCGAGCCTTGGATCATGCTGCAACTTCTTCTTATCCTGTACATATCAAAATTAATTCTGGTCTTAATCGTTTTGGTGCAACGGTAGAAGAAGCTCCTGCTCTCATTCATGCCTTAAAAAAATCTCGGCATCTTTTTATTGAAGGCATCATGACTCACTTAATGGGTGCTAAAGACCCTAGCAAAGACACTCTGACTCATCAACAACTAAGTTCCTTTGAAAAATTTGTTGCGCAATTACCTGAGCGGCCTAAATGGATTCATGCCAACGCCTCCACCAGTTACCATAAATTTCCTTCTCTTGCCTGTAATATGGCACGTATAGGGTTTGGGTTATTTGTACCTCATCTTGCTTTAACATTACGCACTCGTGTTTTAGCTACGCGTTATGTTGAGAAAGGAGAAGCAGTGAGCTATTGCGGGAACCCCTTAAACGAACATAAGAAAATTGCAGTTTTAGGCATAGGTTACCATGATGGTTGGCATTGTTCTTATGGACCCTCTTTACATGTCATGCTGAATCAGCAACCTGCCCCTGTACTTGGACAGATTTGTATGGATTTTATGATGGTAGATATTACTCATCATTCCAAAGTATGTGTGGGGGATTGGGCAGAGATATTTGGTCCACAACAACCTTTGGAACAACTTGGTTGTGCTTTAAACACCAATCCTCGTTTAATTTTGGCCTCTTTGGGAGAGCGCATTGACCGTATTTGGTTACCTCAAACAGCAACTTCTTTAAACCCTGAATATCTATGCCAACCAACACTTATCAAACTTTAGTCGAACATACAAAGAAACTACGCCTACTTGAAGCTGTTTCAGCTTTATTAGAATGGGACCAAGAAACGTATATGCCAAAGGGAGCTTCGCATGCACGTGCTGAGCAGTTAGAATTACTTGCCAGTATATGTCATGAGCAAAAAACCCACTCCTCTTATGCTAATCTTTTAGCTTCTTTTATTGACCTTGAAACGGGACAATTATGTTGCTCTCACCTTAGTCAACAGCAAATTGTGTCTTTAAAATTGCTGCAAAGAGATTACAAGAAACAAGCAGCACTTCCAAATAAGTTTGTGAAACAATTTGCCAAGCTATGCTCACAATCTCATGGCATTTGGGCTGAAGCAAGACAGAACAATAATTTTTCTCTTTTTGCTCCCTATTTGGAAAAAATCATTGAAATGAGTCGTCAAAAGGCAGATTACATTGGATTCAAAGATCATCCTTATGATGCTTTGCTTGATCATTATGAGCCTGATATGACATGTGCTCAACTCGATCCTTTATTTCAAGCTTTGGGTCAACAGCTTCATTCTTTTGTACAACAAATTCAAAAACAGCCTAGAGCAGACACTTCTATACTGCACGGCACATTTGCTGAACAACAGCAATTGGATTTCGGCAAATTGATCCTTGAAAAAGTGGGCTACTCTTTTGATTTTGGCCGTCTTGATCTGTCTACGCATCCCTTTTCAACTTCCTTTCATCCTACAGATAGTCGCATTACTTCGCGTATTCACAAAACTTCTGTATTAGATTGTCTTTCTGCTATTTTACATGAAGCAGGTCACGGGTTATATGAAATGGGCTTACCTCAAGATTTCTATGGAACACCTATTTGTGAAGCCATTTCGCTAGGCATTCATGAAAGTCAGTCTAGATTTTGGGAAACTTTTATTGGGCAAAGTCAACAATTTTGGCAATATTTCTATCCACTGCTTGCTCAAACCTTCCCCGCACAGTTAGGTCATGTTTCTCTAGATCAATTTTATCGTGCTATGAATGCCGTACACCCTTCTGTCATTCGTATTGAAGCTGATGAAGTGACCTACTGTCTGCATATTTTAGTACGCTATGAGATAGAAAAGGCTCTTATTAAAAAAGAATTGTCCGTTAAAGATATCCCAGATATGTGGAACATGCTTATGAAACGTTTCTTAGGAGTCGAGCCTGCCTCAGATCAAGAAGGATGCTTGCAAGACATCCATTGGTCTATGGGTGGTTTTGGATACTTTCCCACCTACGCTCTTGGGAATCTATATGCTGCTCAAATCTTTGCAACCTTTGAAACTCTACATCCTGACTGGGGTCAACGTCTTGCAAAAGAACAGTCTTTAAATTTTGTGACCACATGGTTGCGATGTGAAATTCATGAACACGGACATTTGTATTCTGCTGAAGAATTAATCAAACGTGTGACAGGGCAAGCTTTATCCCCTGAGCCTTACCTCAGATATTTGAAAAACAAATATACATTATCCTAAAGCTCAAAACGTATATTAAATGTCTTCACACCTAGCTTAGCAAGAGATTGAGGATGTTCTTCCATTGTGCGAATGACAGCCTGCGTACGCTGTAGACATTCGTTAGAGGGCAGCCTTTCCCTATAAAGCAGGGTCGGAGCAAAGCATTGTGCAACGGCTGTGTCCATCCATGTATGGTCTGGATGTGGATGAAGGAAGGCACACAGTTCTAATGTAAGAGCTGCTGTCAAATCTAGACCATCTTTTGAGCTTAGTGCTAAATCTGTAGCTTTAGTGACTTCCCATGCCTTAATTACTAAGGCATTGAAAACAATAGAAATGAAGACAAGTCGTTGTTGTATGCTCAATAAATCTTGTTGATCAAAGTAGTGCTGATGCACAGATCTTACCAGTTTTTCTAAAAAAGGTCCTAATAATGGTTTACGGAGCACTTCTGGAAAATAAAATCCTGTTGTAGAGTCTTTTATTTGCTGGATAAATTGCTTAATAAACTCTTCTGACTGACCTAACCCTGCATAGATACCGCGTTGTTGATAAAAGTCCGTATGAATAGGCAATGTGACAACAATAAAATTGTTAGAGAATTCTGCTTGCTGTCCTAATTTTTCTATAGCTTCACAACGAGCATACTCTTTCCAAGATGTTCTGTCCTGCAAGTTCACAAACAATAAAACACCTTTATATCCACGCAAAAATTCTTTAAATTCTTCTGTAACAAAAGCTTTATGAATGATGTGTTGTGTAATTGGACATCCCATACGCAGCACATGAATTTGCTGGTATGAATTATGTAAGGTTAATCCATGCTCTGGCCAATTCCCTAATAAAAGAGGGTCGAACACTCTTGTTTCTTCTTGTTCTGCTACTATGTCTAATGCCTTCAGAACAGGACCATTAGGATGTGCTGACAACAAGTTTTGCATTTTCGTTTGTGCATGTTGTAGAAAAGCCGAGAGATGCGCGTGGTCAGCGCCTTTAGAGATATTTTGAATAATAAACTGCTTAACTTCCTCTTGGTGAGGATGCGAATAAAACAATGCATGTACAAGATCTTGTACAAGATCTTTAAGACATTTTAGTCCTGTTTGGGAAGAAGTTATAGGATAGATTTGTAATTTTTGAAATTCTCTGTGATGTAGCACTTCTCGTAAAAAAACGATAAAGTCTTGCATGTAGTGAGCACAGGTTTTGGCTGAAAATTGCCTTAATAAATGTCTAGAATGTGAGGCTAACATCAAAGCCATAATCGCGCGATTTAACAAAGGAGCAAGCTCTGTATCTTTAATTAAAGATACATATTTAAAATACTCTTCCAAAGGTCTTTTCACTGTCTGCAAGATTTCTTTAGCAATCAAATGCCTTGAACGATCATCCCAGTTTTTAATTTGTAACAAGGGATCATCAACAGCCTCTGTCTGTGCATATTCACCAAATTCACAGGCCAATTTGATATGTTGAGCAAGTTCAGGAGTGAAAAAATTATAGCCGTCCTCATTTTTTAAGTAGAAAAGTTCATAAAGTTGATCATCTTTCAGTGTCTGCAAGTTATTTAAAGCTGTTTGTTTGGAAGAGATTTCCTGATCTTTTGAAGAACTTGAAGCTGATTTGATAAATGCTTGAGGGAATTCTTTAATAATACGAGAGCGATAAAATTCTTGAAGCTGGTGATAGGCCGGCATCTGAGACAGATGTTGTTGAAAGATTGAATCTGTACGTTCTAATTTTTTTGCAGCCTCTCCAACCAGAACCATCACAGCATTTACACTTTCTACAAGATGCTGCTTATCCCCTCTCTCTTTCATACGCCTGTAAAAGACTTCAAGATGCTGTGCAACAGCTTGAAATGTTTTAGAAATCGCTTCAAGCGTTTGCTCCTGAGCTCCAGCTCCTATCCAAATCTCTTCCTGTTCTTCTTGATTGCCTTCTAAGTCATGAAAGATAAGGCGATAATCTTCCGTAAGCTCTAAATCATCTAATGTCTCTGCATCAACAATAGCGCTTAAATTTTCCAGGGCATCTAAAATACTTAATGCTTGGGTAGCCATGGGACACCTCCCTTTAAAGCTCTTAATCTCTTAGTTTTATTATCCCCTCATTTTAAAATAAATCCTACACAAATTCAGAAAAACATTTGAATTTTCACATATTATCCTCGAGAGTTCTTAGAAAAAGAAATGGAAAATCTTTAATTTTTCTTAACATTAAAATATAAATTTGCATAATAAATAAAAGAAGACGTTAGTGAATTTCACAGACAGAATAACTCCTCAGTGTAAGATCTATTGTACAGACCTTAGGAGGGAGTAAGAGTGACATCTAAAGGCTGAACAGCAGAACTATTTTTTACAGCTTTTACGTGAGCACAACCTGTGCTTGCCAGCTAAGACGAAACAATGCCTTTGGCTGCAAGAATTTTTTAAAGTTGCTTTTCGCACCCCAACCCTAAGGAAGGGAATGCGGTTGAGGGTCTCTATAGGGAGATAGAGATCCTCAATTTTTAAACTAAAGAGAGAAATTGTTCGATGGTCTTAACGTCAGTCTGAGCATGTTGCTCCAGGTAACAACCAAAACAGGCAGGCACGTAACGTTCATCCGCCCCTAGTTCTATAGTTTGTCCACTTAAGCTTGCTTGACCATTAACATGTCGGATATTGACAACTGCCTTTTTATGACAATAAAAGCATGTAGATTTCACTTCCTCGATAGAATCAGCCACCTCCATTAAGCGACGGGTACCCTCAAAAAGATAAGTACGAAAATCTGTACGCAGCCCATAACAAATAACAGGTATGTTAAGTTTTAATGTAATATGCCTGAGCTGATCTATGATTTTTACAGGCATAAACTGCGCTTCGTCTACTAAGATACAATCAACATCCTTAAGACAGATATGAGTCAAATCTGTAGACTCATCAATTAATAGATCTGCTTGGGTTTGTAACCCAGCTCTTGACTTGATGTTATTTTTCCCATAACGGTCATCCAGAGCAGGTTTAAGCAGCAGGACTTTTTTATTTTGTTGGCGATAATTATGTGCTACAGCCAACAAATTTAATGTCTTTGCGCTGCTCACAGTTCCATAACGAAAGTAAAGTTTGGCCATATTTTAGTGCTCTATAAGGTTAAGGGCTTCTTTGTCGGACAAAATCATCTTAAAATTTTCAAATTGCACACGCGCAATATCTGAACGAAAAGCTTTGACTTTCTCATCTAGAAAACCGTAGCGCAGGCCTATAAAAGGGATATGACTTTCTTCACAGGCAACTTCTACTTCTCTTAAATGTGTAGCTTTATCATTAACAAATATGATTCGCTTAGCTGTGTAATGCAGTTGCTCAAACAATTTAAGCAAGGCTCGTCCTTTGTGTGTTCCAGATGTAAAGAGTATTCCTTTACGAAAGAGAATTGCTTGTGGATTCAATAAAGGCACATCTTCAGCTGTTAAAGAAGCCGAAGCTAAATTAATCCCGATATCTTTAAGTTGATAGACAGTGCGTGTTGCAAGAGCTAATCCCCGTGTTGACATCCCCATCACAATATACTTTTGCTGCAGCTGTGTCACAATACCTGGAGTGGAGCGCTCCACAGCCATGACTTTTGTGATGTTTTGTACAGCTTCCCATTCAGCCAAAGCCATCTCCAAGGACTCCCCTGACGTATAGCCCTGTTGTTCGTACCAGTCTCGACGATGTACAAACCACTGATCCGTGCCCAGTTCTTGTATAGGCTCAAGTAAAGTGTTATCAATGTCTAAAATAATTAAAGTGTCAGGCTCTAAGTAGCGTTCGATTTCTTCAAAACGCATTACCTCAATAATGTCTGCTGGTAAAAATTTAATGCTGATAAGAGCAATCAAAAAAAATAAGACTCTCATTCTTGTCACTCCCACATCCGTCAATACAGGCAGTTTTTCCACTGGTTGTATTGCATTTTGTTAAGATGCAAAATCGAAACTTCTACAAGACATTTTGATACAAGTCAATAAGACTTTGCAAAAATGGCATCGAGTGTCGCGGGCTTACCCGTTAAAATACAATGACCTTGCGTACCACTTTGCTGTAAAGGTAAACATCGAATAGAAATTTTTAACTCATCGAGCATTTTTTCTGTTTCAACATCTCCACACCATTTAGCCAAAACAAATCCACCGTGTATTTCAGGATTATCTGGGTTGTTAGGGGTAAAAAACCTTTTCATATCTTCTAGAGTTTGCAATTCCGTATGTAGATGCGCCTGACGAAAACTTAATGCCTCTTGATAATAGTTTTGCTGGATCTGCTTTAAAATCTCACATACCTCATCTGCCAAAGACGTTGTATCTACACAAATCTTATCTTGGTGAGGAGCATCTCTGCGACTGAGCATGACTTGTTGTTTTTCAATATCACGAGGGCCTACTTCTATACGTATCGGCACGCCTTTTTTAATCCATTCCCAATTCTTTTCGCCACCCCTTCTGTCTCGTTTATCCACTAAAACAGACAAGGGTTGCCCATAAAATAATTTATCCTGCAAAAGCTGAGCAACAGAGTCTGCATACGCTAATACAGCTTGTTCCATCTCTGGTTTAGGAATCACAGGGAGAATAACAATCTGACGTGGTGCAATGCGAGGAGGTAAGCGCAACCCATCATCATCACTATGACACATAATCATGGCTCCAATCATACGAGTGGTCACACCCCATGAAGTCGTGTAAGCATACAATAACTGCCCCTGCTGATCACGGAATCGAATATTAGAAGCTTTAGCAAAATTTTGTCCTAAATAGTGTGAAGTACCAGCTTGTAAAGCTTTTCTGTCTTGTGTCATAGCTTCTAAGGTATAGGTATTGACAGCTCCTGGGAAACGCTCTCCAGGTGATTTTTCCCCAACCACAACAGGAATAGCCAAGACATCTTCCATGAATTCTCGATAGACCTCTAGCATCTTTAATGTTTCTTCTATAGCTTCCTGTTCAGTAGCATGAACTGTGTGACCTTCTTGCCACAAAAACTCTGCCGTTCTTAAGAAAATACGAGGACGCATTTCCCAACGCACCACGTTAGCCCATTGATTGATTAGAATAGGCAAATCACGATAAGACTCTACCCAACGAGAATAAGCCTCTCCTATGATTGTTTCAGATGTGGGTCTGATAATAAGAGGCTCTTGCAATTCACCTGTTGGGACTAATTTTCCATTTTTCTCTTCCAATCTATGATGCGTAACTACCGCACATTCTTTAGCAAATCCCTCAACATGGGCCGCTTCTTTCTCTAAAAAGCTTAAAGGAATAAATAAAGGAAAATAAGCATTCTGATGCCCTGTTTGCTTGATACGTCGATCTAAGATCATCTGAATGTTTTCCCAAATGCCATATCCCCATGGTTTGATAACCATGCAACCACGCACAGGAGAATTTTCTGCCATATCAGCATGTTTTATCACTTGCTGGAACCACTCAGCGTAGTTCTCTAAACGGGTAGGAGTAATTGCGGTCTTTTTCGTCATAAAATTGCCAAAAAAATTAAAAGGATCAGTTTGCCAAAAACAAGTATTAATAATCAAAGGCATTCACTGAGGATTTTCGTTTTAAATTTCACCCTGTTTTTTAATATTTAATTAATTATTTTTAACAAGACATTTACTTGCTATTTCAAGAAACATCCCATTTTTCTTAATGATTTCAAGAAAAGGAAAGAAAATTTAACACTTCCTCAGCAATTAATAAATTTTCATGACTTGCTACAACATAGACTGCTGGGATGCTTTCCGGGAGACTGATCAATTCTAAGTTCCCTGGCTTAAGAGCACGACACTGTTGATTTTTCTTTTCACAGACTTGGATTCCATACCAAGAAAACGCTTGAGCAATGCCTTGTCGAACCTCAGGACTATTCTCTCCGATCCCCCCACTGAAAAGCAAAGCGTCTACTCCTCCCAGGACAGCTAGATAAGAACCAATTTTTTTCTGAATCTGATAAATAAACATCTCTAAGGCTAATTTTGAGCGTGGGTTTTCTTTAGCTTGTTGCACGATAATTTGCATATCTTGAATTGCTCCAGAAACACCTAATAGCCCAGATTGATGATTAAGAATATCCAGAATGTCTTGAGCGGATTTCTTTTCTTTTTCGACCAGAAACGCAACAATTGCTGGATCCAATTCTCCACTACGTGTTGACATCATAATTCCATCTAAGGGGGTAAATCCCATGCTTGTATCTAGGCATATTCCAGCACAAATAGCTGCCAAAGAACATCCATGTCCCAAATGAACTGTGATAACTCGATGCTGTACATGATGAAATGCCTTTTCATAACATTTCCATGAAAAAGCATGAGCTAAGCCATGGAATCCATACCGTTTAATCTTGTACAAACAAGAAAGCTCCCAGGGAATAGGATACAAAGCAGCCTTAGGAGGCAAAGTAGCATGAAATGCTGTATCAAACACTGCGATATGGGGTGTCTGTGAAAATAGATGCTGCATGTAACGGATAGTTTCAAGGGCAGGCTGATTATGCAAAGGAGCCAAACAAGAGAATTCTTCCAAATCTTTGTTAACATCAGGAGTTAGTAATACGCTTTTTACATAACGCTCTCCACCATGAACAACACGATGTCCTATGGCCTTTAAAGAGGCTATATCCCAACCCTGATCCCTAAAAGATTGAATTATAACTTCCGCGGCTTGTGCATACGATAGATATTTGCCAACAGGATAGTGCTGTGCTTGAAGTTCTAAAGAGGGATTGGAAGAAAGAGGCTCTTTTAAATGAGCTTCAAAAATAGTTTTAAGACTAGAACCCTCCTGAGCAAAAATCGTTGCTTTAATGGAAGAACTTCCGCAGTTCATCACAAGGATTGTCATGAGTAGGGCCATGTCCAAGATTTAATTTCAGGCAAATCATCTCCTACTTGAGTGATATATTCCTTGTGAGCAGTCAACCGTTTTTCCATCTCGTGACGAATGTAACCTCTTATATGTTCAAAACGTTCAATTCTATCAATCACATCCATGACCAAATGAAATCTATCTATTTCATTTAATACACACATATCAAAAGGTGTTGTGGTGGTCCCCTCTTCTTTATAACCTCTGACATGTAAATTCTTATGATTGGTTCTGCGATAAGTCAGACGATGAATAAGAAAAGGATAGCCGTGGAAAGCAAAGACAATCGGCTGATGTGTTGTGAATAGATCATCAAATTCACGATCTGGCAAACCATGTGGATGTTCACTAGGAGGTTGTAACACCATCAAATCTACAACATTCACAACACGTATTTTAATATCTGGCGCTAACTGACGAAGCAAGTCGACAGCTGCTAATGTTTCTAATGTTGGGATATCGCCACAACATGCCATCACAACATCAGGTTCTTTTGGGAAATCGTTACTTGCCCATACCCACATTCCAATCCCCTTAGAACAATGAGCAATAGCTTCCTCCATGGACAGATACTGCAAAGCGGGATGCTTACCTGCAATGACCACATTCACATAATCACGACTCTTGAGACAATGATTAGCTACGGAAAGCAACGTGTTAGCATCTGGAGGAAGGTAGACTCGGATAATATAGGCCTTTTTATTGACAACATGATCAATAAAACCGGGATCTTGATGAGAAAATCCATTATGATCTTGTCTCCAGACATGCGACGTGAGAAAATAATTTAAAGATGCAATAGGGCGTCTCCAAGATATTTGTCGACTTACTTTGAGCCATTTAGCAAATTGATTAAACATGGAGTCTACAATATGGATAAAGCCCTCATAACAAGAAAAAAAGCCATGTCGACCTGTTAAGAGATAACCTTCTAGCCAACCTTGACAGGTATGTTCGCTAAGAATTTCCATAACACGACCCTCTCCTGCAAGGTGGTCATCATCTGATTGAGTCTCTGCCAAAAAAACACGGTTTGTGACTTGAAAAAGCGCAGACAGTCTATTAGAAGCTGTTTCATCCGGTCCAAAGACCCTGAAATTTTTTTCAGCTTGATTAAGAGATACGATATCTCTTAAAAATTCACCTAATACGGAGGCTGTTTCAAATAACTTAGTTCCATGTTGCTCGATATTAAAAGCATAATCACGAAAATCTGGAACGCGCAAATCTTTAAGTAACATACCTCCATTAGCATGCGGATTAGATCCCATTCTTCGTTCTTTGGGAGGAACAAGTTTTAATACTTCTTCACAAACAGCGCCTTGTGCGTTAAATAATGTTTCGGGTTTATAACTCAATAACCAGTTTTCCAAACATTTCAAAGCCTGTGGATCTGTTTGAACATCTAAAATTGGCACTTGGTGGCTTCTGTAGCTTCCTTCTAATTTCTGTCCTTTCCAAGTTTTGGGTGCAGTCCATCCCTTAGGTGTTTTCAATACTATCATAGGCCAACGAGGGCGAGAAGCTTGTTTTTGTATTCTTGCCTCATGTTGGATGTTATCGATAACTATGAATACTTCATCTAGAGTTTTAGCCATCTTGTGGTGCATTTCAAAAGGATCTTCACCCTCCACAAAATAGGGTGCATAGCCCAATCCTATAAATAAGGCTTCCAGCTCTTGATGGGAAATGCGCGCTAAAATTGTGGGGTTGGCGATTTTGTAGCCATTAAGATGCAAAATGGGTAACACAGCACCATCTGAAGCGGGATTGAGAAATTTGTTAGAATGCCAGCTTGCTGCAAGTGGTCCCGTTTCCGCTTCTCCATCTCCAATTACACAACATGCGATAAGATCAGGATTATCAAAAACAGCACCAAATGCGTGAGAAAGAGAGTAGCCTAACTCCCCTCCCTCATGTATAGATCCTGGAGTCTCTGGAGCAGCATGACTTGGGATGCCTCCTGGGAAGGAAAACTGACGCACCAAATGTTTTAATCCCTTAATATCGAAGGAAACATCAGGATAATACTGGCTATAAGTTCCTTCTAAATAAGTATTCGCAACAAGAGCAGGACCACCGTGACCAGGACCTGCCAAAAAAATTAAATTACGTTTGTGCTGACAAAGAATGCGATTGAGATGGGTATAAATGAAGTTCAATCCTGGAGTGGTCCCCCAGTGACCTAGTAGTCTAGGTTTGATGTGTTGGGCTTGCAAAGGCTCCCTTAGCAAAGGATTATCTAAAAGATAAATCTGTCCAAGAGACAAAAAATTAGCAGCTCTCCAATAAGCATGTAGGGCATTGAGCTCTTCTTGGCTTAACAAAGCCTGAAAAGTGCTGGTCTGATCCATACCGCTGTTCTAAAGCACAGCAGCATTAAGAATCCAGTCTTTCCTATGAAAACAAACATCAGTTTTTAAAATCTTAAGCCGCCGATGAAGAATCTTTCAAAGTTGAGCTTAACTCAACTTCTAAAAGACCAAAATAAGGCATAGAAAGGTCTTTGGGAGGGTTAGCACGTTCTTGAATAATATTAGCGATACGTTTCCACGAAGAGGGTCTTTCTCCTTCTAGTGTGTTTGTGTAATCAAGGCCGGTGTATTCGGTAAACAGTCTGCCTACTGTCTGTACTAGTTCAGTTCTTTTAATCACACCTATGGCAAGGTTAGACTCTAACAGGTAACATGTCCCGGACTCTGTGATAATCAGTCCTATGCTATGAAAACCTTTTAGCTTACCAGTTAGACTATAGATTGGTAATGACATTTCATAAGAGCCTGTTTTTAGGTGTTTTAAAGTTTCTAAAACATCTTTAGCTTGATGAGCTTGATGGTGAGTTGTTTTAACCTCTAGGCCCATATCTGATAAAGCAGAGACTGAGTGTTCCCAATCTCGCATTCTCTCATCCTTATAATGGGTATCCACCTCTCGAATTGAGGCATATAACGTGCCGGCCAGACTTAAATTGTGATGGTCTTTCATCCACTTATAAACGTAGTTAAAATAACTCTCATTTGTAGGACGAAAACCTTTTCTTAAATAATCAGCTGTGGCATCTAAAAGCAATAAAGCTTCTGCTTTAATTGATTGATTTTTCCATTTTTCTTTTTCCTCATTCAAGGCATTTTCACTCCAATCATCAATCAGGTGGCAAAGACTATCTGTAACAAAAGAGTAATGGATGGACTGGTATAGGTTTGCATAGACCTCTTGATAAAGCGCTCCTACAATAGGAGAACCTTCATAAAAATCGGCGGCTATTTGTCGGATATCACGGGTTGTTAACCATGTTTTTAGAAAGTGAACGGTATTACCAAAACAATGCCCTTCATTATGAGGCTTAGGAACAACCACGGCCTCTTCTTCAATTGTAAAGCCTAGTCGAGAAGCTTCTTCTTTAACCTTTTGATGAATTCGAGGGGGATTTCTTTGCAGGGCAACGTACTTAGATAAATCGCTCAATTTTCCGTAATTATGGGTAAGGCAAATGACCCCGTTGCCGAATACATGCTCTACTCTATCGAGATCATAACTTGTCAAATAGCAAAAGACATGCTCTAGCATATACCAAATCAAAACAGCCAAATCGGCTATCTTTTGAGCTGCAGCCTGTAAAAGCCCCAAAGCCTCAGCATCTGCAGCTGTTGTTGGTATCATGTATAGAGTATGAGAAGGGTGTGCCCCTCCTACTGTTGCCATAGTTCCCCCCTAAGTATCAATTTTATAAAATTAATATTAACAATTGATTAATAATGACTTAATACAATTAATTAAAATAAAGATTATTAAAAACATATTTTAATAGGAGCGGACTAGGTCTTATTTACTCGGGACAGGAAGGTTTTTATACCGAGAACAGGGCAAAGATAAGGGGTATTCTTTTTGCAGGTAATCGATCATTTTTTCTCGAATATAGCAGCGTAATTCAAAGTTAGTGGACGAATCTTTGGAGCTCATAGCTAGACGTATTTCCATCGTTAGCGCGGAAGAATCTGTAACATGAACCGTAGCTATGTGCCCATTATAGGCCGGATGAGCGTAAACAAGCTCGAAAAATTTATTTCTAATCGCCTCAAGAGGAACTGTAAAATCGCAATGTAAAAAAACTGATCCGACGCTATCTGCAAGTTCTAAATCCCAATTTTCAAAGGGTTGATCCACAAGTTGTGAGATAGGAATTAAAATACGGCGTTGATCCCAGGTTCGAAGAATAATCCTTGTAAGCTGAATCCTTTCTACATATGCGTCTTGATTATTGATCACAACCCTGTCCCCAATCTTAATGATTTTGGACATGCCTATCTGAAAGCCTGCCAAGAGATTCAATAAAATAGGACGAGCTGCCATACCCATGGCGATTCCTAGCACCCCTGCAGAACCTAAAATTCCAAAACCAAGGCTTTTGATATAAGGAAAGACTAGGAAGGCAGCTCCCAGTGTTAGCAGAATAATACCTATAACAACCGCTCGATATAGGAAAATAACTTGTGTAAGAGAAGCTCGTCTTTCCATATCTTTTTGAGCTTCTTTAGCAAGTTGACGAAACATATGATGAAAGACTTCATGAGCAGTGATCAACATCCCAGCTCCAAAAGTACCAATGGTCAGAATACCGATCACACGGCTTAAATCTGTGGTCATTTGCGCACTAAAACCAAAACTCAAAACACAAAATAACGTTGCAAACTCAAGCAAAATTAGAAGCAAAGGAAGACGCAACCGTTTTACTAAATGTTTTGTCCAAAAGGTGCGGTGCGCTAGCTTTTTAGCAATCGCATACACGACTGTATAGACAATAAACGCGACAATATAACTACTTGCAATAACCCATAGGATATTAGATTCCATGGCATAGCGACACAAAGAGGTCATTGCTTACTTCTCCTAAGCGGCTTGTAAATGTTTTTAACACTGAGTGTGCCAAAAAAAAATAAAAAAACCTAATAATTTTGCAGTTCCGTTAATGAAACTAGGTAATGGGAATCCTATCATCGCCGCAAAACCCTGTTTGCACCTTACACACTACCCTGAAAGAGTGGGTTTTACAGCGCATATGATAAAATCTTAAGACGCACAAAAATTATCCTTGCATTTCTTTATCGCAAAGCCTACATAGTTATTTTTTTAAATGGAGCAGGAATGTTAAAAAAAATAAATATCCTTTCGGTTCTTTTTGCAACACTACAAATTTCTTCACTTGGTGGAGAAATTTACAAGATTCCCGCTACAGATGAGACAACAACTCTTGGGCTTTTTATGTTAAATAAAGAGCCTGTTGTAAAAGTTCGATCAGGAGACACAGTTTCTATGGAAACATGGAACAGTTGCCTTCATGAAATGGTTTTCAATAAAACCACACCTGCTGATGTTGCTAAATTCTACACTGAGCATGACATTCAACAACGACGAGGCATGCACACCCTTACAGGGCCTGTCTACGTGGAAGGAGCAGAGCCTGGGGATGTTTTAGAAATCAGAGTATTAGATATTAAACTCAATGATTTTGGTTATAACTTTTTAAGTCCTACTCAAGGTATCCTTTCAGAGTTTACCAAACCAAGAATCAAATACTTTAAATATAATGAGCAACGAACCACTACTGAGTTTCTGCCTGGTGTATGCTTACAACTCAAGCCTTTTCCCGGTGTTTTAGCTGTAGCACCTCCTTTGGACTGGCCTAATGAATGGCCGGTCAATTTTAAAGAGCATATGGTACAACCTGTGAAGGGAGAGTTTAATTCTGTACCTCCTGGACCTTTTGGAGGCAATTTAGATCAACCTGAACTTCAAGCGGGTTCGATTATTTTTCTTCCTGTTTTTCAAAAAGGAGCTCTTGTTTGGACAGGAGATTCTCATGCCATGCAAAGCAATGGTGAAATCGATATTACAGCTTTAGAAACTTCTTATGAAGCCATTACCTTACAATTTATTGTCAGAAAAGACCTCAAAGCAGAAGGAGTTTTAGACAAAACAAAAAGAAAAACTGGCAATGCTTTTACATGGCCTATCATTGAAAATGCAACCCATTGGATGATCGTAGGGTTAAATATCGATCTATTTGAAGCCATGAAACTGGCTGCAAGAAATGCCATAGACTTTTTAGTACGCGTGCAAGGTTTTACTCCTGAAGAAGCTTATCAATTTTTAAGCATGGTTGGAGATTTTGAAATCGCCGAAGCTGTCAATGTTATTAAAAACGTCACTGTCCATATTCCGAAGGAACCATTTAAAGGCCGGGGTAAACCTCTAACTCTTTGCAAAGAGGGGGTTTTTCCTCTTAAGACCCCAGTCCTTAACACGGAAGCGCCCTGCGTACCTCAAGAAGGCATCACACTCGAATAACAACAGGTAAAACATGAAAAAAATTAAAACCATACTCCTGACTTTTTTAGCTATGGCAAGCCCTGTGTTTGCTACAACTATCACCTTGGACAATGAGACTAGTTATCCCTCCCAACATCCAAATTCAAAGATTGCGATCCAATGGGCTAGCTCAGCACAAGAAGTCAATGAGGATAATCAAGCTTTAATGTGTGGATGCAATGCTGATGTGGACCCACAGACCCTACACACCTTGAATCAATCCAGAAAAATTGCTGTAGAACTTCCTAACTCCGCTGAATATTTTAGAGTGTTAGTGTGGTCAAAGGGAGAGGGAGGACCCGATCTTTTAACAAACTGGGTCGATGTTGTCCCTAATAAAACTTATGCTTTGGAAGAAGATCATCTAGTGCCTACAGTATTAATGCCTGGGACAGGGTGTTAAGCGCTGCTATGCTCAACTTTTAAATCTTAGCATTTCTGTGAAAAAATCCAGAAATTTAAAACTCTACACAAGAATACAAAAATATCAGCAATGTCTTTGAAAAACCTGCGTAGAATCTGAGTGTGTGATGAGGAGAAATTTAAAAGGACGGAAGAGGTAGGATTCGAACCCACGGACCCCTCTCAGGGCCTCCTGTTTTCAAGACAGGCGCAATCGGCCACTCTGCCACTCTTCCGTACACAAACTCTAAAACTGTTCCAGAAAACTCAGCCTGTTTTCCATAAACAAACGAATGTCAGGAACACCATACCTTAACATGGCAATACGTTCAAGCCCAAAACCCCAAGCATATCCACTATATTGCTCGGAATCGATGCCTCCGTATTTTAAAACCTCAGGATGCACCATACCAGCCCCCGCAACTTCCAACCATCCGCTTTTCTTGCAAATGGAACAACCGTGTCCTTGGCACATCATACATGATACATCAACTTCTACACCAGGCTCAACAAAAGGAAAATAACTGGGTCGAAAACGCATTTTCAGATCACTCTGAAAGAGTTTTCCAAAAAACTCCTCTAAGGTCGAAAACAGATCTGCAAAAGTGACATGTTTATCAACGTATAATCCTTCAATTTGGTGAAAGCTAACATGAGAGCGTCTAGAAACATCTTCACTGCGAAAACATTTACCAGGTGCAATGATACGTAAAGGAGGCGTTGTACTTTCCATCACACGCACTTGCGTATTGGACGTATGTGTACGCAACAAAATATTAGGTTGAAGATAAAACGTATCTTGCATGTCACGTGCAGGATGATCTTTAGGGAAATTGAGAGCTTCAAAATTATAATACTCTGTCTCAATATCTGGACCGTACTGAACTGAAAATCCCATGTTGCGTAGGATTTCAATCGCTTCATGTAATGTTTTGACAATAACATGTTCACGACCTGTGGCACGTGCAGTCCCAGGCAAAGAAACATCTATCCATTCTTGTTCTAAACGAATATTTAACTCAGCAGAAGCTAGCTGCTCATAACGAGCTTCTAGCTTCTGTGTAATTTCTTGTTTTAGGTCATTAATCTGCTGACCTAAAAGAGGCCTTTCTTGGCTTGAAGCATGCCTAAGATCAGCCATAAGAGCTGAAACATGCCCTTTTTTTCCTAAATAGGAAACTTTGACATGCTCAATGTCCTTACTATGCGTACATTGAGCAAGATCGAGTAGAAATTGATCGCGAAGCGACTGTAGATTCATTAAGATGCAAGAGCTTTCTTAGCAATATCTGCAACATTTCCAAAAGCCTCAGGATCGTGAATAGCCATCTCAGATAGCATTTTACGATTGAGTAAACAACCAGCACGTTTCAATCCACACATCATCTTGCTGTAAGAAAGACCGTGAAGTTTGGCCCCTACTCCAACACGTGTGATCCATAGGGAACGAAACTCGCTCTTTTTTAACTTACGATGGCAAGTATGGAAAGACATCGCACTCATCACGGCATTTTTAGCCTGACGAATATGGTTTTTACGATCTCCCCAGAAACCTTTTGCTTGTTTTAATGTTCGCTTACGACTTCTACGAGAAGCAGGAGAACTTGTGGCTCTTACCATGACTAAACCCCCATTTTCCTTTTATACATCTTAACTAATGTTACATCCACCAAAGCAGGGCTCCCCAGGTGTCGCTTTGTTTTAGGCGACTTCTTTTCCAGCTTATGCCTTCTTCCAGGATGTCTTCTCAACAGCTTGCCAGTTCCCGTCACTTTAAATCGGGAAGCCATTGATTTATTTGTTTTCATCTTTGGCATTTCTTGACTCCTTACTTCTTACCACCAGGGGCTAACACGCAAAATAAATTGCGCCCCATCATTTTTGCCGGAGCCTCAACTACGGAAACATCCGACAGATCCTCTACTAAACGGTCTACAACTTTACGCCCATTTTCGGGATAAGCCATTTCTCGCCCCCGGAACATACACGTGACTTTGACCTTATTTCCCTTTTCTAAAAATTCTCGAGCATGTCGTGTTTTAGTCTGTAAATCATGGTCGTCAATATTAGGCTTGACCTTGATTTCTTTCACTTTCACTTGATGCTGGGCTTTTTTACTTTCTTTTTCCCGTTTCGTTTGCTCATAGCGAAACTTACCGTAGTCAATAATTTTACAAACAGGCGGCACAGCATTCGGGGCTACTTCAACTAAATCTAACCCCTGTTCTTGTGCAGCTTGTTGAGCATCACGGGTCTGCATTACTCCGAGCTGAGAGCCATCTGCTCCTACAACTCGTACTTTCGGCACTCTAATCTGACGATTGACTCTTAAGTTCAATCCAACTCCTAATTTATGTCCTGGGATATAGCTGACTCGAACAGCTGACCTCCACGATGTCAACGTGGCGCTCTAACCAACTGAGCTAATACCCCGTATTTAAACCCCAGCATCATACGTGCCCCAAGAAAAATATTCAACCTGAAAAGTGAGACAAAGCTCTCTTATCTCCTTTGCAGGACCTCCAGAGGTCAAAATCTTTCCTATTTTTCAGCCTAAAAACAATGGGAGAACAATACTATAGCAAAGACAATTAAAACAAGATCCTTATACGTTTAGGGTCTGGAAAAACTTTTTAAATATGAATTTCTATGAACTTTAAATCTCACCTAAAGTTCAAATATTTTTTACCTTCCACAAAATTTATCAAACTTCTTAGAATTAATGCCTATGTTCGCAAAGTTGAAAAAATATTTTTTTATTCCTGTCATTTTGATAGTTTTTGTAGGCGGAGGCTATTTCTTTGTTAAATCTCCTGAACAACCTTCTTTAACAGAGGTTCCCTGTGCTTTTTGCAATGCAACTATCTTAGCTAATCAAAAATTTTATGAAGACGAACTTGTCTTAGCTTTAATCTCACATCGCCCCATTTTTCCTGGGCATTGTCTAATTATTCCTAAGCGACATGCAGAACGTTTTGAAATGTTAACAAATGAAGAAATGACCCAAATTGGCCTTGTCATAAAAAAAGTCCATCAAGCAGCTATGCAAGAGTATCAAAGCGCCTCCTATCTCTTGCTGCAAAAAAATGGCAGAGAGGCAGGACAAACCGTCCCTCATGTTCATTTTCATTACATTCCCAAGCAGGCTCATGACGCATCTGTTCTAGTTTTTTTTATAAAAATGTACTGGTCACAGATAAAAAAACCTCTTTCCAATTTTCAAATGCAAACACAGTGTAAAAAAATGCAAGCTGCCATGCATACAGATTGTGCGGATGAGACTTTATGATCACAGTTACTCATTCTGCTCATCAAAGAAACTCCCATCTCCATCTTGCACAACAATATTGGTTGCAACATGTCAAACCCTTCCATCATCTTGTCGATGCAACAGCTGGATCCGGCTATGACACTTGTTTCCTGGCATCTTTACTTAATGGCCAGGGCAAAATCACAGCTTACGATATCCAAGCCTTAGCCATGGAGAAAACGCAGCAAAAATTAATGACACATCTGACAAACTCTCAACGAGAGATCGTCTCATTAAAATTAGCTTCCCACGAGTGGATCTGTGAAAACAATCTTGCCCTGGTGGTTTATAATCTTGGCTATTTGCCTGGTAGCGATAAAACTTGCATCACACAGGTATCGACGACCTTGCTTTCTTTAAAACGAGCTTCTCAGGCTTTAATCTCTCAAGGAGCCTTATCTATCATGTGTTATCCAGGACATGAGGGAGGACGGGAAGAACAAAAAGCTATTCTAGACTGGGCTGAACAACTCAATGCCTCTTTATGGCTGATTGAATACCACACCTGGCCATCCAAAGGCAGCCATGCTCCTTCCTGGTTATGGATTAAACGACGTGACTAAGAGCTAGTGCTTGCATCATGAAAAATGTACCACATACAACCAGTATTTCATCATTTTCTGTTGCTAATTGAAGTGCTTCTTCAAAACTTTGCTGAATGTTTTTGTTATGAAAGCGATGTGCTCTAGGATGCTCTGCTTGGGTTAAATGGACATGCAAGGCTTGTGACGACAAAAACTGAAGCATTTCTTCAATCGCTTTATCTGCTGAAAAAGCAGCTAAAACACGAAATTTCTTTTCTGGAAAGCAAACATGCAAACGTTGAAACAAGGCCTCTAAAGCAGAAAGATTGTGTCCTACATCTATAATGACGCGACCTAACTGCTGAAAACGGCAAGCTGGAACCGCTAAAAGGGCTTGATGAGAACCTTGTATTCCCAATTGTTGCAAAGCAAGCTGTGCTACAGCTTGGTTCTGCTCTTCAAAATGAGCAAAATGCCCCTGTACTTTAAAAAGAGGAGCTTGCAACGACGCTGCTTTTTTTTCAAAAACATGCCAGGGCTGAGTTTGAGGTCCTACCACGACAGGCACAGCAGGTTTAATAATTCCCGCTTTTTCTTCCGCAATAGCCTCTAAGGTTGGACCTAAATGCGCCATATGATCCCAGCCTATAGATGTAATGACACTC
This sequence comes from Verrucomicrobiota bacterium, assembly GCA_018239815.1. Classification (GTDB taxonomy): domain Bacteria; phylum Chlamydiota; class Chlamydiia; order Chlamydiales; family JAAKFR01; genus SZAS-3. The sequence continues at coordinate 15,899 of JAFEGP010000027.1, read as the reverse complement.
AATTGTGGCGTAATAATATTTGTTGCATCAGCAGCACCCCCTAATCCTACTTCTATGACCGCATAATCAACTTGATAATGAGCAAAAGCTTGAAAGGCCGCTAAGGTTAAAGTTTCAAAATATGTTAGATTCAGAGGCAAAATTGCTTCGACAAAATGCTCTAAGTCGTGAACTTTTTCCCCATTAATGCAAACTCTCTCCCGGATGTCAAAAAGATGGGGAGAGGTGTAAAGACCTACTCGATAACCTTTTTCTTGCAGGCCTGTGGCAATCTTTAGGCAGACTGATCCCTTTCCGTTTGTCCCTGCAACATGCACAGTTTTAAAACAATTAGCAGGAGATCCTAGGTTTTTGTGAGCTTGGGTTATGGCTTGCAGCCCAAGTTTCATCCTTTGCTGCTCATATGCCATATTAAGAAGTTTTGACAATGCGTCCATGAGGTTAACCTAACAATGCTTCAAACGCTGCCTGATCTACCCAAGAACTTCCCAAAGTATTTTGAGGTTTTACAGATCCGTGGTAGTCAGATCCCCCCGTAATGAGCCAGTTATGTTGTTTGGCTATCGAAAGCCATCTTTGTTCTTGCACTTGAGGGAAGCCTGCATAATACACTTCCACTCCATCAAAAGGCAACGTCAACATATGACGTACAATGCGTTGTTTTTTAATAAGATGTGGATGTGCTAAGACAGCCTTTCCTTTTCCCCTGTGAAGAATCTCAATGGTCTGTTCTACAGAAATTGGTTCTCCCGGATCAAAAGCTGCTTTCCCCTCTCCTAAAAAACGATCAAAAGCTTCTTTCACGCTTGAAACAATCCCCTTTTTCATTAAAAGCAAAGCAATATGAGGTCTGCCTAAGACTCGAGTGACACTGACTCCCTCTAACTCTTCATAAGTACATGGGTAACCAAGGCGTGTTAGCTTTTCTAATATCACAACATTACGCGCTTTACGGCGCTCACGATGATGCTTGCATAAATCTTTAATATCCAAGCTATTAATATCATAAGCGTAACCTAAGACATGAACAGGATCTCCTTGATACGCCGCAGAAAACTCGATACCAGGCAACAAACGTAAGCCTCTTTGCTCGGCATAAATAAGAGCATCTGGATAGGCATCTAAGGTATCATGATCTGTGATAGAAAGACCCGAAAGCCCTTTTTCCAAAGCAAGATCGACCAAGGCATTAGGAGTGTCCGTCCCATCAGAATAACAACTATGGCAATGCAAGTCAGCTCGAAACATCTTCTGGTCCAGTGTAAGGAATCCGACGAATTTCCTCCTCTAGAAAAACTCCTTTCTCTTTATAGATGCGTTCCTGAATCTTTTGAATCAGTTCACTGACATCTTGAGCAGATCCTTCTTGATCGTTCACAATGAAATTGGCATGTTTGGTGGAAACGCTTACTCCTCCTACCCTTAATCCCTTTAAACCCAGCTCCTCAATCCATTTACCCGCAATACCTCCTTGAGGGTTGCGGAAAACGCATCCTAAAGACTTCATTTTATAGGGCTGAGTTTCTAAACGATAGGACAAGAGCTTGCGTTGATGCGCTTGAGCTTCTTCTTGTTTAGACAGGACAAAGCAAGCACCAACAATTGCACCTTTTTGATGTTGAAAGGAAGTAGAACGATATCCCCATTGCAACTGGTCTTTTTTAAACGTTATTAAGGCCCCTTCTTCTGTTAAATAATCAACTGTATGTAGAGCATCAAACGTCTGTTGAGGACCAGCACCAGCATTCATAAAGATGGCACCTCCTACTGTCGCGGGAATCCCTGCCGCAAATTCTAACCCATGGTAGCCCAGTTTAGCAGAAATCTGTCCTAATCGAGGGAAACTGTAACCACTGCCAACTTTAAAAACACCTTCATGGTGCTCACATCCTTCAATGCCATTTAGAATAACCAAACCATCAAATCCACGATCATCAAATAACGTGTTAGAGCCTTTACCTAAGATAAAGTAGGGAAGCTGATAAGCTTTGGCATAAAGGAGCATCTCTCGCATTGCTTGCACATTCTGAGCACAAGCAAAAAAACGAGCTGGACCCCCTATTCCAAACGTCGAATATTCAGCTAGCTCCTTCCTCTGAAAGTGGGGGAAGGGGGGAGATGGTATGCAAGATGGCATGGACAAAAGCTCCTGCTTCAGGTGTGCTAAATTTTCGCGCTAAACGCACGGTTTCTTTCGCGATAAGAGCACGGTCGTTTTCTTCACTTATCTCCATCAAAGCATAACGCAGAATATTTTTCTCAACTGTTGGAATACGTTCTAGAGAATAATCATTGGAAGCCTTGCCTATTATGGCATCCCATGTTTCTTTTTGCTGCCAAATCGCCTGAGCTCGCGCATAAGCTTGTTTAGCATTTTGGCGTGAAATTTTAGCCTCCGCCATGACAAGTTCGATGACACTCTCATCGCCCCCATTTTCCAGAGCAAATAAAATTTGCAGAACAACTTCGTGAAATTTAGCAATCAACATATGAATGGGCGACAGTATAGATGATTTGTTGATTAGTGAGAAGATGCCTCAGCAAGTATCATCTCTTCATCTAGAAAAATATCAAAACTTTTTTGAGATATACAAGAGGGACACTGAACAAATAAGCGCCTTAGACGAGAGTGTTCATCGAAATAAAGAGCAAAAACAAGCCAGCCATGGTTGAAAGAATAAGAAAACAGCGTGCTATAGCGAAATGTCTCTTTTTTTAACGCGTATGTAAAGGCCATTTCTGCCAATGGCCGCGGCATCATCTTCCATAAACGAGTTGGACGATAAGACGAAGACCCTAATACTTGCAAAAACTCCGAAAAAGCCATGGTATTTGATAGATGATAACCTAAATCATGGGCCACATCTTCTGGCATAGAACCTGGGTAACGAAAGCGATGAATGAGCTTTGTCACAGATTTAAATATAACCATATATGTTTTCCTTATCTGTCTTGATACACATTGATCAAGCTCACTCTTTCCCAACTCATGCACCTAGTCAGAGCCGACAAGGGACAACTATAGTATGCTCGTCCACTTCGGCTAACAACGGCTCCGGTTCTTTGGGAGATAGATCTGAGCTCTTACACCCAAGAGTGATGAAGCGAATATATTGCAGGGTAGAAATTATTACAAGAAAGGCTTGTATACGGTTTCTAAAATCCTCTGTTTTACATACGAAAAAACAACCTATGATTAAAGAAAATAAAATCCTAAAACTATTTAGTTTAAATCTTTTTAAACCATGATAAGACTATGGCGAGGCAGATATCTTGATAAATCATACCATCCAACAATTTCCTCTCCCTGACAAAGTTCATTAAAAATTTCTCGCATGAGAGCCGCTGCAAATGCCTGCTGTTTTTCTAAAGGCAAGCGTTGTATAACACCATAGACAACAGGAGGCACATAAGGGAATCCCCAATTACTAAAGATAAGAGTACGACAACTAAGTAAGCGCTCTTCCGTGGTAAGAAGCTTGTCATCTTCACTTAAATTCTTTTCTAAGCCTTTTTTCAAAAATGAAAAAATTGCTTGCAAAACGACGTCAAATTTTCTTTCTAATTTACCAAGAACATGTTGGGCATTTTCACCTAAATCTTCCGATGCAGAGGTTTTTTGATGGCGGCGGAGGGCCGATACAACTGCTTCTTTAATTTCTGTAGCACGTCCTGGTTGCAAGCTCACCATTTTAGAAGGATGATCAAGGCCAATACCATGGGTTTTAACAAATGTTTGATGTCTTGAGTAAAGAGAATGAAAAAGTCCTTTTAATTGAAATGCTCGATATTCAAAAGGTAATTGTGGATCTTTAAGTTTAGGTTCATAGCGACCTAGTACATTTATAATGACTGAGGTGTGATGAGGAAAAAATGCAACGGCTGCAGAGACAATCTCACAGTATCTCTCAAAGTCTTTTTCAAGAGGGCTTTCCAAAGAAAGATCTTGCAGATCTTTGATAATAACTTTACCTACTGCTTTGCCATCTTCTTGCCTAAGTTGCAATCCGATTTTATTATAATTACCTATACCTAAGCTCATTAAAAATGAATAAGGATGTAGAAATTCTCTCAAACCAAAAAAACGAACATGACAAAGAAACTCAACAAATTCCGTCACGGCCTGGCTAAAAGCACGCGAATATTGACTATAAAGTCCCATATCCATCTTAGGATCTATTGAATAATCTACCGATGCACGTGTCTCAATGCTAAAGCCCCGATAATATCCCATATGAGAAGCAACTTCTATATGACTCCAACCGTGCTGTTTGCATAAGGCTCTTACCTGATCTGGTTTGTCCAGGTAAGCCAATGTTCTTTGCTCCCCCCAAAATGAGACATCCCTGAACACTACAGAGACTCCAGGTGCATGATAAACATCGGTCTGTCCAAATGGTTGCAGTAAATTAGCTCCTGATTGAACATCCTCATCGATCACTTGTTTAGCCAAAGCGATGATCACCTTCAAAAAGGTAGTGTGACCTTTATAAGCAGCTGTGCCACTTTCATTAAGTTGCTTTGAGATAATCCGTCGAGCTAAATAGCCTCGACACATACTTTGCAAAGAAGCTGCTGCCTGATGTCTCTGCTGAGACTGTTGAGCGCAGCCATCAATATATTCCATGACTCTTTGCGCATCAAGAATGGGTTTTGGAGTAGAAGTATCACTTTCTCTCCTAAATTCAGTTAATGTTAAAAGACTTAAGTCGCTTACGCTAGATGTTGCTGATGAGCATGCCATGTTTATTTCCTCCTTGCTAACCTAATCTTTTTTCTTAACTAACACAAAGTTATTAATTTAAGACGCTCAAACATAACACAAGCAGTCCATTTTACCAAAAAAATAACGCATGTTACTTAAATTCTTAACAGAAATTTAATTATTTACAGAGGAATCTTGATCACAGATGAGTTGACGCGCTACAAGCTCTATAGGTTCAGGACTCTCAATTTCCAGACCTTCACTTGTAGACTTTAGTTCCTTAAAGCGTCTTGCCTGCGGCATGACGCGGTTTTCAAAAGATCCAATGGCTTGATTATAGCAGCTAACGGCTGACTGTAGATTTTTACCTAACTTAGTCCAATGCCCGTTCATATCATAAAGCCTTTTATACAGCTCTTTACCTAATACACTAATTTCCTCAGCATTACGACACACAGCTTCTTGTCTCCATCCATAGCAAACAGCTCTCAATAAAGCAATTAAGGTAGTAGGAGTTGCTAAGATTACTTTTTGATCGACACCTGCTTCGATCAATTGTGGATCATGTTGCAAAGCTGTTGAAAAAAAAGGTTCTCCAGGCAGAAAAAGCACAACAAATTCTGGCGTAGCGGAGAACTGTTCCCAATAGTTTTTTTTACCTAATTCGGAGATATGGTGACGAATTTGACGAGCGTGAGTCGCCATTTTTTGTTGTTTGATTCCTTCATCATCCGATTCAATAGCCTCTAGGTAGGCCTCTAAAGGAGCTTTGGCATCCACAACAATTTGTTTGCCTCCTGGCAAAGCAACAACTAAATCCGGACGCAAACGCCCCTCGTGAGTTGAGACGCTTTGTTGTTGACAAAAGTCGCAGTACTCAAGCATGCCAGCCATTTCTACAACCCGGCGTAATTGAATTTCTCCCCATCTTCCTCGAGCCATAGGCTGTCTTAAAGCTTTGACTAGATTAGCTGTTTCTGACCTTAATTCTTTTTGAGTACTAACTAAAGATTCTACTTGTTGGTGTAATGAAACATAAGCACCTACACGAGCCTTTTCTAACTCCAAGATTTTTTGATCTACTTTTTCAAGCGATTGCTTAACAGGATCTATTAATTTTTCAATTGCTTCATTTTTTTTCTCAAAAGCAGACTCTGCTTTATTTTGATATTTCTCAAAAGCCACACTAGCTAACTGCATAAAGCTTTCATTAGACTGCTTCATGATATCGGCAGAAATTCCTTTAAACTGAACTGTGGTCTTATGTAATTCGTAACGCGCCAGAATGGAGCGACAAAAAAAACCGAAAGAAAAACCAAAAAAACAGACGAGAACCCAAAGCATTTGTTAAACTGCCTTTATATGCTACAGCTTTGCAAAAAACAATGGAAATGGTGGGCTCCCCTTCTTTTACTAGCTATTTTAACGCCATGGACTCCGTGGATTGATCTCCACGCTGCTCGTTATTTTTATAAAGAAGGACACTTTTCGCAAAATGCCTTTCTGTTTTTTCTTTATCAACATGGTGAACGTGCTGGTTTTGCTATAGGAGGTCTTGCCGGCATCATTTTTTTGATAACTTTTTTCTTTCAAAAGTTTCGGCAGTATAGAAAAGGGATGTTACTCATAGGATTGACTTTAGTTATAGGAGCTGGACTCATCACTAACGTATTATGTAAAGGTTACCTGGGACGACCTCGACCCAAACAACTTAGCGAATTTGGAGGCCAGCTTACCTATCGCTGTTTCTGGAATCCCAATCTGAATCCTTCCAGAGTCCCTCAGAAATCCTTACCTAGTGGCCACGTAGCCATGGGATTTTCATATCTTGCGTTAATTGTAGTAGGTCGGCGGCATGAGCTGCGTTGGTTACAAGGCATAGGGTTGTGTTTTACCCTATTTTGGGGACCTGGCTTGATGTTAGCACGCGTTGCACAAGGTGGGCATTTTATTTCCGATGTTATCCTCGCTGCATGCGTAATGTGGTGGACAGTTCATGTGTTAGATCTTATTCTATATCAATTTCCATGGGGTCCTCTTCTGCAATCACGTTTGAATCCCCTTTCAACCAACGGTATAAAGAACGCAAACACGACAATACAAAATACCCCCAAGAAAGAATAAAAAAGACCCAAGCAAAATAGTTTAAAATTCCATAGAGAATAAAAACAGCTAGGACTCCTACAACAAGCACAACATAAAATGTTGATAAACGAAAATATAAACGACTTAAACTAGCAAAACGCAAACGACTAATCATGAAATAACCAGTCATTACAAAAATTGCCATCATGATGATGCTTTTAGTTATCGGCTTTAAAGCCAGATATTCTTCGCTCCAAGGAGACACCAACATAAGGGCAGAAGAAAGAACTAATGAAGCTCCTGCAGGAATCGGCAATCCTGTAAAATACCCTTTGAGGCCCGCCGGTTTCTTTAACTTTCTGGTCAGATTATATCGAACAAGCCGCAAAATTCCACATAAAGTAAAAATCATTGCAGCCATAATTAAAATTAAATCAAAAAAATGGCTGAATCCAACATCTTTTAAACAATGTAAAATAACTAAAGGTGGTGCAACACCAAAGGTAACGGAGTCAGATAAAGAGTCAAACTCTCCCCCAAAATCACTTTCTGCTTTAATTAATCTTGCGATTGCGCCATCTGCAACATCTGCAAAAGCTGCAATTAAAACTAAGAAAGCCGCAGATTGCAAAAGCAAAAAAGCGCTCGATCCCCCCTCAAAAAAAATCGTACGAAAAATAACAAATAGACCACACGAAAGACTAAAGGCTGTAATGACATTAGGAAGCAAGGATAAGCGCTTCACAAATTTCTTTCCCCGTTGACATACTTCGTATATCGGATTATATCTTTTGCCGCTTTAATTGAAAATGTATGATGCAAAAACTCCTTGAAGTTAATAGATGCTTAAAACGTAAGTTGATCGACCTATCTCTGTGGCAAAAAAATCGTCGTTTTTTTCCGTAATTTCATTGAGGAATATGACAACAGCTACTATATATAGTGTTTCAACAGCGTGCTAGGCACAACCTGTTGTAGCTACCGCGATTTATCTGTCGATTTTTTTGCAAGAAAATTTTTCCGAAAACGAAACAAAAGAGAGTATCTTTTTATGAGTCATGATGATGGTTTAACGGCAACTCTTGTTCCCACAATGCAAACAACCTTAGCATATGCCATTGTGAAACGAGATGGCCGCATTGTCCCCTTTCAACGTGAGCGTATTGCCCACGCCCTAGAATCGGCTTTTCGTGATACAAAAAAAATCGATCCTTCTAAGCCTTTATTGGATGTGGTAATTCAAACAATTGAAAAACTTACCGATCTCATCGTACAGGAAGCGGTTGCAAAAATAGAATCTGGCATTCGTTTGACTGTTGAACAGATTCAGGATCTTGTTGAAAAACAGCTTATGGAGAATGGTTATCACGATGTTGTTCGTGACTACATCATCTATCGGGATCAACACAAGCATTTGCGTGAAGGATCTCCCCGTTCTTTAAAGGTTTTAAGACGAGATGGATTGACATATGTTCGCTTTAATCCTATGAAGATTACCTCTGCTTTAGAAAGAGCTTTCCGGGATACTTTACGTCTTTCTGGTTTCACTCCACCTGAAGTTGTAGACTCTATTAATAACATTACTGATCTTGTTATTAAAGAATCTCTTAAAGCAACCGCAGAGGGACAATTTCTTACAATAGAGTTCATTCAAGACGAAATCGAAAAGCAACTCATGAAAGAGGGACATTATGCTGTTGCTAAGGACTTTATTCTATATCGTATGGCACGTGCCGCTCATCGTGCAGAAGAACGTCATGAAATAGAAGAAATTCTGGAACCAAGCGATACATCACAAACTTTCACAGTTTTACGCAAAGACGGCTCTCATTACAAACTAACTAAATCTCATATTAGGAAGAAGATTAGTCATGCTGTAAAAGGACATGAAGCACATGCTGCAGTAGATCCACTTGTAGAAGAAACAATTACCAACTTCTATGAAGGTATCAAAGAACACGAAGTCGACCTTGCTATGATTTTAGCTGCTCGCTCTAAGATTGAGATGGAGCCAGAGTATACCTACATTGCTTCGAATTTACTGCTCGATACTCTCTACAGAGAAACAATGGGTATTGAAGCTCATCATGCTAAACTTAAATCACGTCATCGTGAATATTTTATTTCTTATCTGAAACATGGCGTTTCCCTTGGCAGATTAGATCCTGCTCTTTTGAGTTTTAATCTAGAAAAATTAGCAGATGCTTTAGAGCTTAAGAGAGATCTTACTTTTTCTTACCTGGGTCTACAAACTCTCTATGACCGCTACTTTATCCATGAGGAAGGTCGTCGTTTAGAAACCCCTCAGATTTTCTGGATGCGAGTTGCTATGGGTGTGGCTCTTAATGAAAAAGAACAAAAAGAGGATAGAGCCATTGAGTTTTACAATGTGTTATCTAAATTTCTCTATCTTTCTGGAACGCCTACTCTCTTTAATTCAGGCACAACACATCCTCAGCTGAGCTCTTGTTATCTTTCAACTGTCATGGATGACCTGCATCATATTTTTAAAATTGTTGCAGATGATGCTCAACTTTCAAAATGGGCGGGCGGACTGGGTAATGATTGGACAAATGTCCGAGCTACGGGAGCTTTAATTAAAGGAACGAATGGTCGAAGCCAGGGCGTCATCCCTTTCTTAAAAGTCGCTAATGATACAGCTGTGGCGGTCAATCAATGCTTTGCTCCTGATACAGCCATTTACACTTCTGAAGGTGTAAAAGCGATTTCGGATATAGAAATAGGAGAATTAGTGCTGGGTCTTAGTGGCACCTATCGTCAAGTTACACAGAAATTTAGTTACAATCAAAAAGACCCCATGGTCGCTATTTCTGTACAACATGCTTTGGAGCCTCTTAACGTCACCACAGCTCATCCCTTTTATGCTTTAAGAAATGTTCCTGCTGATCAAGATCCTTCTGTCACATTACAAAAGTTACAACAAGGCCTTTTAAAATTTGAATGGGTTGAGGCAGCGCAGCTCAAAGAAGACGACTACCTTGCCCAGATCGTTCCTTCTGAAATTGTCACTGCTAAAGAAATTCAACATGATGACTTGCGCTTATATGGCATGCTTTTAACGCAAGGTTACGTCTGTGAAAATGGTGAAAAATGGACGCTCAACCTCTGCTGTCCAAAACAACAAGAGTTTGCATTAAACTATTTGAACCAAAAAGGATTACAAGTTGTACAAACACATCAAAATATGATGATGCAACTCTCTTGGTCTTCTGTCATAGATACTTGTTGTGAAGGCACAACAGGTACTCAAGTTGCAATGACTCAACAGATGACTTTCCCTTTTACAAGGGAAGATCTTTATGATGTGCAAGGCAACAAGCGTATAGCTCCTCGTCTTTCACACCTGCCTTCGCCTCAAACTTTAGCTCTGTTAAAAGGTATGTTAGAAACTTCTTCTGTCTCACAAGAAGAGATCTCTTTCCAAAGTGAATCTAGAAATCTTGCAGAAGGGTTACGTTATCAATTACTGAGAATGAGCATTCCAACAGCTGGTCAACGCGTAGAAGCTACCTATCACGTCCATGTTCCAGCCTGCCAAGAAATCTGCTCTTTACTTGATCGTTCAGCAACCGTTCCATCTACATGGTTGAGATACAACCACTTTGTATTTACACGTGTCATAAAAACAGAGCCAACTGATATCACGCCTTTTGTATTTGATTTAGAAGTTGAGGCTGACGAGTCTTACATGACAACTTCTGGTTTAGCTCATAATGGTGGCAAGCGTAAGGGAGCAATGTGTGCTTATCTTGAAACATGGCACTTAGACATCGAAGAATTTTTAGAATTACGCAAAAATACGGGTGATGAACGTCGTCGTACTCATGATATGAATACGGCAAACTGGATTCCAGACTTATTCATGAAGCGTGTTCTAGAAAATGGCTCATGGACCTTATTTAGTCCCAATGAAGTACCAGATCTCCATGATTTATATGGACAAGCTTTTGAAAAGCGTTATTTGAGCTATGAACAAATGGCTAAAGAAGGAAAAATGCGCCAGTCTAAGCAAATAGATGCTGTGCAACTATGGCGCAAGATGCTTGGCATGCTCTTTGAGACAGGCCATCCTTGGATCACATTTAAAGATCCTTCTAACATTCGTTCTCCTCAAGATCACGTTGGAGTTGTACATAGTTCAAACCTCTGCACTGAGATTTTGCTTAACACTTCTATTGAAGAAACAGCTGTCTGTAACATTGGTTCTTTGAACTTAGCTGCCCATGTGACATCTGAAGGTTTAGATCAAAAATTGCTTGCTCAAACTATTCGCACAGCCATTCGTATGTTAGATAACGTTATTGATGTTAACTTCTATCCTATAGAAGAAGCTAGACGTGCTAATTCTCGCCATCGTCCTATTGGACTAGGATTAATGGGTTTCCAAGATGCTTTGTATATGCTGAATATCAGCTATGCAAGCCATGATGCAATTGAGTTTGCAGATCGCAGCATGGAACTCATCTCCTACCATGCTATTTTAGCATCAAGCGAACTAGCTAAAGAACGTGGTCGTTATTCTAGTTATAAGGGGTCAAAGTGGGACCGTGGTTTATTACCTATTGACACAGTTGCTCTGCTGGCGAAAGAACGTGGAGCTGAGTGGATGCATATGGATGCGCAGACTACTTTGGACTGGTCTGTTGTACGGGAGTCTGTACGTAAGCACGGGATGCGCAATAGTAACACAATGGCCATAGCACCTACTGCAACGATTGCCAATATCTCAGGTGTCACTCAGTCGATTGAGCCTATGTACAAACATCTATTTGTTAAGTCCAATCTTTCAGGAGAGTTTACTGTTCTCAATCCTTTCCTCGTACAAAAACTCAAGGATCATGGATTATGGAACAGCGACATGTTAGACGACTTAAAATATTTTGATGGTTCTCTCACCGAGATTCCAACTATTCCAGATGAAGTCAAGGATCTATTTTTAACAGCTTTTGAAATTGATCCTATTTGGATTATTGAGTGCGCCGCACGTCGTCAAAAGTGGATTGATATGGGGCAATCTTTAAACCTGTACATGGCTGAAACAAACGGTAAAAAACTGCATGACATGTATGTCACAGCCTGGAAAAAGGGTTTAAAAACCACCTATTATCTACGTGCTTTAGGCGCAACTCATATTGAAAAATCTACGACAGATATTAACAAGAGAGGCTTGCAGCCACGTTGGATGAAAAATGAATCTGCATCAAGTCGTGTGAAGGTACAGCGTGGTGCATGTAGTTTGACTGAAGGATGTGAAAGTTGTCAGTAAGGGAGAGGAAAGAGATGCAACAACTTGATGAAAATAAAACACTGCGTGTGAGCGCGCGTAGCAAAGCGTTGATTAACTGTAATCAAATTGATGTTAACCAGCTTATGCCTTTGAAATACAAATGGGCATGGGAGCATTACCTTAATGGTTGTGCTAACAACTGGTTGCCTACAGAAGTGCCCATGTCAAAGGACATTGAGCTATGGAAGTCTAACCAATTATCCGCAGATGAACGTTTAGTGATTATGCGTAACTTAGGCTTCTTTAGCACTGCAGAAAGCTTAGTAGGGAATAACATTGTCTTAGCTATTTTTAAGCACATTACTAACCCAGAAGCTCGTCAATATCTGTTGAGACAAGCCTTTGAAGAAGCTGTTCATACGCATACCTTTTTGTACATCTGCGAGTCTTTGAATCTGGATGAAGGGGAAGTCTTTAACATGTATAACGAGATTCCTTGCATTCATGAAAAAGATGCTTTTCAGATGAAATTGACAGCTGATGTATTGGATGAAAATTTTACAACAGCTACTACAGAAGGAGCTCAAAAGTTCTTAGAGAACTTGATCGGTTACTATCTCATTATGGAAGGAGTCTTCTTCTATAGTGGATTTGTGATGATGCTCTCTTTTTTACGTCAAAACAAAATGACGGGGATTGGAGAACAATATCAATACATTTTACGAGACGAAACTGTTCATCTTAATTTTGGTATCGATCTTATTAACGGAATCAAGGAAGAAAACCCACAGCTTTGGACTCCTGATTTTCAAGCTCATATCGTGGAGCTTGTCAAACATGCGGTCGAGTTAGAGGTTGCTTATGCTGAGTCATGCCTGCCACGTGGCATTTTGGGGCTTAGAGCCTCCATGTTTCGTGACTATGTACAGCATATTGCTGATCGCCGCCTTGAACGTGTGGGATTACGCGCTCAATATGGGTCTAAAAACCCTTTCCCATGGATGAGTGAAACAATTGATCTTTTCAAAGAAAAGAACTTCTTTGAAACTCGTGTTACAGAGTACCAAACAGCTGGTAATTTAGTTTGGACCTAGTCCTACATTTCTCCACCTAGTGTAAAACTAGGTGGAGAGCTATTTTCTTTATTTTTTAAAATCCAAATCCAAGAGAAAAACATACTGTGGGATCTTGTGCTTTGGGCTGTGAAGTTGCTATTTGTGTTGTCATTTTATGACCATGATCATCATAAAATTCGTATCCTACAACACCTTCCAACGTATTATTTGTCATGCTTCTTCCTTTTAATCGTCCGGCTGCGGGTTGAGTTGTTTCAGAGCCAACTCCTATCCCACCATAAGCATGGTTTTGTTCTTTTTGAGGAGAAACAACACAAAGAGCTTTATTACGAAAATGCCTTTCCTTTTGCCTTGGTAAGGTATCTGATGAAAAATTTTGATAACGAGAGCCATGTGCTCCTCCCGTCCCATCATCCATCTCCATTTTCATTTTGACGGAAGAATCAGCAAAAAGAAAAAAAGGAATCAATAAAAACCAAATAAGATTTTTCATAATTAAAACATTTTAATTAACAAATAAAAATAAATAAACAAAAAACGTTGGATATTAAAAATAAAGAGCATTACAAACTTATTAAAAAGATAGAATCAAATATAAAAAATTAGAAAACAAAGAAGGTTATGTAATAAATTTTTTATTATTTGCCGATTTCTTGCACAATGTGGTCTACAAATCGTTGAACACTTTCTTTAATATATTCAGCAATAACAGGAGGGGAATCTTTAACAAAACCGTGATAATACCTGCTTATCATACGACCTATTCCCACTGCAGTGATAGCATAGACAGTTTGTGCAGCAAATCGAGCCTCCCAAACACGCAATTGTGATGGATCTGCCGCTGATCGGGCATCCATAAGCTTTCCTAATAAGGTAATTAGATATTCAAGATCACGATGGGAAATTTGACACACAGCCTGTTGAATACAAGTTTGAGCTGCATTAGGCCGTGCTTGATAGAGATGTTCGAGATTATTCATTTTCAAAGGAATAAGCAACAAACGACTGCGCATTTCCAAAAGAGAGCTCCATTCAGAACATAAAAAACGGCAAAGAATGTCTTGTTGTTCTTTTACAAGTTCCTCTTCTGGTGTGAGCAAAATAGGACCTACTTCTTCTGTCCAGGAAAGATTGCCATCCTTTTGTCTACCTTGAACGTTTCCCCGCTCCCTTCCTTCTGTGCATGGATCTTCAAAACGGCTTTCTGGAACTAATTTTGCTTGCACCTCAACTTCATCTAACGAAGAAGAAGTAACAATCAACACATAGTGTTGACCTGCGCGAACTTCTTCAGAAATGTCTACAGGAATAGGAAGTAACTCCATTAAAAAATTCTCATGGATAATTCTTTGATCCACAGATAGATCAGGAACTTCGGAAATATAAGGTGCTTCTCGTTGAAATACACCCATACGAAGTTGCATTGTCTTGATCCTATCTACAGTGGTTGACAGCCTATGCGTTCTAGTTTCCTTATACTCATCACCTCGTCGTTCTATATCTTTAAATGTTGGCTTACGCAAAGTAAAAAGAAAAGGAACAATAGCAGATCCACTCTTGGGGAATTGGACACTAATTAGAGACATAGCTCCTTTAAAAACAAACTGAACTAAACGAATCTCTTTTTGATCGATACGATGAGGTCCTTGCCATCGAAAAGAAAGACTACAATTATTAACCGACTGAGCCATGCTTCCCATCACTATATATCAGCACTTTATGCCGCTCCTTGACAGCGTCTAACACGGTTCTATAAGATCGGGCTTGCTCATCCTCTTTGTCTAATACTGCCTCGATTAAAAAACATGTTTTAGAAGTAGAGGTGCATAAAAGCCTATAGGTTTTCCCCTCTTCCAGCTGACAATCCATTCGAACAGGGACATGTAACACAGATTCACATTCTGTGTATGAGAGTGGGGTCTCTTCATTTACTTTTACTTTTTGCTTAAAAATTTTTGCCTCCAACACTAAGGCTTGCACTGCACTTGCACTTCTATTAACTTGATATTTTAAGTCTTTCATCTGCTTTACAGGTTTGACAATAGTAGAGGAACAAGGTTGAAAGGGACAAGGGCCCGAAAATGATATCGGGGGAGGAACAACTCTAAGATTATCTCTCGAGTCAGGAAAAGTCAGATCGACGACTACAGTACAAAAATCTACAAAAGAATTGCCTTTTAAAAAATAAGCTGGTCCTTGCCAAGAAAAGGCCAAATTCACATTAACGGATATCGGCGGTGTCATAAAAAACTCACTTTTTGCAGGGGAGTATACCCATCCATCTTGAAAAGTGCTAGGTGAAGCTTATCTTTTGTAAGGCTTGAAAGGGGACTCCTCTTAAATGAGACGAGAATCCATTGTACTTACAATAATTCTATCGGCTCGATCTTGCGCACTTTCTTGCTCTAGCTGAGCTTCAAGCGAAAAAAATTCTCTAGAAGTCGAAATGCATAAAATCCTGTAAGTTTGTCCTGGTTCCATGTTGCAAGCTATGTTCACAGGAATAAGTGGAGTGTATTCACACTGAACCTGTTCCTTCTTATTGTCTTCCCTCTTCTTAAAAACCCTAGCCTGTAAGACTACCTGCTGCACGTGCGCTATATCTCTACTTACTTCATATTCAGTAGTCATCACAGCAGCTTCTGCAAGATTTCTAAATTGATAAACCTGAAAAGGGAAGGGACAAGGAATCGCAGTTTCGCAATAAGGAAGAGGAACGCTAAGATTCTGTATACAGCCAGGAAAAAGCAGACTTATTGATTCAATAGAGTTCTTCTGAAACCTA
>JAFEGP010000026.1:24159-34839 GCA_018239815.1 Verrucomicrobiota bacterium | reverse complement strand
ACATCTCTATTTTGGGTTAACATAAATTAATAGAAAGAACCACTCGAAAAATCAAAAAAATATTAAAAATACAACTCGATTAATATCGTTAATATTTTTTTTAAATAAAATTAATTTAATTAATAAAATCTTGAATAAAAAATATTTTTAAATACAACAAACACGCAATATGAAAATATAAATAAAAAGATACGTTTGTTCAAAAAATAAGAAAAAACGTAATTAAAGCCTTTTTAAGGGGAGAGAGGGCTTATTTATGGAAAGCCACCACCATCGCAAGCCTATCATCACTCTTATCCCATGCTATAATGTCGCTCAGGTCTGCGAGCATGTGATCACGGAAGTCTTAAGCTACAGCGATCTGATCGTTCTCATTGATGATGGTTCAACAGACGGTACCTCTTTAATCTTAAAAAGATTAGAAAGACGTTATCCGCACCAAATTCACCTTATCTGCTTTGATAAAAACCAAGGTAAAGGTGCCGCCCTGCTTACAGGGTTTCATTACATTCTTTCCAAACCAGGACAAGAAATTATTGTGACATTTGATAGTGACGGTCAGCATAGCGCTTGTCATATTCCTATTTTAGCACAAGGCATTCAGAATGGAGCCGATCTAGTAGTAGGTTCGCGTCAATTTTCTCTTATGCCTTTTTTTAGTCGACTGGGAAATACAGCCATATCCTGGCTTGTACGGCGCGTCTATCCTCATGCTCCCATCGACACCCAATCGGGCATGAGAGCTTTAAGCCGTTCTTTAATTCAGGATATTATTTCTACGCTTCATGTAGGGCGCTTTGAAATGGAAATGAGGTGCCTTCTGTTAGCTTTAAAGCATGATTTTTGTGTTAAATCTTCTTCCATTCCAACAATTTACCACGAAAAAAATCGTCTTTCTCACTTTTCTAAAATCAAAGACTCTTTTCTCATTTTAAAAATGCTTGCAAAACATGTAAAAAAACAGGAATGAACATGACTGCAAAAGTTCTGCTTATTGAACTCAACGAATTTAATCGAGAACTTCTTGAACAAGCTGCCTACGAACTCAACCTACCTCACATACAAAAAATACTCCACTGGTACCGTAGCGATACGCTGACTCAAGACACCTATGAAAGTGATTTTTTGGAACCTTGGGTACAATGGGTATGCGTCCATACAGGACTTCCTTCTAGCCAACATCACATCAAACACCTAGGAGACATTCCTAACCTACAAACAGAACAACTATGGCAACATCTTTCTAAAAAGGGCTTTACAAGCGGCATTTGGGGGGCTATGAATGCTAACCGAGCAGATTCTCCTCTCAATCAATTCTTTCTCCCAGATCCTTGGACGGCTTCAGAGCACGCCTATCCAGCAGAGCTTAATGCTATACTTACCCCTTTACGTTACTTCTCCCAAAATTATACAAATCGAAGCTGGAAAGCCTCTTTCCAGGCTTTTAAAGAATTGATTCGTTTCCTTAAAAAACATCGCATCCCCTTTATGCAAGAAATACCAGCTTTGCTGAAAAATGCTATACGCTTCAAAGCAAAGGCCTTTGTTTTTATTTCTTTTATCGAATACCTGTCGACCTTGCTTTTTCTTAAATATCGTCAACGCTATCAACCCGATTTTTCTCTGATTTTTTTAAATAGCCTAGCTCACCTACAACACCACCACTGGAAAGCAGATCGCATCAGCGAACCCCTAGCCTATGGGTTTAGGTATTTAGACCGCATGATGGGGCACCTTTTAGCTGAGGAAGGCATTATACTGATGACCAATGCTCTATCGCAAAAAAACACAAATGAAGAAAAACCTTGGATCCTTTATCGACAAATCGATCAAGCTCATTTTCTTAAAACAATAGGTGTTCAGTGTGAACGTGTAGAGCCTCTTATGACACATGACGCCTTACTCTTTTTTGCTTCAGCTCAATTATGTCAACAAGCTAAACAGACTCTTGAATCAGCCAATCTTTGTGGGCAAAAGCTCTTTTTAGTAGAAAGCTATCCTCAAGATCCTCAAAAGCTTTTCTATCGCATTCTCTTTACAGATGAAGTTCCAGATCATCAAACTTTTATCGTACAAGGACAACACTATCCTTTCTTTAAGCTCTTTAAACCTATTGTACGACGCACAGGCAAACATATCCCGCAAGGCACTTTGTATTGCAATATTCAGAAAATTCCGCCGGTGTTAAAAAATCACGAGATTTTCAAAGAGATCTCAGCATTTTTCCATAATTCTTGAATTTGCTTTGCAAGAGATAAGGGATCAAAAGGCTTGATAATCACGCCCTGTACCTGTAAATCTTTGTAAGCCTTTAATTCGTCTTCAGTGACTCTGGCTGTAAAAAATACGACAGGAATAGAAGCTGTTGGCGACTGAGAACGCAGAATTTTGAGCATGGTGACACCATCCATCTTTGGCATCATCACATCTAAAAGAATCAGATCTGGTTGAAAAACAATGACCTCTTTTAAAGCTTCTTCCGCTGAAGGTAGACATTTGACTGTTAAATTCTTATCCAAACCTAAAGCGTATTTAACAATTGTTAATAAATCTGGATCATCATCTACAACTAAAATCTTAGTTAGTGGCTTTGTGTTCATTGTTTTGTGCCCTTGTAAAGAGGTAATTCAAAGAAAAAAAGCGATCCTTTCCCTTCCTCAGACTGAAAATCTATAGTACCATTGAAGTTTTCTATAATTTTCTTGCAGATGTACAAGCTCAGTCCAATTCCTTCTGGTTTATTATATTCAGAAGTTACTTGCGAAAAAGGAGTAAAAACTTGTGAGTAAAACGAGATTGGAATACCTATTCCTTGATCCTGCACAGACACCCTTACCTTGTCTGCTAACACACTTACTGAAACTTTAACCTCTGTTTGCCCGAAAGAAAACTTAACGGCATTGGAAAGAAAATTCAAACACACCTGTATTAACCGATCGTAATTGGCTACAACCCACACTTCTTGAACAGAAAAATCCTCAATAATAGAAATGTTCTTTGTCTTTGCCAAGGGTAACCAGGAAGTTATAGCATCTTTTATCAAAGGAAGAAGAGATAGAGGTTGACATTCAATCTTTAAGTAACCTGATTGAATTTTGTTAGCATCCAACACATCTTGAATAACGACTCTTAAACGTTCCGTATTGCGATAAGCGATCCTTAAAAGCTCTTTAGCCTTATCAGAGCTCATTTCTTCTGTTAACAAAAGTCCTATTGAGCCATGTACAGAAGCTAAAGGCGTGCGAAGCTCATGGCTAAGAATTGTAATGTATTCATTGCGTGCATCCATTCTAGCATTAATACGTATAGCGTTCTCTTTAAGCTGTTCGTTCTCTTTTTCTAAGGTTAGATCGCGCATAATGCCGATAAAATACCGATCTTTTCCCTCTGAGATTTCATGCACACAAAGATATAAAGAAAAAATGGATCCATTTTTCCTTTTGCCCTCAACTTGACGACCTATACCAATGACTTTCCTTTCACCAGTTTTAAAGTAATGATCAACGTATTCATCATGTTCACTATGACAGGGTTCAGGCATAAGAATATTGATATTTTTGCCTATAGCCTCTTCCCTAGTGTAACCAAAAATGCACTCGGCTGCTTTATTAAAAGTGACAATTTTCTTGTGAGTATTCATTGTCACAACAGCTTCTGAGATACATCCTAAAACCGCATCAAGATTTGCTGTACACTGACTTGTTAAGCAAAAATAGGATCTGAATTTATCCCTAAGCCACTTCCAACACGAAGGAAAGAAATAATTTTGACTCGGTTGAAAAGGACAGCCCATATAAAACTAGCTTAAAAAAATGTCTAATAAAAATTCCACAAATAAAGACGATCTTTATTCTTTTAAGAAAAATCCAATTTCTCAAAGTTTTGTTTTTTTACAACATTTGTAATAAAAATATGATAATGGAGATTGTTAAGAAACAAAAACAAACGAACACCCCCTACTAAAAAAGTCAGGATCATAGCTAAACAATATCCATAGCCATAGTAAGCAAAGCCACATTTTAAGGTTATAAAACTTAGTAAAGCATTCATTACAAACATCAGGACCGTAACAAGAAGCATGTTGCTTTGACTATCAAAATAAGAAAAGATGATCACAATACAAAGATTTAAGGCACTAAAAAAAGCTCCTATTAATCCCAATCTAAAAATGGATAGCTGCATAAAGCCAATGCCTAACCAATCAAAAACAAGAGGAGCAAGAAATAGCAAGGATAACGTTAAACTTCCTTGTAGGACAAGAAAGGCACGTCCATTCGCTAACATTTTATCTACAATGCTTCTTCTCTCCTCTTCCAAAAGATTAAAAGGAGCATTGCGCTCAATATGTTGAATATAACTAATATAGGAATCATAAAAGTTTGTTTCTAAACTAAAAACAAACAAAGCTAAGGAGGGAATAATAGAAAGATAGGAAAGGAATGTTGCTCCATCATAAACAGGGTAGGTTCTTAGATGATTAGCATGCACCATGGCCTCAGGTGCCATCCACATGACAATTCTATCTATACACATCCCAGAAAAAAGAAAAAAACCACTAAAAAACAACAGCTTATAATTACGAAAGTAAAATCTAAATTCTTTAGCCTTTCTAAAGCTAAAGGGATATTCTGCCAAGACGTGCGCCTTGATAGAAGCAAGAATAAAAAGAAGGCCTAAGTCTAAGCCTAATAACAAACCCGATGTTCCATAACTTTTACCCCATGTAACACTAAGAAAAATTCCTAATAGTGTTCCTAGCACCCAAGAGCTTGTAATCGCTCTAAAATCACGCAAAGCACTTAGATAGAGCATAGTTAACCACATTTCACATAGCAGCGTAAAGTTAACAATGCTTAACAATGTTGAAAAAGGCGACATGCGGACATAGAGGGTATAAAACACAATCGCCAAAGGCACCATCACCATCAACAGAATCCCTAGGCTAGAAATCATAATGCCTGGAACAGGTGCAAGAGTGCGTTGGTACAGACAGTCCGAGACATAACGTGCTGAAATCATGTAAAGTGGAGCTGAAAAAATAAAAGAAAAGAAAAAGTTATAAATAATTATCGATAGAAACTCATCAACTTCTTTCAGACCTACAATATATTTAGTAAAGGTTGTAATTAGAGTAATAGAAATGACAAGTAAGATCCAAGGCCCTGCTGCAACCACTGCAGAATGCAAATAAGCGCGTAGCAACCCTGAAAGATTATCCTCAGAGGCTAGCTTACGTAAATGAAATCCTATCCCTGCCATGGTGTGTATTCCTAAAGATAATTCTGATAAAGATGACGATACTGTTCATGTTGTTGTTCAAATCTATAATAAGCATGAACGCGACGGGCTATCGCCTCACTACATGCTTGATATCTTTGTGGATGACTCAAAAGATTCAAAATAGCTTGCGCTGTAGCATCGGGGTCCACAAGAGGTGTTACGATTCCCCCTTCTCCCAAGCATGGAACTTCGTTGGGAGCTCCTTCAATAAGCTGTTTGCAAGCACCCACATCTGTTGCAATACATGGTATACCTTCAGCTCCAGCTTCTAACATGACAAGGGGCTGTGCTTCACTAAGACTAGTCAGTACTAAAAGGTCAACCTCAGGAAAAAACTTCTCAAGATTAACGTGATTAAAAAAAATCAATTTTTGAGCTAAACCTAAATCATTAGCAAGCTTCTGACACTCAGTAAAATAATCCGCATCTTCTTCTGTGGAGCCTAAGGCATAGAAACGAGCTTTTGGCAATTGCTGAGAAACAAGCTTGCAAGCACGAATAAATGTTTTAATGCCTTTAATAGGTACAATTCTTCCCATGAATGCAATTGTAGGCGGATCATGAGGTTGACATCTGATCTTAATTTCTTTTTTTTGTTTAATTCCATGAACAATCACCCTTACCTTATCGGGTAAAGCTCCGCCTGTGATTTGAATTTCTTGGTTTCCATCAAAAGTGCAAATCACCTCATCGCAGTTTTGATAACAGGCATAAGCAAAGGAACAAAAAGCATTTAACCAAAAATCTTTTAAGGTCATAGACTTGCCTTCTAAGGCTAAATCTAAAGATCCCATTTCCACAATCCAGTCCGACATGGCGATTTCGATACGTCTTTCATTAGAATAAATCCCGTGTTCTGTAATAAAACAAGGCACTTGCCTCTCTTGTTTAGCCCGATACAAAAAAAGCCCTGCATAACCTGTACAAACAGAATGAAACAACTTTGCTTTAGGCAGAGGCGGATAAAAAATAGAGAAAAGGCTACGCATCAGAGTAAAAGCTGTAGCAAAATACGCTTTAAAGGGACCTGTAGGTATGGTTTTTTGATATAAATCTAAAAAAAACTTCCAAGCATCTTGCGACTCAACCAGAATTCTTCTTCCAAGACATCCTTCATAACGTCTAAACAAACTTAACAGATCAAAAAAATTATCAAACGACTTAGAAAACATCATCCCTTCAGCAATAGGCTTCAGAACCTGCCATATAGGCTCTTCTAGCTTTAAAGTTTTAGCTCCCTTGGGAAGATCTAATACTCTGTAGGTTGTGTGACCTATGACATGGCTGGGTAAAGTGTAGCGATATTTTAATGTGCCATGTAAAGGCACCAGAGAGAGAATGTGAAAAGTACGTTCACGATGCTCAGTAATCAATTCATGAACCCATTGAGACACTCCACTTGACGTATAAGGGTAGGACCCCTCACAAACAATACAAATATCAGCCTCTTGCTGGCTCATGATGCTTAAATCCTTTCACTATGAGTAATGGCCATGTCTTGATAACGCTGTAAGGCATAGAGAGCTTCCAGATACCAAGAATAAGCAAGGGTTGGAAAGTTCTTGAATGCTTTTTGGTAATTTTCACACCACTTGATATAGCCTATATAATTTTTTGTTTGAAAAAGCAAGTGACCTACAGCAAACCAGATCTCGGCATCTTGTGAAAATGCTTGTAGATAGAGATGATAAAAATGTAACGCTTGCTCTGTGATTTTCTTCTGTCTATCTGAAGAAAAGAAATCCAGAGAAACATAAACATCGTAATACTTCGCTAACTTTAATGCTAACTGTGGAGTACGTTCTTGAGATTCATATTTCTCAACCAATTCAGCGCAGGCTTTTTCAAAGTCTGTTTCTATTTTTGTAACAATGGCCGCAGCCTGAATTCTTACACTGTTATGTTCATCTTTAAGAGCTAGTTTCAAAACAGATGAGAAAGATGGTTTAAAATCTTTTACAATCATGTCAAGCACAGCTTGTTTTTGCAATACTGTACCGGAGACAAACAGATCACGAAAAGAAACGACTTCTGTGATGTTTTCGTAAGCATCCCAACGCGATCTCACCCTTTGAAAAATATTTAAAAAATCTGAGGTTGAGTGTTCTGGAAACAATTCAGCTAACCATTTTTGCATGGGCGTCATAAATTTGCGAAATAAGGGAAGAAGTAAACAGAACATTAAAAATCCCGCAGCCCCTAAAGGCCCTCCTCCAAATACAGCCAAAAGAAGCAAGTAGCTTTCATTTAAAAACTTGCAACGCATTGTATGTTTATACAAAAGACAAAGGATGCAAAAATGAAGAATTAACACCACCGCTAGAGGACAATAACCCAAAAAGTAAGCGCTCACTCCCAAACCCTCTACAATGAAAACTATGAGAGCAAAAAGAGCGTTCATGCTGATCCCTTTTGACATTGTACATAACGCTCTACCCAGCAATCTGCTATCATATGCAAGGTATCAATGGTTGCAGTTGTAACGCGAAGAAAGGGCATCTTTTCAATTTTGATCATTCCCCAAACCTCCTCAGATTCAGGTTTTAAAATAGGAATAGCCAAGACGCCTTCTTGTTGTAAAATGGATGCTGAACTTTGAGCAGAAACAACTGCTTTTTTTCTTACAATCTCTTGAAATAAAACATGTTCTGATGTGTAAGATTGAAGATAGGTATCCTGCGCTTCCCAACCTTTTGCTAAAAGCAGGTCTAGGTGCTGGTTTTTTAAAAGATAAATAGAAAATTTCTCTGGAGAAACCAATGTTTGAATTAAGTTAAAACCTCCTTGCAACACATCACTCTCGTTCTTTTTACCCATTTGCTTAAATGCTGCAATTTCCATTAAGGCTGTCTTCATATCTGAGGCGACATAAACTTCGAGACGCTCTTTAATTTTTTTCAATGCCGCATAAGAATTAGCGATTTGTTGTTCTTTCTCTTCCACTTGCTGCAGACTTATTTTTAAAGATTCCATTTCTCGAATCTGCTTCATACGTAACTCACCAAGCGTTAGAGCAATAAATCCCCATAACAATGGCGTTTTAGCAAGAAGAAAAAAGTATTCATAACGTTCTTGGACAATGCTACGCACAGGCAAAGGTCCTGCCAAAAGTAGGGCTAACGTAGAGCATACAGCTGCCATTAATCCTTCTTTTGTTCCATATTGAGCTGAAAAGAAGATAACGAGCAGCCAAAAAGGATGCGGCACAACATTAAAATAGTTTCGAGGTAGATTAAATATCCAAGCGACTAGAAAGAGGAAAACAAAAAAACCACCCATTTCTATCCACGCCCAGGTACGTATCGCAAAAAATTTTTCTTTCATTCTCGTTCTCCTTAAAACCTAAGCGTTATCATAGCAGTGTAATAATCAGAGGTGGCTCCTGACACAATCAAGCTTGGAAAACGATAAGCGGACAAGTCGATTTCAAGCCCACAAGGACAGGGTTTAACATAACGCAAATCAATACCGTAGGTCGGAGCCATCATCCCTCCATAACGGTTTATCGTTTCTCCCCCATACATCATAAGGAACAGACGATCTCTCACGCTGTGATACAGATAAAGACGCAAAGAATGATATTCAAAAGTTTGATAAGGAACAGGGGTAAAGGGTTCGCCATTACTGCCTATACTTTGCTTCTCATAAATGATATATTCTCCATCTAATCCATAGTTCAAAGTAAGCTGTGGATGGAGAAGCTTTAAATTCCAAAACACATCTGCTGATGAAAGAGCTGAAATATAACCATTAGGAACACCTGTAATCCCTACTCGTCGCATTCCACCCTTGCCAGCAACATTCAAATAGCGATTTAAAACAGCATCTACCTCAACCCTAAAAGCATCTTCTCTTCCTTGGAAAGCATAGGCTTCAAAGACTTCCCAACAGGGGCGGTGCCAATTAGCTTCTAATAGGACATGACCTTGGATAGCAGTCCATAGATACCCTAATTTAGCGCCTCCTCCTAAGGTAGAATCT
Organism: Verrucomicrobiota bacterium; assembly: GCA_018239815.1. Classification (GTDB taxonomy): domain Bacteria; phylum Chlamydiota; class Chlamydiia; order Chlamydiales; family JAAKFR01; genus SZAS-3. The sequence continues at coordinate 25,578 of JAFEGP010000026.1, read as the reverse complement.
TGGGCATACATCAAAGCGCTCATGGATACACCAGACTCTAACTCTCTGCGCGCGTATAAAGTCCCTTGATTACGCTCTGATTGAAAGGGAGCTAATGTCCCATCAGAATAAACAATATTGGTAAAACGACCATACCAAGGCTGAAAGATTCCTCCCACATAGTTAAAAGCACAAGCAGAACAACTTACCCTTGCTTCTGCTTGAAAACTTGTCAGATATACACGTGCTAACCCGATTGTTCTTTGATATTGTTCTTGGGCTAAAGCATAAGGAGCATGCGGACAGTACACATCATACATGAGACGACGAAAATCATCCTGATAGGGATATTGCTCATTCAAATCTCTTAAAATGGCATATGAACGCTGCCATCTGGGCAAAAGATTTTCTAGAGTGGCTTCTAAAACACGGAGATTAGGATGGCAAGGATACTCCTTTTCTAATTGCTTGAGATAACAAGCTGTCTTGGCATACCATCTTTCTTCCATAAAAAGGCGAGCCAAAGAAAATTTAGCATCACGAGTGGGGGTCTGGCAGATCTCTAAATCAGGCGCAACACTTAACTCAAATGTCTTATCTACCACGTAGCTCTCTATCTCAACAGGACGTTGGAAAAAAAATTCCAGTCTATGATAACCCGTGCTGATCCTTTTTATTAATGTTCCCATTTGCTGCTGCACTTGAACAAGATCCTGCGAATCCACGCCTTGATTAAAGTCTAAATAAACCCTTGAACCTTCAGCTTGAACGTCTACGGATACAGCAGAGGGAAAATTAAAAATCAGCTGCCATTTACCTTCTTGTGTAAGCTGTGTGCAGATCGATACTTTAGGTTTAGAATCTTCAAGATAAGGCCCTACTTGCAACCCTTCAGCACTTGGTTTAAGTTCCTCGCTAAAATAAGTATGTTCTTCCGAGGAGATCTGTAAACGCTGATCTACAGAAGAAGGCAGAGCGCCTGATGCCCATTCTTCTGCATAAAGACTGGAAACAGCCTGAATAAGACTTAAGGCGATTGCATGCTTTGTATTACGGCGAACCATAACACCCTCTTTGAGAAAAAAGTTGCTGAAGGCGCAACTTTGCTAAAGCTAAATGACCTTCATCCATCAGCATGTTGGCATAATTAGCTGTAAAATTCGGATCTCTGCCTGATAGCTCATAGAGCGTATAAAGCAAATTCAAAGCCTCCACAGGTTGATTGAGTTGATATAAAATCAACGCTTTATATTGCATTTGCTGAAAATCAAAAGACGTCATGGCTTCTATCCAAGCTAGTGCCTGTAAAAAACACTGTTTCGCTGGGCCATATTGACACAGCTGTTGATAAGCCATACCGTAATTATAAAAACTTGCATACAGCTTGTATTCGTAGATATTATGCACCTGCGAAGAGCACAAAAGATGAAAAAACGTTCT
>JAFEGP010000026.1:0-24153 GCA_018239815.1 Verrucomicrobiota bacterium | reverse complement strand
TCCCAGACACGTGGATTGCAGGGATAAGCCTGTACGCCACATTCCCAAATAGCCCGTCGTATTCCAATCTCTTCTGCTTCTTCAGCATAGGCCGATAATTTTTCAAGCACAGGCAGCTCATAGCTAAAAGGCTGAGCTTGCAAAAGCTCCTGAGTCAACTGATACTTATGTTTTTGATAAGCCAAGGCATCTAAGTACGCAAAATAAGCTTTTTGATGGACAGTTTGCCAATTTTGTATCTGATAGAGTTCTATGGTCTGCTCAAAGCAACCCAAATTATTCAAAATTTCTAACCAATTTCCTAACTGTTCCTGCGAGGATTGACAGACGCGATTTTCTATCCATTGCCATTCTTCTTCAAGAGGTCTAGGTCCAATAAGATACACATAAGATTGCAGATCTTCCATCTGAGCATGTTTTTGTTCAGCTATATACTTAAAGATTCGCTTAGCAGATGGAAAGTCTTGCAAAACCTCTAAATAAGCAGAAGCAAAGTCTCGTTGTAAGTCTAGAGGTATGCCACCTTGAGCCTGCTTTTCTTCCATGAACTCGACAAGCTGTCTTTGATAAGTTTTATCATTTTTTGTCGCCTGCACAAGAGAGCGAAAATAAAGAGCTGTCATTTCTCTACTTGCTGGATGCGTCTGATACATCTTTTCTAAGAGACCCATCCCTTCTTGTGTTTGGCCTACCTGCACAAGAGCTAAAGCATAATTTGCCTCAGCTTGATCTGACGGAAAATTTTTAAGTTGTTGCTCAGCAATCAGCAAAGCCATCTCGTATTGTTTAGATTCCTCAGCTTGTGCATAAAAAGTCAGGTAAACATATTCTGTTAGCTTAGCTTGATGACTTAACCATTCTTGAAACTTCTTGGACTGTCCCGTTGCAAGATCTAAAAGAGCTTCCACCCTTGCCACTTGCACTGCACCCACTGTACAGCATGCATTTTCAATAAGAGGATAAAGCTGATAAGGTTGTTTAATTTGGATATAGGCAAGAGCAACATCCAAAAGTTCATTGTCATTCATGCCTAGATAGGGAGGCAAGCCCTGTGCCAATTGCAAAGCTTGTTGATCCAAACGGGCAGCAGCAGCTACACGAAATAACAAAAAACGATCCGAGCGGGTAAGGGATTTGTAATCTATAAGCTCTTCCAATGCTTTTTGAGCATCTGCATCCTGGGCAGCTATCTTTAAGGCTACTTGAATAACAGGATGTTGATGCAGGTATGTCGCACCCACAGCTTGTTGCATTTGCTGTGCAAGATAGGGACGACGACGATTCAAGACATCTACACAAAAGCTAATGAGTAATCTGGTCTCTAAAGTGCCGGGTTTAAGTTGAGGGATAAGCTCTTCTATTTTTTCATCTTCATTTTGTGATAAATACACAACAAACTTTAAGTTTTGGAACTGAGGTCTTTGACCTTCTGTTTGAGTTAGTTGCTCGAGGCGATCTTCTACATACTTTCTTTGCTTGGCGTCATCCCATAGGGCGTGTAAGACAGCAAGCTCTTCCAAAGGATGGTTTTTTAATAAGGGTTGTATTTGCCCAGCAAGGTAAGAAAATTGCTCTGGGGCAAATCCAACAAACATATCAATAGTCTTAATAAGATCCGAGGTGCTGTTTCTTTCCAATAATGTCTGAGCTAATAAATCGCTGCCTTGATGAGTTTGACCCATTTGATGATCAATCCAAGCCTCAAAAAGAATATCTTGCAAAGCAACTTTGTCTTTAAAAAACTCTCTTCTTATTGCTAAAAGTTGCTGGGCCTGTTGATAATGCTTTTGAGAGACATACAGCTCACTCATCCTCAGATAATGACTCTCATTAGCATGGCCGGAAGCCATAAGTTGCAAAAGAGATTGCATAAGCTCCCGCTCATCCCCTTTCTCGTCGTACCAGGAGATAAAAATCTGCAGAACTTCAGGATCTAGAGTAGGTGAACGCTCTTGAAATACAAGTAGGGTATGAAAATAGGCATCATACTGTTGGTTTTTAAGATAGAGATCTGCAAGTTTTTTAAGAGCTGGCAGATCATCAGGATGCTGTTGTACATATTGCTTAAGCACAGCAATCGCACGGTCTATCTCCCCTTCTTGTTCATAAATCAAAATAAGAGCTGCTATGTCATCTACAGAACGATCTCCCCTTACATACAGCTCTTTATAATAACTTTCTGGCTTATGCAACTTGTGTGCTTTTAATTCCATAAGAGCTAGTTGAGCCTTAGAGGGCAAGATGAGATAACTAACTATAAGACCTAAGATCGTAAGACAGATGACCGAGATAATGGCTGTTTTCATGATTTCGAGATACTGACCTTTATTTCTTGGTTAAAGGGAAGATTGAGATTTAGGTAAAGCTGATCGTCCTTATCTGCAAGAATTGTGCTTTCCTCCTGTCCTTCTATTTTCACTTTCCATGAACCTGCTTCTGGCATCTTCCACTTCATGGAACAGGCACCCCATCCTTTGGTCATAAAGCTTAGCTTTTGTTTATCTTGTTGAACCTGCCATACCTCCCATGAGCTTGTTACTAAATAAGGAACTGTAGCAAGAGGTTGGCTTTTGATGGCAAGGATAGGTTGATCTACAGCAGCATCCAGATGAATATAAATAGAACCCTGGTAGCCATAATAGCCTATGACCCCCACAGAACGAGAAAAGTCTACTGCTAGACCTTGAGCATGATCCCAACGCAATGTTTGCAATCCTTTTCTGTTGCGAATCGCCCACACCTTCTGCTCCAATTTTTCTAACTCAACAGAAAAAAAACCTTCTACAACTTCGCAATAACGATGTGTTGTCACTGCAATAGGAGAACAAGTTTTAATAAAAGCTAGGTTCTTTAAGACCGCATCTACACTAGCTTGAAACTCTCCGGAATAACTATGGTAGTAAAGATGGATGGGTTTAACTCTCTTAGGAGTGTCTGTATTCATTAAAGTTGCTGGTAAATACTGAAAGCCATAAAAGCTATCATGCCATTCATTTGTATAGCTATTTTCAGCATTGCTAGCAGCATAAGGTTGGATAACACCAGCTGGCGTTCTAGCTAAAGGATACACAAACAAATAAGAAGGATAATCCGCATCAAATCTTGCAAATCCGCCTCCAAAATTTTTCACCCCAATTTTCTGTGATAACAAAACAGGCGTACTCCACGGCCTAGAGTCTCCTGACCATACCAAAAGATCTACACAACGACCTTCAGGCACAAAGCATTGGTTGAAGTCAACTGCCCCTTTTATTTCTTGCTGCAAATCAAATGGATAATTGGCATAGGCTCGAGGGATCGTATAGCCCCACACTAAGTCGCTTTTATCATAGGATTTATAGCTGTGTTTTTGATAATAATTAGCTCTAAACCAACTTAAATAACTGTTTTGCCATGATCCATATGGATAGAGATATAAGTAATTAAGTTCCTTTTCCGGTCCTCCTGTTTTAAAAAAGTTCCAATAAAAGGGATGGCTATATGTGTGTGATGCTGGCTCTACTTGTGGCTGTTCAAAACAGGCTCTAGCAATGCGCCGACTTTGTTCTTTACCCACCCAATTAGGATCTAAATCTGCTGCCACAATAGCGACTGTCACAGGAAGATCTGGATAAGGCTTTATGATCCTTTCTAACACAATCTCAGCGCAATACACCTCTTGCTTGTCATACTCCTCAATTTGAGTCACGGTATTCCAATTGTCACCATGGCACGTAGCAAAGAAAATTCTGCTACCTACTAATGTTGTAACATCAGGAATAGGAAAAGATTCTGTAAGAAAAACCTTCTGACACCATAGAAAAGGATCTATGTACCATCCTAAAGTCCTAGGAGCTACTTCTGATAAATTAGCATCATAGTTATTAGCAAAAAGTTCAGAAATGTAACCTCCACGAGGAGATATGATAATCAAGTCACTAGTTGTTTCACTCTGCCCTGTTTTACCTGCGCTTAAATAAGAATAGGCATCGTCAGCACTAACTTTTACTTGGTAAAAGCCAGGTAATGGATTGGGATAGGGTTTTTCAAAAGATGTTAAAGTAGGATCTTCACAAAGAATCGTATAGTCGTAGGGATAATTGACCCAATTCTCTGTTTTGATCCAACCCAATCTTTCAAAGATCTGATTTTGTAAATCAATGGAGGTAAAGACTCCTTTAGAATTTATAGAAAATCCCGAGTAACCGCATAACCCTATTTTTTTGCCCTCGTCAATAGCTTTCACGACCCAGTTAATAAATACTTCAGGGTCTCGCACTCTAGTATCTTCTTTGAAACAGATCAGAACCCCTCCTACATCCTGCCTAGGAGTAAGGTTAGGAAGAGCATGCTGAACATCATAATATTCAAGCTCAAAGCCAAGATAATTAAGGGGCATTTCTAAAGTGCGGTGAATAAGACTATCTTCTACGACGCCATCTGCCAGGCTATCCCAAAATGCTACGATCTTCCTAGGTACAACCTGACCAAAAGAGACTACAGGGGTTGCTAATAGCAACATACACAATAATTTCATCATTCACCCATTTGCTCTTTGAATGAAATAGGAGGCAAACGATTAAGCCAAGGTGTGGCCACACAAGGGTGTAAACCATGCTCTGCTTCCAGAGCATATATCTTCTTATACATTTCTACATCTTGAGGATCCCAATAATCTAAAGAGCACAATTCTAAATGAACAAATTTTTGCTTTGCTTGTTTTAGCTGATCATACTGCCATCTATAACCTTCTTCTGTACGCACTTCATATTTTTTTGTTTGAAAATTGTAGAAAGAATACAAAGTTTCAGCAAGCTCATAATAAATATCTGTACCCAACTCAGCAAGAAGCTCATACGCTCTGTTTAGCATAAGGTGAATAGAGGGATAAAGAGAATGAATCGCTTTGACAAGTTTGATGGCAGCTTCACGCATCCCTTGATAGCGAAGAGGATCTGCTTTCTCTAAATCAAGAGCAACATCTACTTGATCTAAAAGCAAGCCAACGAATCCTTGTTGCAAGATAGAAGGTATGGCTTCCTCTAAGATATAAGTTTGCCAAAAAGCATCTCTTAGATCGACAGCCCAATCCCCTGGCCAATCTTGATTTTCTTGTATAAGTAAACCTTTGGCACCTAAGCGCTCAAAAACTCCTTCTTTTTCAGACGCCTCAGCAAGGTTTAGATAACCTAAAACATCTTTTTTTTTGTCTAAAAGCTGATCCAAAAGAGGATGTGCAACCGGATCAAAGACAATGACCTGATAATCAAGAAAAGCTTCTGCAGGTTCACCATCTCCATAATAAGCAATCCAAGGCAAAGGTAAACTATTTGCTGTCATCATTGCTTTTAAAAACAATAGGCAGAAGAGAGTGCGCACGTCCCAACTCATATCAAAAAAAATGTATAAAATTCAAACCAGATCCTATATTATTAGAAATAAATTCAAAATATGAACTCAAGTCATCCTTTATTTACCGAATATCGCAAGTCTATCTCCCAGAAAATGGCGCTTTTACAACAGCTTGTTCAACAACTTAAGCAGGATTGCTCTCTTCAAAATCTTAAGGAGTTGCAAAGAGAAATCCATAAGTTAGCAGGTAGTTCGGGAACTTACGGTTATCTTGAAGTAAGCCGTATTTGTAAGAACTTGGAATTAGACATTCTTGTTCATATCAAAAATTTTCATCTCACTTCTACGCAAAAATGGGTATTAACTTTAGATCCAATTCTACAGGGCATAGAAAAGGCTTTTGATAACACCTCTTCAGAACCTCCCACTGCTACAAAAGAAGCCAAAAAACGTGTGATAGCTGTTGATGACGATGAAGATATTCTGAACTTATTGAGAACAGAATTTCATGCTCTAGGCTTTGAGGTCGTTGCCTTTACAACAGGCGCTAAAGCTTTAGAATTCCTATCTCATCCTGAAAATTTAAATGATGTGTTTTTGATTATTCTAGACCGTATTTTGCCAGATATGGACGGGTTAGATATTCTACAACAAAGCGCACCTAAAACAGCCATTCCTATTCTTATGCTTTCTCAACTTTCATCTGAGCATGACATTTTAGAAGGCCTGCAAGGTGGAGCTGTAGATTATATGACAAAGCCTTTTAGTGTTTATAAACTGATGCAAAAGGCCCTAAACCTGCTTAAAATCCAGGTTTAATGTCTCATGATTTACAATGAGCTAATTCCTTTAAAAGATTTTCTTTTTGTAGAGTAAGCTGAGCCAATTCTTGTTCCACCTCTTCTCGATTTGCTTCTGTCATAGAATCCAGAAGATCCTGCTCATGAAGCAGAACAATTTCTATTTCATTACGAATGTATTCTGATTGCAATTTCCAACCAAAGACCCGGCGAATTAACTGCACAAAATTGCGCATAGGATCGTAAAGCTTGGGGAAAAACCGTAAATAATCAAAACGTGTTAAGCGCTCCACGTTTTCCTTCTGCATTTCTTCTTGCGACAATTGCACGCTGAGCGACAAGGAATCTAAAGCAAAAAGATTTTGGTGCGCTGGAAAAGCTCGAGTAAGATTGATATAGAGTTTATAAAAAGCTGGAATGACTAAGATTGTATCCAATAGTTTTAATGGACTATAGCGATAGCGTGTCATGGCTAGCCAAATCACGACGTGACCAAACATTTTTTCTCCAATACGCCAAAAAGCAAAATCATCCAGATTAGCATGAATTTGCAACTGAGCCTGTACTTTATGAGGCAAAGAATGAAAAAACTCCTCATCTCTTTTAAAAGGCAAAGGTGGATTAAAAGCGTAGGCACGATCGATCAAGACGTGAGAGTATAACATGATCTGAATAGCCAGAGCTCCTCCCATACTATGACCAGCTATAAACGGAAGAGAATTGTAAGGAGTACGCAAATCTCTTAAATGTTTATGAATACGTCGCCAAGAATGCGCATAAGCAGCTGTAGCTGATCCATGTGTAGCAAAGTTAGCCAAAATAGAACCTAAAGCCGAACGTTGAGAAGGCCAAAGCTCAGTACCTTGACAGAGGTAGATGCCAGGCTGCTTAGGATCTACAGGAACCAAACTTACTGTTTTAACGCCTTCATCAATAAGATGTTGCATGCAACGATAGTTTTCCATCTTACCTTTTTCATAAAATGAAGGGATAGACAGTTGACATCCTTCTAATTCGCGATATACAGCTCCATGCGCCAGAATAGCCAGAGTAAGATGACGACGCCATTGAGCATCTTCCAGTTGCGAGATTAATTTAAGATCCTCCTCGACCTGCCTCAGCAACTCCTCGTCTTTTTGTACCCTTATATGATAGAAAAACTTTGCTAAAAGTGTAGGAGGAGCGCCAATCACTCGATAATAACGATGAGCTTCTTCTAAACTATGCACACGGATTTCAGATAAATGAGAAGAAGCTGCAGTTTGCAAGCGTTGATAGATGTCTCGTGCATCTTTTAGCTTGAAAGGCAGAGCTTGTGTAAACATATGCAAACAAGCATCTTGACTAATGATAGCAGGCAAGTCAGAGTGAGAAGGAAGCTTGATGACTTCATTCATAACTTGACGCACGCAGCCTTTAAAATTCTTACTACATGTGGCATAAAACTGGGCCACAATGAGTTTTCGTCGTTCTTTAGATGGAACGATTTTTTTAACGGCACAAAAGCGTTGTGTCATCGGCTGATAATCAAGCCAAAGCTTATCTGCTTGATCTTGATTTGCCTCAAATAGTTGAATCAAAGAGTGCACGGCCTATCCTTACCATTGTAGCTCCCTCTTGAAGTGCAATTATATAATCTTGCGACATCCCCATTGATAATGTTGCCATGTCTACTCGTCCTTGAGCAAGCGTTTGTAGTTGTTGTTGTAATTTTTTTAATGAACCAAAGCAATGCTTTAAGACATCAAGATCTTGTGTATGAGGAGCCATGGTCATTAATCCTTGAATTTTCAAATGAGGCAATTGAAGAAGTTGTTCAAAGCAATCTATCCACTGTTGAGCTGAAAAGCCTGCCTTACTTTGTTCTTTACTTACATTAGCCTGTAAAAGAAGTGATATAGGATGTCGACTCAAACGCGAAATCATCTTGGCATGTTCAAACGAATCTACCGATTGTATAAATTGGAAATTTTCAAGGATTTTGGAAATTTTATTAGTTTGGATTCTACCTATCCAATGCCAACAAATATCCGGTGGTAAAAGAGGGGTCTTCTTCTTTGCTTCTTCCAATCGATTCTCAGCAAAATCCCGTACACCTAATTCATAAAGCTCTAAAATGTCTTGAACGCTGCGCTGTTTTGATACAGCTACTAAAATCACAGGCTGTTGTATAGCATGTTGATGGATAGTCTTTAAGACGTGTTGCAATCGCTGAGCAGCATTCATAGTTATATAGACAATGGTTAACAAGAACCATATTTAGCTTGTTTATATTCTAGAATCTAAAAATTCTAAAATTGTTTCTTGAGTATAAAGCAAATGTTCTTGCGTATGAGCACCGGAGACAAAATTTGCTTCGTGCTGAGAAGGAGAACAATAAATTCCCCTTTCTAACATAAACTTAAAGTATTCCTTAAACATTTCTGGATTGCAACCTTTTACATCTTCAAGATTATCAATATCTCGTTGTCCTAAGAAAAGAGTAAACAAAGACCCAACCTGGTGTAGACAAGCTGGTAGATCCTTTTTGATGATAAAGTCATAGATAGGTTCTAGTAAAAAATTTGTCTTATCTTCCAAATCTTGATAAAACGAGGATTCTTCAGCCAAACGAATGGCTGCAAGACCTGCTGCCATAGCAACAGGATGTCCTGAAAGAGTTCCTGCTTGATAAACAGGTCCTAAGGGGGCTAAATATCTCATTACCTTTTCTCTGCCAGCTACTGCAGCAACAGGAAAGCCGCCTCCAATCACTTTGCCTAAACAAATTAAATCAGGTTCAATCCCATAGTATTGGCAAGCACCTCCTGGGTGAATACGAAATCCTGTGATGACCTCATCAAAAATTAAAAGAATGCCTTTTTCTAAAGTCTCTTTGCGTAAAAGTTCTAAAAATCCTTCATGAGGAGGCACAACTCCCATATTAGCAGCGACAGGTTCTACAATCACAGCAGCAATGTCTTGTCTTTGCAAAGTTTGAAGAAGGACTTCTACATTGTTAAAAGGCACACAAAGCGTAAGTTTGGCCAACTCATGAGGCACGCCAGCTGATGAAGCCGATGAATCTAAAGACAGACATCCAGACCCTGCTTGAACCAAAAAAGAATCCGCATGACCGTGATAATGGCCTGTAAATTTTACAACAACATCCTTACCTGTTACACCACGTGCTAAACGCAAAGCTGTCATTGTGGCTTCGGTACCAGAAGAAACAAAACGCAATTGATCTGCCGGCAAGTATTTAAGCAAGCAACTTGCTAATTCAGCTTCGACGGGCGTTGAAACGCCAAAACTACATCCTTTGGTCACACGTTGGGTAACTGCTTGCACAATAGCTGGATGAGCATGACCATGCAAAAGAGCTCCCCAGGAACAACAATAATCAATATAGCGATGACCATCGACATCAATCATTTCATCCCCTTCTCCCCGGTCAACAATTAAAGGAGAAAGACCCAACCCTTTAAAGGCTCTCACTGGAGAATGCACGCCAGCGGGTGTTACAGCGCAAGCACGCTGATAACAACGCTGGCTTTGAGGACGTTCTTCTACCTGAATTAGATCCGAAGTAGTCATGAGCTAGACTCCCATAGATGGTTAGCTTTTGAGCATAACCACACGTTCTATTTTCGGCTAGAAGGTTGCTAAAAGACTGCGTCTTCTTTGTCGTGTGCTCTCACAATACTGCCTTCTTCCTGCGGTTCAAAACATTCCAGCAACAGACGTAGATCTGTTTGCGAAAGGCCTGAAGATATATGCGCGACATCGACATATCTGCTAAGAAACTGATGAATCATCTTATCAGTGCAGCTAAGAATATCTTGTTGTTTGGTAGGCTTGAGTCCTAATGCCCGCAAAAATGCCACCATCGCAACATCCCGACGAAATAAAGCAAAGTCTAAAGCATTCCATTGCTCGGTGCCGCTTCTTACCTGCAAGTCTGCCTTAGCTTCCACCAAAGCTGTTAAGCAAGGCATATTTCCTATTGCAGCAGCTAAAAGAACAGGCGGTAAAACAGATTTTTGCGTTCCTATATCAAGCCCATTTTTACAATGTTGAGCGAGTTGAGCAATCATGCGCGGCTGACTTGAACGTACAGCATGTTGGTATGCATGATCGCCTCTTGCATTCTCCATTGTTGAACGCACTCCCGCTTCAAACAGACAGGGAAGAAGGTCATCGCGTTCTAAGAAAATGGCTTCATGCAACACAGCAGCCAAATCCTTACAAGAAGCGCTTCTAAGAGAGAGTTTAATCCTCTTACAGACCTCTTCAAATCTATGTGGATCGCAGGCATTTTTTAATATTGATAATACAAATGTAGCTGCAAGCGTTAAACCCGCCACAGTACACACTGTTTTATAATGCTCAGCAGACATGAGTTTAGAGGTAAAGACGGTTGATCCCCCCAACATAGCAGCTGAGAGCAAACCACAGCTTTCTGCTACATTGAGTGCTTTACCTAAGTCTGGAGCCGGACATCGGCTATAGTCATTACGAATAATTCCTAAAGCCAAGGAAGTTCTACTAGTTACATTACACATAGTATCCTAGTCTTCTCATTGAAAAGACCCTCCTCTTTAAGACTTGAAATTAAGTAAATTAAGATTGCTGTTCACAATCAAAATTTATCTTAATCATATCTTCACAATGCGCCGAAGACAAAAAAAACTCAAGAAAAAACTTTTTTTTAAAAATGCTATGCTGTTTAAAGCTTGAAGTGCCACAAGAAGAGAATAATAGGTTTAGAAATGTCAAATTGAACCCCGTTTTTTTTAAAATCCCTAAATTTATCCATTGAATTTTCCTAAAATAACGAAATTTATCCCCATGTTTTTTCTAAAATAAGAAAAAAGCTGACTATGCAACGAGATCATCTAGAGTTTTGAAAAATTGGCGTAAGGACCCGATTCGCGTTCCTTTATTGATCAGAGGAGCTCGCCAAGTGGGGAAATCATGGCTAGTTAATCTCTTTGGAAAAGAATTTTCCTCTTATATCGAAATAAATTTCGAAAAAGATAAAAGAGTACATGCTCTTTTCCCCTCTCATATTTCAATTGAAAAAACGCTAGAACAGCTGCAGGTATATACACAAAAAAAACAACCTCAGGTAGCACTCTTTTGTTTTTAGATGAGATCCAGGAATGTCCAGACGCTATTCGTTATCTACGTTATTTTAAGGAAGAGATACCTGAACTCCATAAAATGGAACGGCGCGACATGACTATGTGCTCATGCGCAAATACTGATACACTGCTTCCCGAGAGATCCCAAAATCTCTGCCTACCTTGGCTTTTGGCCCCCTCTGTCGAATACGCTCTTTTAAATCAGCAATCTGTTCAGTGGATAGAACGTGCTTCCTTCCACTATAAACACCCCTAGCCTCAGCTAGGGCTATACCTTCCTTTTGTCGCTCCTTGATGAGACTGCGTTCGAAATAAGAAATGGTATAGCTTAAATTGACGGTATACTTTAAGTTGACTTCAACTTTGAGAAAAAAATGAACGAAATTGAAGAAAAATTGGGTTTACCAGCAACTCCTGGATATCGCTATGCAAGACATGTTGGGAATCAACTCTTTATATCGGGTCAGGTGCCTCATAACAAGGCAGGTGAAATTGAAGCTCTATCCAGCCCATTTAAACAGGCGCAAAAATGCCTTTCTAATCTTGATTTATTGTTAAACTGTTATCAGTTTAACAAGTGCCATATCCAACAAATAACTATCTATGTTGTCGGCAACAGAGACGCTCTAAGTGAGGCGTGGCAAGCTGTGAAGCAGCATTTTAATGGAATTGTACCTCCAGCAACTCTTTTAGGCATAGTCCTTCTTGGACATGAAAATCAGTTAGTCGAAATAGACGCAACTATTACAAAAAAATGAGTCATTTTTCTGTCAACTCACATTAAAAGCAATCTGCTCATATGTTTTTCGTTATCGTACAATATTTTCCGTTTCATGAACTGACCTCCTACGGCTTCTGCCCAAATCTTAGCTTACGATTTTTTCCGCTTTCTGAGACTACTCCCATTTAAAGTTTTCTTCTTTGATATTGGAATTGCTCATAGAATTCTTGGGCTCGACTTAGCAGAATGGATGACGTATCCATTAGAAGTTGAATTACTTGGATTCAGCGCAGAGCAACTGATAGCTCAAGAATTGATTGCCTATTCTGATCCCTCTCAAAAAGGAGAACTTTATTATTGGCATAACGAATCGTCTACAAGCAATGCAGAAGTGGACTTTATCACCATCCATAACAAAAAAATCATCCCTGTTGAAGTAAAATCGAAAATTAAAGGGGGAATGAAAAATTTAAATATATTCCTGAACAAGCATCCAAAAAGTCCTTATGGCATAAAAATTTCAGAAGGGATGTTCAGCAAACAAGATCATCTTCTTGAGACTCCACTTTACGGAGTATCAACAATAAAATTGTAGTTGGAAAGAAAAAATCGAAAAATTTGAAAAACAGTTCTTTTTTTGATTAAGGCAAGTCAACATTGCTGACTGCAAAGACATCTAAGACAATCTTTCTAAAACAGCTTTTGAATGCCCAAAAAACCACCCTCTCTACTATAGCAAACATGAGTTTCCAAAGGGCAATATTTTGTCACAAACAAACAAGTCACCAAATAAGACAAAATAGCACCTCCTGCCACATCGCGCCAATGATGATATTGACCTTCTACGCGTGTATAGCCAGTAAAAGCTGCCAGAGCAATTGGCACCATACCGTAATCCCAGCCGTATCGTTTTTGCAGAAAAAAAGCTCCTTGAAAGGCGCTAGCTGTATGTCCTGAAGGGAATGAGCAAGACCCGCCATTTGGTCTTGTTCCCCACGCTGTATTTTGACATGAGTATTTTAAAATATGAGTCAGAGCAACGCTTATCAAAAAGCTTTCTATGAATTCTTTTTCTCCCTCTTTATCCTTAAAATATAAGGTTGTGGCAAAAGCTGCGATGGGCAGGGCTATTTGCAAACCATCTCCTGCTCTGCTTAAGTCTGTTTGTGAAAAAGCCTGAGAAAATGAAAAAGTGAGCAAGATTAAAAGCAGTGGTTTTTTAAACATCTTTCTTATTAAGCGTCTGTTTACAGCTAACAAAGAGTTTAGCATGTCTTTGCAACACTTGTTAAGAACAATTCTTAGGATTTAAAGCTATTTGAACCTGCGCACGCTAGCTTCCGGAATACTCTTCTAGACTGGGAAGGGGGTAGCAGTGTTCTTGCTTCACCTTACTATTTGCTAATTGCACAACCTTTAAATATTTTGGAAAAAGGTCATTAATAACATTTTGATTCGCTGCTGTCCATATTTCTGCTGCCATATCAAAAAGCTTTCTTTCTTCTTGCACACTGATATGACCAACGAGCATTTGTTGTAAGAGGTAATTCTCAAATGCAATGACATCACTGCGTAAAAGATGGGCAACAGAGCGGGTGTTGAGCTTAGGATAAACAGGCGCCGTCAACAAAGAATTCACATGAGAAACCATCTCTTGATATTTCTCTAAGCCTTCTTCGATACTCACAGTGCCTGCAAGAAGATCTGCTAACAATTCACCTGCATAGCTATGGATTTTCTGGATATCACGCTTTTGCGCTACAGGTCCGTTTTCTGCCAAAGACAGATAGAGAGTCAGACGCTGCAAAGAAATCACTAGCTTTTCTTTACTGAGATTCAGCATGACGCACACCTAAACTTTTGGTTCTACCCAACGCCCATGCGCTTGAATCAAAGCTATTAAATGCTCTTGCGCTTGGTCCATAGGGATGTTTCTTTCTACACATGTTTTACCCACATAGAGATCAATCATGCCAGGTTTGGATCCTACATATCCAAAATCAGCATCTGCCATCTCTCCAGGTCCATTCACAATACATCCCATAATAGCAATTTTTACGCCAGGTAAGTGTGCTGTTTTTTCCCTGATGCTGGCCGCAACTTTTTGTAAATTAAATAACGTACGCCCGCACCCTGGACAAGAAATAAATTCTGTCTTAGAAGCTCGCATACGACAACCTTGCAAGATAGAAAAAGCAATAGATCGTCTTTGTGACAACACAAGTTGAGGAGCAGACAAACAGATCCCTTGTGCTAAACGATCACAAAGCAAAGAACCCAACTCAGCCGCTGCCTGAATTGTAACATCCTCTAATGACTGCTGATATTTAAAACTCAAAATTAAAGGCTTTGTGATATCACTTTGACTTAGTTGTTTAACAAACTCTCTTGTTTCTAAAACAGACTGTAAAGTTTGAGGAGAAAAGAAAATAACATCTTTATTCTCTTGAGGCTCTATCACCGCTAACCCTATTTTTTTTAAAACATCTAATTTGGAATGTTCTAAGTGAGTGACAACCCCTTCTACTGTCTGATTACCTCTGGAGGGTTGACCTAGCTGCATATCACAACCCAAATCCTGATAAAAACTAGAACTCTCTAAATCCTGTTGAGACACCTCTAAAAAGACAGAACCATCCCGATGCAAATAGGAAGGCAACTCTCCGATTCGACGCACAATAGGTTGATATTGCGAAGAGTAATGAGCATGCTTGCGAGTAAACTCTACCAATCTACGACACGGATCTATCTCATACCAAGGATCTTCTGTTAAAGACACTCGAATGGTATCACCTATACCATCTAATAAAAGAGAACCAATGCCAATAGCCGACTTAATGCGACCATCCTCCCCTTCCCCAGCTTCTGTCACGCCCAAATGTAAGGGATACGTCCATCCTTCCTGTTGCATGCGCAGGACCAAGAGACGGTAAGCTTCAATCATAATAGAAGCATTACTTGCCTTCATAGAAAAGATCACATCCTGATAGTCCATCTGACGACAAATACGCGTGAATTCAAAAGCTGACTCTACCATTCCTGCTGGTGTATCTCCAAAGCGATTCATAATACGATCTGATAATGAACCGTGATTAACACCTATACGCATAGCTTTTTTTAGACGCTTGCATTTCTCTACAAGAGGAGAGAACTTTTCTTCAATCTTCTTAATTTCAGCAGCATAACTCTCATCGTCATATTCAATAACTTGAAAAGAAGCGCGTTTATCTACAAAGTTACCTGGATTAATACGCACTTTATCCACAGAATCTACAACTCTCATGGCAGCTGGCGGATAAAAATGAATATCTGCGATTAGAGGGACAAAACAACCCTTTTGTATCAAAAGCGTCTTAATCTGTTCGCAAGCCTCAGCTTCTTTCATCCCCTGAACTGTAACACGGACAAGCTCACAACCAGCCTGTTCTAATTGCAAAATTTGCTCAACAGTAGCCATAACATCTCGAGTGTCGGAGGTTGTCATAGACTGAACCCGAACAGGATTCATACCACCAATCCCAACATTACCAACTAACACTTCGTGAGTTAATCTTCTTGAGGTCTGATAATTATTCTTCATTTTAATTTAATTATAAAAAAAATTTACACAGGTGAAGGAGAATGTTAAAATAAACAATAACTTAATGCAATAAAAATATGACTACTAAAAAACAGAATTACACCCTAATTAATATGAAAGGTAAACAACCTTCAAAAAAACATCTAAATAAATGAGATAAAGCATGAATGTACTACCCCCAGATCCTTCACATAGAGCTCTTCCTCCTAGTCCTTCACCGCCTTCCTCACCCTCTTCTTCCCCAAAAAGTTTTGTGGAAGAACATTTTAACTTTTCCTCTGATAGAGCTACTCAAGTTCAAACAGCTGGAGGGCTTCTTTCGCAAGAACCCCGATCAACAGGATTTGGAACTCTTTTTTTCAAATGGTTAAGTGGTTTTTTCCCAAGCCGAGCTGAAAAAGAAGAAAAGAAATCACTATCTGTAGATTTTCTATCTAAATCAAAGACTGCAAATGCCTTTCAAAACGTTGCGGAAAAAAAGGTTGCTTCTTTTGTTAAAAGCCTTAATCTTCAACAACTTCGATCGTTATCAGCGCTTGCTAAACGCTCTGATATTTCTCTAGCTGATCTGTGTCAAACGTTGGTCCAGCAACCCAAGCTTAGTAAGTCAGCGCTATCGTGCCAAGAGCCTCGAGATAATCAAGGCATAAAATTACTTATCCAAGCCAACAAAGATTTAGAATCAGCCAAACAAAGCCGTAATCCCGTTCAAATGGCAAAAGCTAAGTTTGAGCTCAAGCAATTGTCTCTGGTTTTCAAGATGACCCGACCCAATACTTCAAACTATGACAACTACCAAACACATCTAGAACTACGCAGCAGTTTTAAAGAAAGCACTCCTAGTGAGGCTTTGCATACCTTTACTAACCATATTGTACAAGATGTCATTGCAAACCCATCTACATCTGCTCATTATCAAGCTCAACATCAAAAACTCTTGCCGCCAACTCTTCAACCTGTTGTCACACACCAACAAACTCTGAAGGTTGTGGAGAAAGCCGTTCAAGAATTAAAGGGTCCAGAATTAGAAGCCTATAAAGAAAACCCTGATAATTTTGAGATGGTTTCTCAAGCTTTAATTATTCTAAATGAATTGTGTCATCATAGAATAGCGACCAAAGTCCAGCTCAAATTAGCCCAACTCTTCCTAACAAATCCTTCTGAAGCTTTAAAAATGGCCCATGACATTAAAAAATGTGCGGGGCAAATAGCAAGAGCAGAAAGCCATTCAGAAAAAGAAAGTTTAGGTGAGTTTGTTTCAAATTTGTTAGTTCAATCTTCTTTTTTTAAAGGAGATAACCACATGCGAACTATTATGAACCTTACCAAGCTTTTGATCGCTAATCTTTTTACTACTAATTCTCAAGTTACACATAACGCTCTGAACAGGTTTTTAGGAAAGCAAGGAATATCAGCTCTCTCTGCACGTACTGCTCCGGCTCCTATCTATGATGTTAAAGAACAATCCTTCCATTCCTCTTCCCTTTCTGCAGCAACTGCGCCCCTTCTTCCCGGTCAGGATAAAGCACTACGCATTGATATTGTAGACCATGCAACAGGAGCTTTCCGACAACTGATTCTACCCCTACCTAAAAAAGCAAACGGCCAAACTTTATCCACAAAAGAACTTAATCAGTTGTTAAATTTTTTAATATCTCCTTCTGAAGATAGAAAAAAACTAACCCTTGATGGTGAGTTAAAGACTCTCTTTGCAAAATGGGAAACAGAAGCAGAACACCTTTACAACCAAGCTCGACACGAAGTATGGGAACCACCTCTTGCAAAACAGATTACAGAAACAGCTGATCTTTATGGGAGTGTTGACACAGAGCATGTTTATTGGAGACATGGGCGTTTAGCACTTACTGTTGAAGTTCCCTCTGTTCATCCAGAATGTACTGTTTTAGACCCCTCTATACTTAAAAAGTGCGATAAGCGACTTTTCGATCCTAAAGCAAAAAAATTGTCTGATCAACCTATTGAAGTTGAATTAAGAACACCCAAAGGCCTTCAAAAAATACAAATTACACCTGACCCTTCACATGATGATCATGGAACAATGTTTTATACTCTAACCTCAAGAGTAGGAGATAAAACCCTAACAAGTTACTTCAACAGAAACGTGAAGGATACGGAGATTGAAAGCGACCACTCCCTTCATCAACGTATGGTTAAAGAGAAGTTTTTAGAAAGACATCTGTTGCGTACACAGGCGTTGTGTATACAAACTGAAGTACAAGACACCTTGTTTTAACAATAAAAAATGTAAAGGTAAATATGCTAACCCCTCCTGCTCCTCGCCCGTCAGACTCTCCTAGACAAACTCCTTCCCCTGTTTCTACTGATGGAGAGTCTTCCGGCATAGCAGAAAGCCCTCCTCCTGCATTAACTCCTTCTTCAGGACTACAAAGAGCCTTTTCTTTTTTTTCTGGTGCTTTCCGCACCAAAGCGTCTGCACAACGCTCTCAACTCTTACAAATTTGCTCTACCAAACCAGGCTTCAAAGAAAAAAAAAGTCGCTTAAAAGCCACTTTTGACAATTTAACTTTAGAAGAGTTAACCCTCCTTCAAAAAATCCTTGAAACAGCCACAGATCCTGTTGCTTTTGATATTTTGTCAACTTTAAGCGCCTCTCCCGCCTTTGCAAAACAGGTCCTGAATATCCCGTATCTAGAACCCAAACTTATGGAACAGGCGCTGCGCATTCAAGACCTTACAGCTCAAGACCAAGTACTTTTAGCTCACGATTTACTATGTTCATCCTCACAAGAGATGAAGTTATATGCTCACTTAAACTTAATACATATCCCCGCCCACCCAGAAGCTAAGAGTTTGATCGATTTTGCTTTTGCTCAAGCATCTGAACTAGACCAAGGCCTTCATCTCACTATAAAGCGTTTATCTCAGCAACAAGCTGTTGACCTCATTCAAGCTTTCCCAAACCGCTCTAACACCAAAGCTTTGGCTCAAGCTTTAATCAGACTGGATGCTTCGCTACAATTTGCTAATTCTCTTAATCACGAATTATGTCTTCATCAGCTTCATACTTCTAACCTAGAGCAACTTTCCAATACTTTTATGCAATCTACTGAGATACGCCAACTTGTACAAGTGTGTTTGGACACCTTTAATCGATTTAGACACAACCCTGATCATGGTCGTGATTTATTAGCTAGCTCTGAGCAACAGCCTTCGCAATTTGATGCTGCTCTACTACAGCTTCATGCCCATGCTCCTTCTCTTCCAAGTCAGCAAGTACCCTCTTTTTTAAAGTTACTTGAATTCATAGATCGAGCCGCTGGAATGGGAAAAATTTCTCAACTTAAAACTACTGATAAACTCGCAGAGGCTATAAACGCTAAATTTTTTAAAACAGAGCAAGATGGCGAAGCATTAAAAATAGCGCTTTCACAAGATCCTGATTTTGCCAAACTTGTCAGAACTTGCTTTGAAAATCTTCTTATTTTTGAAAGCCAAGATACGATTGCCCAAGGAGCGTTATTTGATATTACAGATGCGAACTCATCTGTGTTTGAACAAAGCCTACTTCAACTGCAAATGTATCTAGCTACACATCCCTCGCCCTCTTCTTCTTTATTTACTGATCTTGTTGGTCGTTTAGATCGAGCATCTGAAATGGGTCTAATTTCCCAATTGCTCCACACATCACATGTCTTGCAAGAGCATTTACGTGTTTATCCACAGGAAGGTATTCAAGGTGTTTTACTGGCTGCAAAAACTACTGCCAAAATTCGTGAGCGCTTTCATGGTCAATTAGCTAAAGAACAGGAAGAAAGATTGTTGCAATTATTATTAGATAACCCACAAACAGCTCAAGAGCTCTTGGATCATTGTCAATTATTCGATCGCTATTTGGCTATCAACAATCCAGAACAATCTAGAAATCTAACCGCTTTAGAAATCAAGGCTCGACATGACTTGGCTATTCAAGAGGGTTTTGAAAAACTTCAACAAGATTTACTCAGGCATGCACCCTATCTTCACGATCAATACAAAGAAAAAAGCGCAGGTGCATTACAAAGCTTCTTGGAAACTGGTGATGTGACCTCTATTAAACTTCTTCTTAATGAATTACAACAAGCCTCTTTAGTCCAAGAATCCGAACTTATTCATGACTTAGAATCTCTTATAGAAAAAGTTAATTTGCTGCCTGAAATATTTACTCCTCGAGCTGATAGCAATGAAGACTCTGAATTCTTAAGAAACATTTATTTGGAATACCGGGAACGTGCTGTAGTGAGCAACATGCAAATTGTCGAAGAAGCATTAGGGCGCTATTGTTGTGATCTAGCTATGCCCTTTGAGACAATCCCCGACCAGGAAGAATTAAGAGGACTTTTAGGGATCACACGCATTCCTCTTGCTCGTTGTGTTCCTAGCATACAGGGCAATTCTTCATTCGGACTCTCTTCTCAAATTTCGCCAGATCCTGCTGTTCAGCATTTATCTATTACTCTAACAGAGCCTAATGGAGCATCTAAAATCTGCACCATAGATCTACCTCCTAACATTGCTCCTGTTGATCTTTATAATGCTCTGCTTACAGGCACTGATACTCTTGAAGCACAAGGCAACGTGTCCGCTGAGTTTATTGAAGGCATTAAAAGATGGGCCTTAAGAGCTGAAAAAAGTTTGCAAGAAGCCCGTCAAATCCTACAACATTCTGAAGATTTACCTGCTGCCCAATCCAAAGAAGAATTTCTTTCTCAGATACAAGAAGGATCTATTTATGTTCGCCCTAGCACACACTTTCTTGCTCTGACACCGCGCGCACCCTCTCATATTCCAGACTGCAGTACACTTGCACCTGAACTTTTACAAAGAGTAGAACAACAACTTTCTCCTGCTACAGCTACTTCCGCTCATCATTCTGTCCAAGCACAACTTCCCACTCTAGATGGAGAATTGATACCTTTTACTTTAGAATTAGACACAGCTCACCACGAACAGCACCATGAGTTTTACCGCCTTTCGACACATTTTGTATTTCACGGCAAAGCAATTTCTCAGGTCAGCTATTTACCTGTATCAAAATGGGCAAATAATGAATTAGTTCGTGATTCTGATGAAGAAATAGCTGGCAAACTCAAGTCTAGACACTTTATCGAAACCCACTTATTGAATCTGCAAGCTAAAATCCTTAAAGGCTAAAGATTCATTATGAATCACAAAAATTGAATGATTTTATTGGGTTAACTAAACTTTGGTTTAATTTGTACGTTGCTGGGAATTTCCTCTATGCATACTATCAGCCTTTATGCGTTACTGGCTTCTTAAGCTCTATGCCTCCTTTGTAGGAGTAGGACGTTGGGCAATCTGTCTTAGAGACACGACCCAATCAACATTTAAGCGCCTACCTTCTTATTCTCTTTTACTCGACCAACTTTATCAGATTGGTGTGCTTTCTCTACCCGTTGTAGCCATCACCGGTTTTTCAACAGGCCTGGTTTTAGCTGCACAAGCTTTCTATCAGTTAGGCGATAAAGGATTAGCTAGCGCTACAGGTTTACTAGTTGGAAAGGGCATGTTAACAGAAGTAGGACCCGTTCTAACAGCCTTCATGGTAACAGGACGTGTAGGCTCAGCTATGACTGCCACCATCGGCACCATGCGTGTAACAGAACAAATAGACGCCCTTAAGACCATGTCTGTGAACCCTTTGCGCTATCTTGTTGCGCCAAGAGTTATTAGCAGCATCTTAATGTTGCCAGCTTTAACCGTTTTTAGTGCTGTAACGGGCATCTTCGGTGGCTATCTGATCTCGGTACATGTTTTTGGCATGGCACCAGAAGCTTATTTTAACCCTATGCCCGCTGAAATCACTACTTATGATTTAGCTATAGGGATTATTAAGGCACTTGTATTTGGGTTTTTAATTAGCACCATTGCTTGCTACCAAGGTCTTAATACAAAAGGAGGCGCATCTGGTGTAGGAAGATCCACAACAACAAGCGTTGTCGTGGCTTATTCTTGCATTTTGATCATTAACTTCATTTTGACTGTGAGCTTGAACTCTTTGCATATTGTTTTACAGGACTACTTAGGATGGCGATGATCCGTATTCGTAATCTCCATAAAAGCTACGGTTCAAAATTGGTTCTTAAGGGACTCAACCTTGAGATTCAATCTGGTGAGACGTTGGTGATCTTAGGGCGTTCCGGTTCTGGCAAAAGTGTTTTATTAAAACAGATCATGGGATTAGAAATTCCGGATTCTGGAGATATTTTGATCGATGAACAATCTATCCTTCATCTGACAGGTCCCAATCTTTACCATGTTCTTTCACGTATGGGCATGCTTTTTCAAGCATCTGCCTTATTTGATTCTATGACAGTGGGAGAAAACACAGGGTTTTACTTATATCAACATCGTTGGGACAATGGGCATTACTTAACTCATGCTGAAATTTCCCGTAGAGTGTCAGATGCTTTAGCTCTTGTGGGTCTAGAAGGCACAGAATCTCTCATGCCTTCAGATCTATCTGGTGGGATGCGTAAGCGCGCTGCATTGGCTCGTCTTATTGTCTATCGACCTCAGCTTTTGCTTTACGATGAACCTACTACAGGTTTAGATCCCATTACTGCGATGCAAATCAATGATCTTATTGTTAGAATTCAAACAGAGCTCAAGGCAACAAGTATTGTGGTTACTCACGATCTTTGTTCTGCATTTCATGTTGCAGATCGAATTGCCTTGAATCATGATGGCCAGATCCTCTATGTCACTTCAAAGGAAGAGTTCACGCGTCTAGGTGATCCTCTGGTCCAAACGTTTTTAAAAAATGCTATACCAAATGGATGTCTGCATGGGTGAGGGTATCAAAGCTTTTTGGCTTGGTTTTTTTATTGTTGTGACTGTTGCTGTCACAGCTTGGCTTGTCACATTTCTTAATCCTTCTGTGGGCGATTGTGGCCATAAACTCAAAGTACGTTTTTCCGATATTCAAGATATCTCGATCGGTACACGTGTGACCTTTGGAGGCCGACCCGTCGGAAGGGTTACAAAAATTACAATGATCCCAGATGCCCGCAACCTTCCTCCTGATGCAGAAGGGACCTATTACGTTTACCAACTTGAGCTTTGTGTTGACTCATCCGTACACGTCTATACTTATGATGAAATCATGTTTTCTGTAGCCGGACTTATGGGTGAAAAGAGTATTTCGATCCTTCCAAGGGTAACACCTGCAGGTGCGCCAGCCGCTAAAGAAATTATAAATACTGTCCTTTATGGAACTTCTAAAGACTCCGTTCAGCAAGCCTTGGCAGAATTGACAAATGTAGCGCGCGATATGGAACACACCCTACATACCTTAGATGCCTTTCTTGATAAGAACTTAGAACCTTTTCATCAAGCAACAGTTGCTCTTAGCAAAGCGGCTGATTCTTTGGATGGTTTGGTGCACCAAATTAATGACACTCACCTTATTACACGCATTAATTCTGCAGCGGACTCTGTCACATCTCTTGCTAATCGAATCAGCGACTCCCAAATTATCCCTAGTTTGTCTTGCACGTTAGACCGTATTGCTTGTGGTCAAGGCACTTTGGGACGTTTAGTCAATAGTGATGCTGCCTATTTGCAACTCACATCAGTATTATGTTCCTTAGATACACTTGTTTCAGATCTGAAAAACTATGGCATTTTCTTCCAATTCTCACATAAATGGCGTCGTCAGCGTTGCTGTAAACAACAAGAACTCACTCATATGTGCTCTTCTCAAAACGCCGTTAACTATTTTAACCAACAGTTATGCGGCATTCAAAATACAATGGCTCAATTAGAAACTCAGTCCACTTGTATTAATGATTGCTTGTTAAGAGATGAAGAATGCTCTCAAAGCTTTGCTGATTTGCTTTTAAGAGTCGAAAATTTAACTCGGTCCTTAAAAAATTACCGCGAATTTTTATCTGAACAATATTGTGACTGCTGTTACTAAGGATTAAACCATGGAATCTATCCCCTATTCTCATCTAGATAAAGGCACCTTGCTTGTTGCAACACCAGACATTAGCTCTGGAATCTTTTTCCGAAGTGTCATTTTACTTTGTGAGCATACCGCTGGAGGATCTTTTGGTATTGTGATTAACAAGCCTTTGGAGCTTGATATTCCAGATGAGATTTTAACCTCAGCACAAATGAGCAACCCTCATTTAGAAATTCGAGCAGGCGGTCCCATTCAAACCAATCAAATGATGCTTGTTCATTCTTCTGATAAGATCCCAGATCAAACGATCGAGATCTGTGAAGGCGTCTATTTAGGAGGCGACCTACATTTCCTACAGGACTCTATTATACATGATACAGGCCCTCTTATTAGGCTTTGTTTTGGCTATACAGGATGGACTAGTGGTCAACTGGAACGAGAATTCTTGGATAATCGTTGGTACCTACACCCCTCTTCGTATCGTTATATTTTTGAAGTCCCGCCTCACGAGCTCTGGCAAACAGTGCTTAAAGAAATGGGCGGACGCTACGCAACACTTTCCATGATGCCAGAAGATCTAGCTCTTAACTAAGAACAAGGTTTCTGCTTGTTTTTCAAATAGGTGTGACTACTCCCACGCCTAAAGG
>JAFEGP010000025.1 GCA_018239815.1 Verrucomicrobiota bacterium | reverse complement strand
AGGGAGGACTTTTTCAACACAGCCAAAAATAGTAAAGAGGTCTAAATTTTTTCCAATTAAAAGTTTTGGCACTCATTCCTTTATGAAGGTACAAGGAATGTAATGAGATATCACATGACTAGACTTATAGAATGATTCTAGCTTGGTACAGGAGCGCCAAATTGCACAATCTTATCATACTGACCAACGTGTCTTCTAAGATGCACATCAAAATCTTTCGCTTCTTTTTCTGCTAAAATTTTTGTTCCACTGTTTTCTAATTGCTCAAGCAATAAAAAGATTATGAATCTATTGTTATTGATATTTCTTTGTTTATTGCTATCAGAAGTGTAATCATCCATTGTGAATCTCCATTCTCTAGCATAGACTAAAGAAGTCTGCTGTTCACCCTGCCTTGCAACAACAGCATTGATGTCTTGCACCGCCAATCGAAGCTGATTTTTATCTATTCCTTCGTCTTCAGGTGGTTGCCAAGCCTCAAACCATTCCATTGAAATAGCAGGTGTTGCCAAGGTAATACCTTGTCGCTGATATTCAGCTTCAAGATTTTGCTGCCGCTCAACAATCTTTCTTGCTTTATTGCAAACAGCTGCTAAGTCTTCTTGAAAGTCTAGAGAACTGTATTGCTGTGCTGTTGAGTGAATTACATCAGCATAACGAGGCAAACATCTTACCAACCCTGGCGTGGGTTGCCCGTATCCATTTTCGTTATTCCAACCACACAGAGCAGATTTAACATTGTGATATTCTTCTAAACCTGAAGGTTCTAGATCCACCAACGCCACCTGCAAACCAACTGCAGACTCTGTTAGAGGGATGTTATCCCACTTCACATCTGAGAATCGACCCTCCATAGAAAAAATGAATCGTGTAAGTTGCTCTGCAATCGTTTCTAGGCCAGGTCCTTGATACAAACCTTCTGTTTGCTGTTTATCCTTCAGTTGCATTTTTTGTTCTGCACCTATTGCAATAGATAGTCCATCTATCTGAATGAGAGCGCATGACGGCACAATTAATCGATCAAATTTCTGTTCCTTGCAGATTTTTTGTGCTTGAAGCATTGCCTGATATCTACCTGGAATAGAATCTTGATATCGATCTGAATGAATTGCACATGAAGAATCTAGCTTAAAGATAATACCAGGCATGAAATCAGGTAATTCTAAAACAGGAATATTCACCCCATAATATTTCACAGCCCGTTGATGACCACTAATATTAAGAACTTTAGCTCTTTGGGATAATAACAAGATGTTTTCTTTAGAAAAAATTTGCACTAATTGTCTTTGTTGTCCCCCACTAAATGTTAACTGTCCTGCGCAATTTATGTGGATTGTCGATTCGTCTTGAGAAGCTGCTGCGGCAGCCACAAAGCTTGTCGCAGCAGCTTATGTGTTTGCATCAGAAGCACGACGTTTTGCAGCATCTGGGACTAAAGCTGGTTGTACTACTCTAGATGAATGATGATCGCGCTCTGTTAAAGATTCAGAATACTTTGGACGAAAAATATTCATAGCCAAAGTGATTAAAATTACCCCTCCACCAACAGTTGCTGCAGCAAGAGAAAAAGATCTATTTAGAAATGGGTGCCCTAATGTCCACCACCCCTGATGCATACCTAAGTTTGCTAAACCTATGCCAGTAGCTGCAAGAGCACTTAGAACAAAAAGACTTCAAGAGCACAGCAAAGTCCTTGAGAACAAGATGGCCGCCTATAGGTAATACAGCCCCTTCCCTGACTTTCACTGAAAAAACTTGGATTACAAATATTCATAAAAATTACTGTTTTACTACACTGATTTTAACAACTTAACTAGTTGAAAACAAATAATTTATTTAGTTAAAAATTTATTATAATCAAATAATATTGTTTTTAGATTTTATCAAAAAAATTACTTGTAAAAAGATCGCATCAACATTAATTTTGCCTTTCTAAGAATCCATAACCCCCTTATTAGCCATGAAGTCGCACTGCTGGATATTTATTTTTCTATGTACAATCCTTTCCTCTCATCTCTATGCACATACGCATGAAGATGATTGTCATGTACCTCAAGCAGGATTTTTTCTAGGATTAGGAGGCAGTTATAACTCTACCTTCTTAAATCGCTACTTTAATGGCACAGGAGTTTCAAACATTTATCTAACTGGAGCTTTAGTGGGAACAGGCATAGCAGGCGGTCCTGCAACTCCTTTTCATGATCTATTCTCTACGTTTGCACCTGTAGCACAAACTGGATACTTTCAACATTTTCATCATAGCAACAACTTATTAGGAATTAAGTTTTTGTATAAGTATCTGGGCAGTACTTCAACTGAGAATAATATTGTCTCACCACAGGTGGGTTCTTTCACTACGATAGGAGGGGGAGGAGAGACCTTTACAGGACATTTTGTGATGGGTTCCGCTCAAACAACCATCGATCATGAACTTGCTCTTTTGCTTTATCTTGGACGCTCTTTTACAAAACATACACTGTATTTTGGCACAGGTCCCTCTTTATTTAAGGTCAACACCAACTTCTATCAAGCAATAGGATTTGCTTATATCAATGGAGTGGTGAATGACATTACAGGCGCTGCTAATAATTTTTACAACACTCAATGGATGTTAGGAGGCTTTGCTCAACTTGGTCTAATTTATCATCTTGACCCATTATGGTTTCTTGATTTTTGCTACACGTATGCTGCTTCAGGCAATTACAATCTTAAAAATTCAGCTTCTTTCTCAACAATTACGGTCACAGGCGCTGGCAACTACAACACCATAGGAAATTTATTTATCAACACAACACAGCGCATTGTAGTACAAGATATGACTGTCTCCCTTAACAAGGTCTTTTAAGCATTTTCTGCAAAAAAATTAAAACTGCACGAACAGATCTTGGGATGAATGAAATCGTCGTCTGAGATGTATATCCCATGTTGCAGCCTCTTCTGCACTCAAAACTGCATGTACAACATGTTGTTTTTGAAGAAAGGGCAGTAAATCCTGCTGTAAAAGAGTTCTATTCTCATAGATTTGTTTTTGCCATAATTCTGCATCTGGATGTTGAGTTAAACTCCATTCCCGAGCATAGACTAAATAGGGTTCTGCTTCCATTTGCTTCGCTATACTTCTATTGACATGCTCAATCAGAGGGCGAAGAACCTCTTTGTTAGCACCTAAAGAAGGTTGCCAATCATCAAAGATGGCCATGGGAATTGCAGGCGTTATATACGTAATAGAATGTTGCTGATAATGCTGTTCAATTTCTATTTGTCGTGAAGAAATTGCACGCGCTTTATTTATCACATCCTCCAAGTCTGTATGCATGACGGAAAATTCTGAAGCAGATAAGCAATCGCGGATCGTTGTATAAATTGTGGTAGCATAATGTGGCAAACATCTTATCAATCCAGGTGTAACATGCCCTTGGCTATTCTCAGCAAGCCAACCACATAGAGCAAATTTAATGCCGTGAAAGTGCTTTGGAGCGTGTTCCAAATCTACTAAAACAACACGCAAATCGGCATCATCTTCGACAAGAGGTATATTTTCCCATTTTAAATCTGTAAACCTGCCCTCTAATCGGCAAATGAGCCTGGTAAGTTGCTGAACAATCAATTCAAGACCAGGTCCCTGATAGAGACCAAAAGACTTTTCCTTATCTTTAAGAGCATATTTTTTTTCTACGCAGACAGCAAAAGACACGTCAGGGAAATGCACTAAAGCACACTGAGGTACTATTAAATGATCTAAGCTATCATCCTGACAAATTTTTCTCGCTCGCACCATTGTCTCATATCTATCTACAATAGCATCTGAACTATTCTGCGATCTAAAAGGGTCCCACTTCATCACTTTACCGGGTAAACAGCCAGGCAATTCAATCACAGGTGTTTTATGCCCATGATAAAAAACAGCCTCTTCCTTGCCTTGAATAACAAGAGTGGCTGAGCGACGTGATATTCTAGCTATATTAGATACAGAAAAAATGCAAGAAAGACACTGTTGCTCCTTTTGTGATAAAAAAAGACCTCCCCTATCCTCTAACATCATGCCTCATGTTAAATCCATCCTCACACAACATTGTTCTTTGATAGAAGACTTTTTTCTATTTTGCATGAACATGCCCGTCCCTAAGCAATAAATATTATATTTATTTTTTTAATTCCAGACAATCCCACTCTAGGGGGCTCTTTATACCCCTTACTCTTATGTCTAAAAAATCGAAATAATTTTATTAAAAAAATCTTAATTGGATATTAATAATAAGTTAATAAAATAAAATAAATAATAAATAGGATTTTAATTATGTGCGAATCTAAATCAACTTCATTATTTTCTAATTCTTAACTTTGCTCATGCAAAATCTGACAAATTTGAAAATGATTCCCATCTCGATCTATCATTGTTTGCATTTTGACGTGCCCTGGAACCTCTAAAATTCCTCCTTCACACACTACGCCTTTTTTTACCATTTCACTTTTTGCCTTATCTAGATCTTCCACACTCAGCGTAATAACAGCATTCTGACCTGCCTTAATTTTTTCCTTGGAATTTTCTTGCGCAAGACCTAAATACGGGCCCCCACAATGTCCTTGTAACTCTGCCCATCCATACTGCTCGTTGAACTCTAAAAGCTTTAGCCCCACGATTTCTGTATAATAACGAACAGCCTCTTTAATATTTTTGACAACAATCCAACTTAATCCAATTTCCTTGATTTGCATAACAACCTTATGGTTAAAAAATTCTAAATAAAAACACTTGGAGCTCCTTTTGGATAAGTTTCAGGCATATGAGCCTCCCAAATACGCACCAGTAAAATAAGCTTAAAAAATTTAGCAAAACTACCTCGTATAAAGTGAAGATAAGTTTTATTTCTTACACGCTCTGCATATAACAAAATACAAAAAAGCTAAAAGCCACCTAGATTGGCATGATGCTAGTGATTGATAAGTCTTTTGCAACACCCAACCTTTATATTGCAAAAACTTTAGCGTCTGCTTGACGCAGACATCCTATGAAGATGATGATGCCTTGGAACGCAGTACTTTCTAGTTAATATTAAAAACTATAGCATCCACAACTTGTTCCCAATTGCACGATTTCTAATCCTTTGATAAATTAGGTCTTCTCAGAGCACCGATGAAAAAGAAAAACGCTTCCATTTTTTCTCTACTCCAATCACTTATCAATGCCTATGGGCCATGTGGGCAAGAGGAAGAAGTCAAGCACCTCTGTGCTAAAGAACTTAAACCTCTGACAGACGAACTATGGACAGATGCTGCAGGCAATTTGATTGGAAAACTAAATGGTCAAAATCCTTCTGCTCCTGCCATACGCTTGCTCGTTCATATGGATGAGATTTCCATGATTGTCAAAAAGATCAATGAAGACGGTTCCTTGCGAGTCAATCCCTTAGGAGGTGCTTATCCAGCATCTTTTGGACAAGGCCCTGTGGATATTCTGGGTGATCATCAAACCGTGAGTGGCATACTTTCATTTGGATCCATGCACACAACAAAAGAATCAGCAAGCACAAATAAGATTATGCCCAAAGAATTTAAAGGAGAGGGACTAGCTCCTTTTTGGGATCAGGTATATCTCACAACGCGACAAACACCTAAAGAACTCGACAAAGCTGGCGTACATCCAGGCACACGTGTTGTCATAGCACGCTCTCGACGAGCGTTGCACTATTTTCAGGATTGCATAGCAGGTTATTTTCTTGATAATCGTGCTGCTCTTGCTATTATGATCGAGACAGTTAGAAAGATAAAAAAACGCAAACAGCTTCCTTTCAGCGATATCTACGTTGCAGCCACATGTATGGAGGAAATCGGAGGTCATGGTGCTTGTTACGCCTCACGGACTTTACCCGGTGATATCACTCTTGCTATTGATGTGGGACCTGTAGCTAAAGAATATCAAACAGTACTCAGTCCTGATCCTATCATTGTCTACAAAGATGCTTACTCTATCTACGACAAAAAACTCAGTGATTATTTAGTGACATTAGGAAAAAAGCTTAAGCTTCATCCTCAACGTGCTGTGTTTGAAACTTATGGTTCAGACGCTTCCATCACTCAAAGCATCGGTCAGTGTGCTAAAGCTGCCCTTATCTGCTTTCCTGTTGAAAATACACATGGATACGAAATTGCCCATCAAGACAGCTTAGAAAGCTGCATCGATCTTCTTTTTACATACCTGTATCAACCTATGTTTTAGTCATCATTTATTGACAATCTAAGCATGTATGATCAGCAGTTATGGCTTTCCATACCCACCATAGATGTGAGCATACTGATCAATGACCTCTGTAGGGAAACAAGGAGCCTCATAGCCTTCATAGTGAATCGCACTGAGCATGCCCGCCCATGCATGATATGCAATATGACAATGTAACAACCAAAGACCTGGATTGACCGCATCAAAAACAACCTTAACGGTTTGATGAGGCATTACAAGAATCGTATCACGCTTTGCACCTGAAATTTGTTGCCCATCAATTTCTACCACTTGAAAAACATGTCCATGTAAATGCATAGGGTGGGACATTTCAGTGTGATTGATAAATACAAGCTCTACCCTTTCTCCTTCTTTTACACATAAAGGTTGCATATCTGGCCATACGTGACCGTTGATCGACCATACATAAGTATCCATTCGCCCACCTAATTCTACATTGAGTGTACGATCAATCTTTTTAGCAACTAAAGGATCTACCGCATGTAATTTCTTCTCAAATTCATTGGTGATCGCTCCTATGGTCTGCTGAGCATGCATCGATAGATTAGGAATGTCTCCTCCCTCTGTTTTCAATACAACCCCTGCAAGCATATTCGTTCCTTGCCCTTGAGCCAAGATAGGAAACACTCCACCGGATTTGGGAATAGACACCAACACATCGACTCGTTGAGCAGTAGCTAAAGGGAATTCTTGGAAGGAAATAGGTTCAATAGATTGACCATCTACTGCGATAAGCTCACCTTGCAATTGACCTAACATGATATGAAAGCCACTAGCTGTCGAAGCATTGATAAACCTCAAGCGCACCTTTTCTTCAGGACACACCCTATAAACCTTAGGTTGCTCTAAGGTCGAACGATTGCAAAGATAAGCATCATAGTGGACGTCATTAAGATCAGGCTTCATGTTCAAAGGCATCTTTGACATACTCTTAGAGTCTTGATTCTCCGCAGGAGGTTCATAGTTCTTACGAAGTTCTTGCCAAATTTCTGTTGGACTATGGAAAGAAAAATCTTCTAAACAAACAATGACATCTCGACATTCTTGTTCATCTGACTCCAAAAAAACCACAGGAAAATTGATCAGCAACTGCTCTTGCAGCCCATAATGAGAATGAGCAAAATATGATCCAGACTGCACAATTTGAAAGTTATATCCATAAGACTGACCTGGCTGAATAGGAGCTTGGGTGACATACGATACTCCATCCTCTAAATTAGGAAGGATAAGGCCATGCCAATGCAAAGAAGTTGGTTCGCACATGTAATTATCTACAACTACATTGAAACACTCTCCTTTCCTTCTACAAAGAAACTCTTCATTTTGATCAGACACAACCTTATAAACACATGCTGTGCGTCCTAAAACTTGAATCGTATCTTCAACAATTTTTAAATGCGTAGCAGAAGAGGTCGCCTCTGTACAACAGCCATATGTTGCAACCTCTTGAGCAAAAAGCAATGAATATGACATTAAACCTATCACACAAGATAATCGCATCTATTATTCCTTGTTAAAAGCCGATAAAAATCCTAATTATCAAAAAATTCAAATTTCAGCAAGATATAACAAATTGAGCTGCATAGAGACTTTATTGAACTATCTCATGTCATGAAAAACGCATAAAGAGAAAGAACAAAAAGCAGGAGAAGACTCCTGCTTTTTTTTAAGACGTGGGCATGGAAACAAGATGTTTCATGCCAAATGAACGATCACCTGCATCTCCTAATCCAGGAACAATATAACCTCTTTCATTCAAAACAGGGTCCACTGCTGCAGAAAACACTTTGATGTGAGGATTGTATTCACAAACACGCTCTAACCCATATTCAGAAGCAATGGCTGCAATAACAAAGATTTTTTTTGGACATCCTTGTTCAACAATACGCACCGCGTCAAGCAAAGATCCACCTGTAGCAAGCATCGTATCTACAATGATTACACAACGATCTTTGAGATCTGGCAAGGCAATATAATCCACATCTGCTTTCAGGGTCTTTTCATTACGAGACATGGCCAAAAAACCCACCTCAGAGTTCTGGAAAATTTTTTGAACACCGTTATTAAGAGGAAGACCTGCTCTGAGGATTGTCACTAAAACTGGAGTTTCCTGAACAATCTGATGTTTTGCATCCGCCTGCATTAAAGTAGTAATCGACTCTTCTGTTGTTTCTAATTCATCCAACACTTCAAGAGCTAAATATTCCCCTATTTTTTCTAAAGCCTGTCGAAAATGCGCTGAATCGGTTGAAGGATCACGAATTTCGTACACTAACTGGCTTAACGCTTGATGTTGCGCAAAAGCAACACAAGAGATCATGAGACAAAATATAGACGCAACTAACTTCATAAAAGACCTTTGTAAAAAAACATGGTGAAATGCTATGGCTTTTCACAAAAAATGCCAATCAATTTCGCTTAACTAACATGATTTCTATAAAAGCTCTCTAGGGGTTGTCATTGATTACGAGTGAGATAAAAATTATCTACATATAATAAAAAAATTTAATGACTTGTTGTTGTTTTTTAATTTTATTGAACAAAATTAATTATCAAAATAAAATATGCAATAAAAATAATTAATTAGGACGTTAATATGACCCCTTCTACTGCAATTACACGTGAAAGAGCGTTATATAGCGGAAGTATCCAGACAGCAAATATTGATGAGTATACCCTACAAATCATTGGGTTGACTGTTCTTCCTATTCTAACAAACACAAGAATCTTTGATAGTCACACTCATGGGTTTTATCTAGGAAGAGGCTATTCTTACTTGAACATTTCACAAAGAATCGAGCGGACTACAATTTTGGATCCCGCTATAGGAGAGAGACACTTAACAATCTTTACTATGCACGTGCGCATGGCTGCCATACATCTTGCCGGGAGATATACGAGATTAGACGTAACCGTAACAACTATACACGAAGATATTGCGGGTGTTGCTCACCATCCTTCCGTTATTGATATAGCCATCGATACTGAATTTTAAGCTGCTTGTCTTGGAAGCAGAGAATCATCCAAATAAGGTATCTCCTAGATTTATCGTTCAATCTTCTTGATATTGCTTTTTAATATTCTCCATCACAGACGGATCTGAAAGAGTTGTAACATCTCCTGTAACGCGTCCTTCTGCAATATCTCTTAAAAGCCTTCTGATAATCTTACCGCTCCGTGTCTTAGGCAAATCGGAAATAAAAATTACACGCTCAGGCCTTGCTATGGCTCCAATTTTTTTAACGACATGTTGTTTCAGTTCATCTTCTAAATCAGCATGAAACGGAGTATGCTCTTTTAACGATACAAAAGCAGCTATCGCTTGTCCCTTAATTGCATGTGCTGTCGCAATTACAGCAGCTTCTGCAACGCCTTGATGATCTACAAGAGCACTTTCTACTTCCATCGTTCCTAAACGATGTCCTGAAATGTTCATGACATCATCCACACGACCAGATAGCCAAAAATCTCCATCTTCATCTTGTTTAGCACCGTCACCAGTAAAGTAATAACGGCCTTCCCACTTTTTCCAATAGGTTTGTTGATACCTTTCAGAATCTTTGTGAATACCTCTTAACATAGACGGCCAAGGAGAGGTGATAGCCAAATAACCAGAAGATTGTTGTCTTCCTTCCTCATCCATAATTACGGCATCAATACCTGGCAAAGGTTGTGTTGCACTGCCTGGCTTTAAAGCAGTGAAACCAGCAAGAGGTGCAATCATGATACTGCCTGTTTCAGTTTGCCACCATGTGTCAACAATGGGACAACGTTGACAGCCAATATGTGTGTAGTACCACATCCAAGCCTCAGGATTAATAGGCTCCCCTACTGATCCCAGCAGACGTAAAGAAGAAAGGTCACAACCTTGAGGCCAATTGTCTCCCCATTTCATGAACATACGAATCGCTGTAGGAGCTGTATACAAGATCGTAACTCTATATTTTTGTATTAACTGCCAAAAACGATCTCTTTGTGGAAAGTCAGCTGCACCTTCATAAATCAATTGTGAAACACCATTACTCAGAGGACCATATACAACATAACTATGCCCTGTGACCCATCCTACATCTGCTGTACACCAGTATATGTCGCAAGGCTGTAGATCAAAGACCCATCTCATCGTTGCGGTGACACTTACCATATACCCGCCCGTTGTATGAACAATACCTTTGGGTTTTCCTGTTGTCCCGGATGTGTAAAGAATATAAAGCTCATCTTCTGCATCCATTTCTTCACAAGGACATTCTTCTTGCGCATCCTCCATCAGACTATCATACCACTCATCTCTACCGTATTGCATCACCACTTCACAATTCAAACGACGTACAACAATAGTTTTTTGTATACATGGACAGCTCTCTAAGGCCATATCAGCTGTCTGTTTTAAAGCAATCACCCTGCCTTTACGCCATCCTCCATCAGCTGTTACAAGCAATTTGGCATCAGCATCTAAAATCCTATCTTTCAAAGCATCCGCAGAAAATCCAGCAAAAACAACAGTGTGTACAGCACCTACACGTGCACAACTAAGCATTGCAATAACAGTTTCTGGAACCATTGGAAGATAGATTGCAACTTTATCTCCTTTGCTAATCCCAGACTCCTTCAGTACATTGCTGAATTTATTAACTTCTTTATATAACTCTTCATATGTCAAACTACGTTCTAAACCCTCTTCTCCTTCCCAAACCAAGGCATTTTTTTTCCATATCTCTGTATGCATATGCCGATCTAAGCAGTTATAACAAGCATTGAGTTTGCCACCTAAAAACCACTTTGCATAAGGAGGATCCCACTGCAATACTTTATTCCAAGGCTCAAACCAATCTAAACATTGAGCCTGAGCGGACCAAAAAGCTTCCCTGTCTTGTTGAGCTTCTGCAAAAAGTGCCTTTATTCCACTATGTCGCCTTTGTTTTAGCTCTGCATCTGTTTCAATGGAGCCTATGCCGTATAATTCATCCTCATCTAAAAGACACAATCCATAAGATCCTGACTTTCCATCGGCTAATTTTTCCTGATTCGACATACTTTCTCTCCTTAATATGGTTAGCAACCATATCACAAAACATAATCTAAAGAAACTAGCTCCCTTTAAAACATCTATCTAAACCATTTTTATACAAATAAAACTCCACTCACAATCAAGTCACAACCAACATCTTATAAAAAAATTCACACCTAACAGAAAACAATTTTTTCTTGTATTTTAGAATCAAAAAAAATATGGTTTTTTCAGAAAAAAAAGATGCGTATTACTGTTGAAATAAGCTTGTATCCTCTGCATGAGGACTATGTTACACCGATTAAAGAGTTCTTAAGCAGGCTAAGGAAACACTCTGGATTTGAAATTGCTACAAATGCCACAAGCACCCAAATTGTGGGCGAACATGCGGAGGTATTCGAGCTTCTTTCCAAAGAAATGGAGTTAACATTTTCTTCCCAAAAAGCCGTGTTTGTAATGAAAGTTTTAGGTTTTGAAAGAGATCTGCAAGCACCCGTCAAACATCAAAATACTTAAAAAAACACAATCTGCTTACCCATAGATTTTTTAATAATCATAAACAGAATCTCCTTCACCACAATACCTTTTATTTTTATGTAGGTGATCTAACTTTGCTATTTCAGATGGGTTCAGAACAAAGTCAAAAATTTCCAAATTTTCTTTCAGATGCTTCTTTGAAGAAGCTTTAGGCACAACATAGATATGTTTTTGAATCAACCAACGCAAAATGACCTGTGCACCTGTCTTATTGTATTTCTCACCTATTTGGGCAAAAAGAGGCTCTTCTCTTAAGAGTTTACCTTTGCCAAAAGGCCTAAAAGCGATCATTTTAATATGATGAGCTGAACAGTAATCCTGCAGATCTTTTTGATACAAATAAGGATGAAATTCCACCTGATTGGCATAGGGCTGCCCTCCAGATCGGAGTAAGTCTTGCAAATAATGCAAGTTATAATTACTGACACCTACTTCCCGAACCTTTCCTTTTTCTACCAGTTGCTGCAAAGCTACAAACACTTCCTCTAAAGACAGACCTGAACAAGGCCAATGAATCAAATACAGATCTAAATAATCTGTTTTGAGCTCCTTCAAAGCTTGTTCACAAGCTTTGAAAACTGATGTCTGTATGTGATTGACATCAACTTGTTCATCTACAGATATTTTTGAAGTTAGATAAATTTGATCTCGAGGGAAACCTACCATTGCTTTGTAAATATCTTGATGATTTTGATACATGTAGGCTGTATCAATATGTCGATATCCTAATTCAAGAGCCAATTTTACAATTTTTATGCATTCTTCTCCCCTTAGCTCCCATGTTCCCAAACCCACTTGAGGTAATTGCATGATCTTGCCAAATCCTTAGTAACTGTTATGAGGGAGAACGTGCATAGATAGCACCCAAAATCCACCCTGCACCCAACCCTTCTATCACACCACTTAAAAACCAACTCCAACCAAGCATGACAGGAATAGGTAACCATAGATACCAAGAAGCGGATAAAATTCCCGCAAACATACCAAAATAGAGCCCAAAGCGTAGGCCGTTGGCAATTCCACCTTCTTTATAAAAACGCACAAAAACAAATGTTGTCCAAAGAGCTAATAAAAATTGCAACGTCACTGCTAAAGGCATTTTTGAGGCAATGATTGTAAAATCACGCCACACACTTGCTGTCTCCACATAAAAACCCATTAACAAAAATCCATGTACAAACCATTCATACAAAAAGAAAAAAGCAAACACTGCAAAAACTGAGAAAATATAGCGTTTCACAAGCATGATTTTACATCCTTTGGATTAAAATAAGATAATGCGGGTTATATCAAATTTTAAGATTATTCTGTGTACGGAGGTCCATTTTTTGATTGACCTCTATCTTTAACAAACATACATACCCACACTTATCCATTTAAAATATTGTGAATGTAAATTCACCACATGCCACCAATGCAATGTAATTGATCAAAATTTGAGTATCGCAATAACAACAAATCCGTCTTTCTTTTTTTTTAAAACCCTGCTAGAGTACTTCAGAGATTTTATGCGAGCATTTTTGGTTTTGGTAGGTAGAATTTTTCTGAGTTCTTTATTCCTAACAGGTGCGTATTGGCACTTAGTCAATTGGGAAGCTGGATTACAAAAAATTAAAAAAACAGCCGTCTACTACCCTGACCTTGTTTTAATCCTCTCCACTCTCTTGCTTTTTTTAGGTGGCATTAGTCTGTTACTGGGCTATAAAACAAGGTTAGGAGCTTTTTTTCTTCTTATCGAAGTCATAGCAACAGCTGTAATTTTTGATCGTTTTTGGGAAATCCGTGGAGCTGAAATGATGCTTGTGCTTCTGTCTTTTCTAACCAGAATGGCAGTTTGCGGAGGGCTCTTTTTATTGCTCAGCAACGGACCAGGCTCTATTAGTGTAGATTATCGTTTACTTCGCAAACAAAACTGACGCTAATTTGCTTTGTGAATAATATTAAACCTTTTCAATTTCTGATCTAGAACGAGCCCGCCCAGCAATCCGCAGAGAAATCATTCGATCAACTCTTAGACAATCACATGATTAGGAACGCATCTACTCCACAAGAAGCCGTCGAAATGCAAAATAGCAAAGATCTTTACACTAAAACTAAGCACTTTCTAATTGCGTTTTTTTCAAAAAACTTACCTATTAAAAACATATAAAATTTAATTGAAAAAAACCTTATTTTCTTTTAACTTAATCTTAATATGCAAGGAGGCAATTATGACATCTGTAGCTACAGAAGCTACTCGTTCTACTCAACATGTTGTTTTACACATGGTTAATGAAGGTATCTCACGTTCAAATATAGCTACAACACAACAAAGTTCTTTGTGTGGACGTGTATGCGAACAATGGCGGTTAAATTTATTTATTTTGGGAATCGCTTTGACTGTATCCACTCTTGTTGTGTACTTTTTGACAAAAGATCCCCAGTATCTTTACATCGCTATTGGAGCAGGAACAATCTCTCTTTCTTTTATTTTATATGTCACCTATCGCTATCCCTTTGCAAATGATATGCACCAGACTTCCCAAGCTTTACATCAACAAGTTGCGGAGCAAAGAAGACTTGTCTCTGAGCAGACTGAAAATCTAAATACCCAAAAATCCCTCACAGCTTCTCAACAACAAGATTTAGATCACCTGAATCAAAGTTTGTGTCAACAACAGGATTTGAACCGAGAACAAAAAGAAAACTTAATTCAATTAGAAGCTCAATTAAGGCAAGCAAAAGACATTGTTGCTCAACAGTTAACAAATTTAAAACAACTTGAATCAACCATTGCTGCAGCTGAACAACTCAATCACGAACAAGAAAGCAATCTTACACGTCTAAGACAGGATCTTGAAGACCAAAGTCAACAGATCAAAACAATGCTTGAAGTTAACAAAGAACTTAGTGATAAGCTCAAAAGGCTCGAGATTTTAACCGAAAAGACTCAACAAACCAAACTACAACTACTTACTACAAAAAACAGCCTGGCTGATGATGAAAAACAATTACGTCTTGTGCAAGCAGCTTTTAGTAAAGAATTAGAGACTCTTGTCCAAGAACGCACAAAATTACAACGAGAAGAACACGCCTTGAAAGACGATATTGAGAGACTCAGTCAAGAACGTATGCAATTAGAAAAGGAACAACAGGTATTTTTAAAAGATTTACAGCGCAAAAAACATGGTAAACGATTTGTGCCAAGTTCCACAAATGCTTAAATATCTTTCTTAATGTTGACATACAATGTGTTACAAAAAAACAACTGTTGATTTGAAAAAATCCTATTTTTATTTTAATGCTTTCTTAATAAACCAAGGACGGTGAAATATGAATGTAGCTCCAGCTTCAGCTGTTATAGAGATGGTTGCAACAAGACATGGAGAGTTTACAAATGCTCCTCATGAATCTCCTTCTTCTTTATCTGGAAGAATTTGTCAACAATGGCGATTAAGTCTCATTGTTATAGGCATTGCAACAGTTGTATCGACTATTGTCCTCTATGTTTTAACAAATGATGCTCGCTATGTTTATATGGCAGCAGGAGCAGGTTTAATCACAGCTATTTTTGCAATGTATGTCTTATATCACTATCCCTATGCTCTAGATATACAAAATGCTCTTGGCTCACTACGTGAAGAATTAGGGGAACAACAAGAATTAGCTCACGCTCAGAGTCAGGAATTACGACAACAAACAGAACTGGCAGCGAAACAAAGAGTTGATTTAGAAACTCTTGAGCAACAACTGCGCGTACAAAAAGACTTAACAACTCAACAGAAACAAGGTTTAGCAAGTCTAAGCATCCAATTACAAACAGAACAAGATTTAACAACCCAACAAAAACAAAAACTAGATGCTTTACAAGCTCAGTTACAGGACTCTCAAGCCTTGGCCTCAACTCAAAAACAAGAGCTGGTTCACCTAGAAGAAAATCTTGCCCTACAAAAAGCTGAAATTGAACGCATGCTAACAGTTGATGCACAATTACATGCAAAAACATTGGAATTAGAACACTTAACAAAAGAGGTTTCCGAATCTGCCCTGCAACTAGCACATATAGAAGGGCAAATTCAAGGAGACGAAAGACTTTTAGAACAAACCCAATTGAAATTCAAAGAAGAATTAGACCGTCTTGTTATAGAACGACAGCTAATAGAACAAGAACAGCAGAAATTAGCTCACGAGGTTGGGGCTCTTAGACAAGAGCGAGAAAAACTAGAGAAAGAACAAGCTGAATTTCTTAAACAACTACAAACACCTCCAGCCCATGGAAGTGGTCCACTTAATCCTGCTAATTCCTCTTTTGCCTGAGCAATAAGACAGGACTTATACGGTTTAAAAAAGATGGTGCCTTTGATGACAATAAGGTGTTTCCATTCTTTTTTCATAGTAAGACTGATGGTAGGCCTCAGCATGATAAAAGATTGAAACTGGCAAGACCTGCGTTGCAGCTTTGACTCCTAGTTGTTGAAGCTTCTCTATTAAGTTTTCTATGATCTGTTTTTGTTGTGCCGTAAAATAAAAAACCGCTGATTGGTACTGAAGACCTCGATCAGGTCCTTGTCCCATGACTTGTGTCGCATCATGAATCTCAAAAAATAGTTTTGCCAAAGTTTCATAGGAAGTTTGGGCAGGATCGAAAACCACTTCAACAGCTTCAATATGTCCAGTACGACCGGTACAAACCTCTTCATAAGTAGGATCTACCACATGTCCCGCTATATAACCTACCATTGTCTTTATCACTCCAATCTCTTTTTCTAAAAAATATTGCACTCCCCAAAAACAACCCCCAGCAAAGATAGCCTTTTGATATCCTTCTTCCGTCAGTGCAGAGACAAAAGACAACGAACTAGAATTCACACAATGTCTGATATTTTTTGACGTCAACTGTTCACCTTTAAAAACATGACCTAAATGAGCTCCGCATCGTTGACAAAGGATCTCTATTCTGTTTCCATCCTTATCCAGTTTTCTTTCTACAGCACCAGGAATCTCATCATCAAAACTTGGCCACCCACAACCTAAGGAAAACTTGTCACTAGAAAGATATAAAGGAGCATCACATTGTCTACAGAGATAAACTCCTTCTTTTTGATGACTATTAAAATAGCCACTGCCTGGCGGTTCTGTATGCTTATGAATCAAAATAGCTTGTTCTTCCAATGATAACGTGTGATAGCGAAACATAAATATTATTTTACAATGGTTCTTGTTCTATTCTATTTACCTATACTGCAACAATGTGAAAGAATCACCTGTTTTGCTCAGATCAAAACAAATGAATATTTAACGTTTTGAAAATTTTAAATTTCTGTGCATTGCAGGATGTAAGCACTTCCACTATAATGCTTGCATGAATCTACTCCCTAAAGACGCTTACGGCTGCCCCTTTTTACAACTTGCCCCCATGGAAGGAGTAGGCGATCGTTGTTTTAGAAAGGCCATGGCATCAATTGGAGGATTTAATGAAGCCGTTCGAGATTTTCTTCGCGTTCCCCGCAATGCACACGTCAAAAGCCTTGCAAAAGAATATGAAGCTGATGAACTAGCATCTCTTCCCCTTGCAGCACAATTAATGGGGTCTGATCCCGATCTTATGGCTGCCATGGCGCAAGAAATTCAACAACGAGGTGCTCCCAGAATTGACATCAACTGTGGTTGCCCATCTCATACTGTTACAGGTCGTGGAGCCGGATCCAGCTTATTGAAAGATCCTAATTTTTTACATGTCATTGCTAAGGCTGTAGTACAGGCTGTCACTATCCCTGTCACATTGAAAATGCGCTCAGGTTATCAAGACACTTCTTTATTTAAAGAAAACTTGCTGGCAGCACAAGAAAGCGGCGTTCGCTATATTACCCTACACCCCAGAACCAAGGTAGACGGCTACACGCCTCCGGCTAGGTGGGATTTAATTGCTGAAGCAAAATCTATCTTGAGAATCCCTTTGGTGGGCAATGGTGATATTTTAAACGTAGATGATGCCCTTAAAATGCTTCGAGACACAAAATGCGATGCACTGATGATTGGAAGAGGTAGTGTGATCAATCCCTTTATCTTTCATCAAATTCGTTCCCATTTTTCTCAAACTCCTTACCAACCAAAATGGGAAGATTTGATGCAGTATTTTGATGTGTATCGAGCGTCGATACCTTCTGGGATGCCTTTGCGGGTTCAGGTAGGAAAACTCAAACAACTGCTGCAATTTTTATTTAAAAGTAATGCCAAACTTTTAGAAAAAAGAATGACTGTTCTAACTTCTACTCATACTCAACCCGAAGAATTTTTAAATTTTGTCAAACCTCTTTTACAAGAAGGATGGTCTTATTCTCTTACTTAATGCCGAGTTAATTTCTAAATCCTTTGGAACTAAGAAGCTTTTTTCTGAGCTTTCCCTGAGCATTTTTTCTGATGATCGCATTGGCTTAATTGGACAAAATGGCTCAGGAAAATCTACATTCTTAAAAATTTTGGCCGGCTTAGAGCAGGCTGATAACGGTACCTTATCTTTAAAAAAGGGCCTTAAAATTGGTTACTTGCCTCAAAGTTGTGACTTTGTGGATCAACCTCCCCTTACAATTTTACTGGAAGCTTTAAAAGAAGATACTCATACCCCTCTCTATGAAAAAGAAAGGCTGGCCCAGACATGGTTGAGTAAACTTGGCTTTAAAGGTGATGAACCCTCTGCCTCTCGTTTATCAGGAGGATGGAAAAAACGCCTCATGCTAGCTCAGCAAATGCTTTTTAATCCTGATCTCTTGCTCTTAGATGAGCCCACTAACCATCTGGACTTAGAAGGGATTCTATGGTTGGAAAAATTTTTAAAACACGAAGCTCCCACCTATTTACTTGTCAGCCATGACCGTTACTTTTTACAACACGCTACCAACCGCATGATTGAAATTGCTCCCTGTTACCCCAGAGGGCTCTTTTCTATTCAAGGCCCATACTTAGAATTCCTTCATAAAAAAGAAGAATTTCTGGAAGGACAGTTACAACAAGAACATTCCCTTGCATCTAAAGTGCGTCGAGAATCACAGTGGCTTCGTTCTAATCCTAAAGCCCGCACAACAAAAGCTCAGGCCCGTGTCGACCAAGCTCATAAACTCTTAGATGAACTTCCCGAACTTAAAAAACGCAATCAACAAACAAAGGTTGCTATTGATTTTTCTGGGAGCGGTCGTGAAACACGCAAACTTTTAGTTGCTAAAAACATCGGCAAAGAACTTAACGGTAAAGTTCTATTCCAAGATTTAGATTTTACTCTTTCACCTGGCACACGCATTGGTCTAATGGGTCCTAACGGTTCCGGGAAAACAACCTTATTACGGTTGCTGGCTCATGAACTTTCAGCTGATACCGGAACCATTAAACGTGCAGAAGGCCTCCAAACCGTTTATTTTGATCAACACCGACATCAATTACCTTCCCATCTCTCTTTAAGAGAAGCTTTAGCTCCGCAAGATGGATTTATTAATTTCAGAGGCAAATCTATCCACATCCATAGCTGGTGCAAACGTTTCTTATTTTCTCCAGACCTGCTTGA
Organism: Verrucomicrobiota bacterium; assembly: GCA_018239815.1. Taxonomy (GTDB): domain Bacteria; phylum Chlamydiota; class Chlamydiia; order Chlamydiales; family JAAKFR01; genus SZAS-3. The sequence goes on along the minus strand of JAFEGP010000025.1, from coordinate 13,750 downwards.
TCTACCCCTTTCCGTACTTTCCGGTGGAGAAAGAGCAAGAATTGCTATTGCTCATCTCATGTTGCAACCTGCTGATCTTCTTTTGCTTGACGAACCCACAAATGACCTGGATATTCCAACTCTAGAAGCCTTAGAAGCCAGCCTTTTAGAATTTCCCGGAGCAGTGGTTCTGATTACGCACGATCGATGCATGTTAGACCGCATTTGCACATCTCTGCTTCCTTTAGGGGATCCTTCTTGCCATGAAATTTTTGCTGACTATGCCCAGTGGGAAGAGTCTCAAAAGCCCACTCAACAAGCTTGTGTACAACCATCATCCGTGAAACAAAAACCAACCCCTGCCAAAAAAGGGTTATCTTACAAAGAAAAAAAAGAGTTGGAAGACATAGAATCCTTCATTCTCAAAGCAGAACAAGAAGTACAGGAACTCACTCTACAGTTAGAACAAACCCAAGACAACATTTCTCTCTCCAATATCTGTCAAACCTTAGCTATTGCAGAAGCAAAGGTAGAGCAACTCTACCTAAGATGGGAAGAATTAGAGAGCAAACAACACCACAAAACTTAATATGAGCGACTTTCCTTGTTATCTCCCTTCTTTGTTAGATACAGAAGACAAAAATTGTATCCTTAAGAATAGAATTCGAAAAAACTATCAGCATCTACGCAAATGGGCCAAACGTACCCATACAGATTGTTTTCGTATTTATGATCGAGACATTAAAGAATATCCTGTTGCTATTGATTTTTATGCAGGTCGATTCTGTGTACAATACTTCAGCTATGATAGAGAACATGATGAAACTCCACCCTCCCTTCAACAAGCAACAAACCAAGCCCTGCTATCTTTATTTGGAGTGAACAAGGAAGCTATTTATGAACGCACCCGCATCCGACGCAAAAAAGTTGAACAATATGAAAAAGTAGCTGACGAAGATGATTTTTTTATCGTCTATGAATATGGCGTAAAATTCAAAGTCAACTTATTAAATTATTTAGACACAGGCCTTTTCTTAGACCATCGTGAAACACGGCAGCGCGTAGCCTCCCTGTGCCAAGGCAAGCGCCTACTTAATCTTTTTGCCTATACCTGCTCTTTCAGTGTCCAAGCTGCTGTAGCAGGTGCCTGTTACACAAAAAGCGTTGATATGTCTAATACTTATACCTCATGGGGAAGAGATAACTTTACCTTAAACCAACTCCCCTTACAAGATCATGACATCGTACGAGCCGATTGCCTAAAGTTTCTTGATGAGGCTGTGCAAAAAAAAGAACGCTATGACGTGATTGTCATAGATCCCCCTACTCTTTCTCGTTCAAAAAAGATGGATCAAATGTTCGATATTCAACTTGATTACATTTCTCTTTTATCCAAAGCTCTAAAGCTGCTTTCAGAAGGGGGCAAACTTGTCTTTAGCACAAACTTACGCAGCTTTTCTTTTGATGTCTGTGCATTTCCATCCTATCAGGTGCAAGACATCACAGAAAAAACACTACCCTTAGACTTTCATAACAAGAAAATTCATAAATGTTGGATCTTGTCTAAAAAATCTTGTCCCCAGGTTTAGTGGGCGTGTATTTTAAAATTTCAAGACACAACTAATTTTTGAGCCAAAGTTTTTGCCATTTTATTAAAAATAAACAGATGAAAAGGCCACATACTATACCAATACAATCTTCCTAAAAACCCATTAGGTCTAAATGTTGCTATCTGATGTAAAGTGTTCTTTTCCTGGTTAACTCTAAATTCTAGCCACGCCTCACCTGGCAACTTCATCTCTGCAAAGAGAATAAGATGACTGGTTGCCTCATCTGCTTTTAATACACGCCAAAAATCTATGGAATCCCCTACTTCTAACTGATCGGGATGTCTACGTCCTCTATTCAAACCTGTACCGCCAAAAAATTGATCTATCAATCCTCTTAATCGCCATGCCCAATTTAATGCATACCACCCTCTGTATCCCCCTAGTCCCCAAATTCTTCTTTTGACTTCCTGGAAAGAAACCGTAATAGGCACAATTTGCTCATCTTTCAAACATCCTTCATGAGGAACTTCTATAAATTGTTGAATGTCTGCATCTAACTTCTTTAATTCCCAAGCATCCATCCAGGTTGAAACAACCTCATTTTGCTGAATCTTTTGAAAAGCTAAACTTAAAGCTTCTTCAAAGCTTAAGCACGCGTGAGGCAAAATACTGTCTATCCCTGTATTTAACTTACGCGTATTTTGCTTCATGCTCTCTACAAGATAGCGACAAATTGAAATACGCACCGAGGTAATCAAGACAAGCCAGTAACTTGATAAACGCGGCGTCAGCAAAGGTACATCAAAAATATAACGCTTAAGCTTTCTAAAAGACGCGTATCTTAGCAATACTTCTTTAAAAGAAAAAACCTCAGGCCCCCCTAGATCATAGATATGGCCATAACACTGCTTATTTAAAAGCACACCACTTAAATAAAAAAGCACATCTTGTATAGCAATGGGTTGGCAATAACTTTTTACCCATTTAGGTGCGATCATCATTGGCAACTTTTCTACAAGATCACGGATGATTTCAAAAGAAGCGCTTCCCGCTCCAATGATGATACTGGCTCTTAAAATCGTGAAAGGAATCTTACTGGTCTTCAAAACATCTTCAACAACCAAACGGGCTCTTAAATGAGGAGACAACTGCCTTTCATTTTCAATAATACCTCCTAGATAAATAATTTGCTTACAGGATGTTTTTTCTAAAAGCTTAATGAAGTTATGCGCTATCATTTTCTCCTCTTCTAGGAGATTCTCAACCATGTTACCCATAGAGTGAACTAAGTAATACACCGCATCTAGATCTGGCGGCAGAGGCTCGATCTGACCGGGATCTCTTAAGTCACCATAAATTTCATGAAAATGAGACTGCGGCCTAACCTTCAATTCAATGCCTCGTATACGAGATAATGCATACACTTCATGACCTTGCTCTAAAAGCTTATAAACGATCCTTTTCCCAACAAAGCCTGTTGCACCTGTTACAAGAACTTTTGCCATTTGTTTTCTCTCTTAAAACGCCCTAATAAAAACCTAAAAAGATTGTGCAAAAAAACAACCTTATTCCTTTCTCTGAATATACTTTTGACGAGCTTGAGAGGAGGAAAAAAGCCATTTTTTTGCTAAATCTATTTTGGGTGTAATTTTATCCGAAGATTTTTTTAATAAGTTTAGTAAAATTGAGGTGCGCGGATTTTTTGCCAACAACTTGGAATGATCTAAAAGAAACAACCAAAACAAACCATCCCAAACCTCAACCCACTCTTCCTTAGAATAATGACTCATTTTAAGGATATAATTAGAGCCAGAAATATAAGGTTTTGTTGTTATCATACCCCCATCGCTATACTGGCTCATTCCGTAGACATTTGACACCATGACCCAATCATAAGCATCCACAAAATTTGCCATAAACCAGTGATAGACAGCATGGGGATGAGTACGTGTCAGCAACAAGAAATTACCTAAAACCATAAGACGCTCAATATGGTGACAATAACCTGTCTTTAACACATGTTTGATAACACTATCCACAGGCCGGATACCCGTTTCCCCTTCCCAAAAACCATTTGGAAGAGAAAACTGATGATCAAAGTAATTAGATGTACGTTGTCTCCTTCCTTGTAACAAATAGCAAGCCCTTACAAATTCTCTCCAACCAATAATCTGTCTGATAAAACCTTCTAGAGAATTCAAAGGGACAGGATAACTTTGGCAAAATGTAAGAACTGTCTCCAAGATCTCTTTAGGCGTAAGAAGCCCTATGTTGAGTAAAGGTGATAGTAGACTATGAAATAAAAAAGAGTTTTCTTCTTCTACAGCGTCTTCATAATCGCCAAAGAACATCAATCTCTTTTGCACAAAATCAGTCAAAGATCGCTGAGCTTGATCAAATGTTACCGCATATAAAAAGGGAGAAGCCTCTCCTATGGCATTTGGAAAACATTGTTCCACATAAGAAAGAGCTTCTTTAACCCATATATTTTCTTCGGGAAAATAAGGAAGAGGCACTTCTTGCCCCTTAGGTAAACGCTTTCTATTTTCTCGATCAAAACTAAATTGACCTCCAACAGGGTGATCATGATCCATTAAAATATGAAGCTTGCGGCGTTGATATGCATAAAATTGTGACATAGAAAAACGCTGTTTCTCTTTAAAAAAAGCATACAATTCTTCCTCTTGGCATAAAAACATAGGAGAGTCATATAAAAATAATTTCCATCTAAACTGATCAATAGCCTGTTCCAAATCTCGACTTAACCAATCATCCACCACATTTGCAATATGGATGCTTTGAATGCTCTTTTTAGAAAGCAAAACAAAAAAATCCCCTCGTTTTTTTAATAAGGAAGCCTCTATGTAAAAAACCGTATATCCTTTTTCTATAAGAAATTCCTGATAAGCTTTCATCGCAGCACGCAAAAGTACAAGTCTTTGTTTATGAAAAGGTTGACAGCTAAACAACAGAAATTCCTCTACCAAATAAACGGGGCGGAAAGAAACTAATGCTGGGTGTTGTTTAAAAAGCTGATTAGGGAAAATCACTGTTACTTCTCTCATACAGATTGGTATATAAGATTGTTTTTTTTGAGACTAGAACGCACTCATCTTAATTTTAAAAAAACTTATTAAAAAAATATTTTAAAAATTAAAAAACTAACTTATAATCAAGTTTTTATAGAGGTTTTTAATTTTGCCTGTATCCAAAAACAAGCACCTTATGGAATCAACACTAGATTACCAAGCGTTTTTAAAAGCCTTACAACGCCCAAATCTCAACCTTGTAGCTGACCCTCATCAGTATTTACTGTCACTCAGCCAAAGATCAGATTGTGAAGACACATTTCATATTGTTGATTTAACTTCTTTATTTGAAGGATTTCAGCTCTGGCAACACTGCTTGCCTGATGTGTTACCTCACTATTCTGTTAAGACAAATCCTGACAGCATGATTATTTCAACCATGGCCCTGCTTGGAGCCCATTTTGACTGCGCGAGTAAAGGAGAGATCGATTTAGTTTTATCTCTAGGGGTCGATCCTAATAAGATCCTTTTTGCCAATCCACGCAAATCCCCTCGAGACATCCTCCACGCTAAGGACCGAGGAGTGCGTCGTTTTACCTTTGATTCTTTAGAAGAATTAGAGAAAATTACCCATCTTTATCCCACAGCTCAACTTCTATTAAGAATGAAAACTGACGACTCCCACAGCTCTTTTCATCTTAGCACTAAATTCGGAGCTCATCTGGATTTATGCTATCATATCCTTGACACAGCACTGTCAAAAAAAATTGATCTGATTGGACTAGCCTTTCATGTTGGAAGCAACTGCTGTTATGTTACCAGTTATAAAAAAGCTATTTTTGATGCCATCACGTTATTTAACCATGCTAAAACAAAATGGAATAAGCAACTCTCCATCTTAGATATAGGTGGAGGATGGCCAGGCTCGGACGACCTGACATTTAGAAAAATTGCAGCTATTGCCCAACAAATCATACATGATCATTTTGACCCTGAAGTGCAAGTCATCGCTGAGCCCGGACGTTTTTTTGCTGCCAGAACAACCACCCTTGCCATGCATGTTCTTGGAAAAGACGTCTTATCTCAACACGATAGAACAAAAATGGTCTATTTTATGTCGAATGGCGTCTATGGTTTTTTTCAAACCAGCCTTTATTTTCAATACGACCTACAACAAATCTTACAAGAAGGATGGCAATTTTATCCTTTAAAGCCCCCTTCCTCTGATCTAACATACCCTTCCTTACTATGGGGTGCTACCTGTGATTCAGGAGATAAAATCATCGATCAACTCTTACTCCCAGAATTAAACACGGGAGATATCTTGCTTGTCAGTAATATGGGAGCTTATGGTGCTTGCGTGCAAACCTCCTTTAATGGCATGCCTTTCTCTCAACCCTACTATCTCGCACGCAACTCTATTTAACCTCCTCGACTCTTTTGTCTAAGCACATTCTGAATGTTAAAATTTAAAAATTAACAGCTAATTGGTTGCATTACTTGTTTTAAATCCCACTCCCTTGTAAAATTCTCACATTACTGCTAAACAAAGCAGTACGAGCTTGAGAAAGCTCGAGATTGACTCGTCAAAAATGCTTGATTTGTCAAAATTTATATTTAAATATAGTAGACCTTTTTATCGTTTCAACTTCGAAAATCTTGAAGAAGAAGCTTGCATAGTAAGCGTTTACAAAATTGATAGGTGAATGGAATGAAGTTGTTTGTCGCAAACCTCTCTTATGGGGTCACTAGCGAAGAATTGCAAGCTGCCTTTGAAGAGTGTGGCAATGTGAAGAGCGCTCAAGTTGTTACGGATCGTGATACAGGTCGCTCCCGTGGTTTTGGTTTTGTTGAAATGAGTTCTCAAGAAGAAGCACAATCAGCGATGAAAAATCTTAATGGCCGAGCTTTAAAAGGCCGTGAGATTCTTGTGAAGCCAGCTGACAATAAGCCTCCTCGTCGCTCAGCTCACGAAGGGTAAAACTTTCTTAACGCATCAATGCGTTCTTAAAGCTGCCATTTTTATAAATGGTAAGCTTAATCAGATGGGAAGTGAAACCTGCTGTTCTTTTGTAACAGGTCATTACTCACTTATCTGGTCATGGTAGCCTTCAAAATGAAGGCTGCCATGCGCGATTTGGCCTAAAGCCATTAAATGTAATGTTTATCTTTCAAGGTGTGTCTTTGAAAAGGTAATAGATAACCTCTACGGTTTTGTTGCTGTAGAGAAGAGGCCATCGTCAACTGGCCTTTATGATAGGAAAGTGCTGAAAATAAGGCGTTTTCGAACATTCAATCTTGGATTGAAGACAAATCCGCGGTCCTGTACTGCCGATAGTTGACACAGTATTCATTTTTACTATAAAGGCCGTACTATGTCATGTTTTGAAAATCTTGGTTTACACCCCCATATCCTTGAAGCAATTGCTGAAACAGGCTACACACAACCAACGCCTATTCAACAAGAAGCGATTCCCTTAGCTTTACAAGGATTGGACTTAAGAGCTTCTGCTCAAACTGGAACAGGAAAAACAGCTGCATTTATTCTTCCTGCTCTTCATCGTTTAGCTGCTACCCCACCTTCTAAAGGTGTGGGACCGCGTATTTTAATTCTAGTTCCTACAAGAGAATTAGCGACTCAGGTTGCAGCGCAAGCTAAGACCTATGGTAAACATCTACCTCATCTTAAAACTCTGTGTATGATCGGAGGCGTTCCTTATCATGCTCAAAAACGTTTGTTACAAAAACCTTATGATATTCTTATCGCAACACCTGGACGTCTAATAGATTATGTTGAACGAGGCACGATTAAGTTATCTCGTGTAGAAATGCTGATCCTAGATGAAGCAGATCGTATGTTAGATATGGGTTTTATTGAAGCAGTTGAGCACATTGCTGATCTGACTCCAGAAAATCGACAAACTCTGCTTTTTTCAGCCACACTTTCTTCTCATATTTTGAAGTTATCTGAACATCTTATGAAAGAACCTCGTGAGATTTTCATTGAAGCTTCTCAATCTCACAAAAACAACATTGCTCAACGCTTGCATTATACAGATGACTTAGATCATAAAAATCGCCTACTTGATCATATCTTACAGGCTTCTGATGTTGTCAGCGTGATTGTCTTTACTTCGACAAAGCAACATGCAGGAGAGCTTGTAGAACAACTACATGATGCAGGTCATGCAGTAGCTGCTTTACACGGTGATATGCATCAACGTCAACGTTCTCGTACAATTGATCAATTACGCAAAGGATTTATCCGTATTCTTGTTGCAACAGATGTGGCTGCTAGAGGTATTGATATCCCTACAATTTCACACGTCATTAACTTTGATCTTCCTCGTAATATTGAAGATTATGTTCACCGTATTGGTCGTACAGGTCGTGCTGGCGCTAAGGGTGTGGCCTTATCTTTTGCTGGACATCGGGAGTCTTCTCTTGTACAGCGCATTGAGAAATTTACAGGTCAAGATATAGAATGCGTAGAAATCCCCGGTTTAGAACCTAAAATGCGTTCTTCCAAAAAACCAGCGGGCTCTAAGCGTCCTTTCAAACAAGGTCATTCTTCACGACGCCCTGAAAGCAGAGGCCCACGTCGTTATGAAGAGCGTCCTCGTCACTCTCAACAAGAACGACGCCCAAAACAAGAAGGTTCTTTCTTTTCTCAAACTGAGTCTAAGAGACAGGATCGGCCTGCTCGTCCTCAACAAGGTAAACGACCAGATGGAGGAGCAAAAAAGTTTTCAAGGGTTTTTAATACGACTTTTTCTACACCAGCTCCACGTAAAAAACGAGAGCCGGTCGCATAAAGGCCTTTCAATAGTTTAAAACGGTATGTGTTGCGGTTTTTTTTCTGGTGTTATAAAAAAACACCAGAAAAGTAAGCCCAACACAGACCCAAGCAAACAAATAATAAATATCTGCCAAACCTAAGGTTTGGGCCTGAGCTACCACTAAATCATTGGCTACCGCCACAGCTTGATGCCCAGGACCTGTGACATGCTCAACTTCTTGCAAAAGAGATTGCATCAAAATACCACTTGGATCACTTCTTTCTGCCATTCTAGTCTGATAAAACGCAGTGCGATGAATCCATAAAGTTTGTACTAAGGACTGAGTCAGACTAATAATCACACCCCGTGAAAATGAATACATAGAAGCCACATAGGGCAATTTGACTTCGGGCAATTGTGCATAAATAATCGCAGAACTTGCCATGGTAAAGATAGGAATCCCGATTCCTTGTAAAACACGTACCCAACACAAATAGGCAAAACTCGAATAAAGATTGATCTTAGAAAGAAGAAAAAATGAGATGGCAAAGATAAGCAGACCCATGACAGTCCAAATTCTTAAATCCAGTTTATGTATTACATATCTAAATAGTAACACTAAAATGGGAGGAAAAATACCCAAAGGACCTATCACCAGCCCTGCAGAAACAGGGGGATAACCTAAAGCACTTTGTAACCAGTCCGCTTCAATAGCAAAACTAGAAAAAATGAGAGCCATCCCTCCTCCGGCCATAATAGAAACATAGAGAAAAGGATCCGATGAAATTAATTTAAAATTGACATAAGGCCGAGAGTGATACAAATCCCAGATAAATAATGCAGTTAACATCACAGCTGCAACAGTACATAGAAAAATAATACGCTTAGAGCGAAACCAATCATCTATCTGTCCTCGATCCATTGCAATCTGTAGCGAGCCCAATCCTAAAGCTAAAATGCTAGCTCCTACCCAATCAAATGTTTTGGATTTGCGATGCTCTAACACCACAGAACGCTCTATCGAAAATAAAACTAAAAAAAAACACATCATTGCAATAGGAACGGTACTAAGAAAAATCCAATGCCAGTGTACGTTAGATAAAAATCCTCCAATAGGCGGTCCAATCCCTGGACTCACATATGTGAATAATCCCCACAGAGCAACGGGAGTGATGCGCTTTTCCGGACTGAATTGTTCGGTCATAATTGCAAGCGAAGCACCAGAAACACAAGCTCCAGAAAATCCCTGAATCACTCTGGCCAATAAGAGCATGTTCCAGCTATTTGTAAGACCTGCTAAAAGAGAGGCAAGAGCAAATACAAACACCGAAAGCAAAAACAAATGTCTTAGCCCTAGCATATAAGACAAACGCCCTGCTAAAGGGAACCCAATTGTATGGGCAATCGAGTAAGAGGTCAGTAACCAAATACCAATCTCTCTGCGCACACCTATCTCTCCAGAGATAGCTGTAATAGCCGTACTCACACTATAGGAATGAAAGGCCGCCAAGAATACCGGTACGCATAACCCTATTAGCAGGGGCACATAATTAACATGTGCCATCTGTACAGTGCGGTCAACGGTCATTACATGACCTCAGCAGCAAGCGCAGCTAGTTCCGAACGCTCCGTTTTCTCCATAAACATATGCCCAAATAGCCTTTGCTCCTGGAAACGCCCCACCAAATAGGACAGACCGTTTGAATTTCTATCTAGATAAGGGTTGTCAATTTGGGTAGGATCTCCCGTCAAAACAACTTTTGTGTCCTTACCTGCTCTAGAAATAATGGTTTTAACTTCATGAGGAGTGAGGTTCTGAGCTTCATCGATAATCATATACATTTTAGGCAAAGAACGACCACGAATATAAGTCACGGCCTCCATTTCTACTTTGTTGCTCTCATTCACCCAACGCAATGTTTCATTAGCTTCGCTACCTCCCGAAGCACATAAATACTCCAAATTATCATAAATTGGCTGCATCCAATGCACCAATTTTTCTTCTTTAAGACCAGGCAGATAGCCAATATCTCTGCCCAAAGGCACGATAGGACGACTAATTAAAATCCGCGTGTATGTATTCTCATCAAAAACTTTTCGTAAACCAGCAGCTAAAGCTAATAATGTTTTACCTGTTCCTGCAGGCCCTAAGAGCGTGACCAATTTAATATCATCTCTTAAGAGTAAATCTAAGGCACATTTTTGCTCCACATTGACAGGTGTAATACCCCAAATGTGGCTTGGATGTTTCAGCAAACTCACTACACAACGCGTCTTAGGATCGTATTTACCTACCGCAGAAGATTTTTCCGGACACTGCATAACACAGTATTCATTAGGTGAAAATTTTAGTTCCTGATTCAGAGTTATCTGCCCATCTTTATAGAATGTATCAATTTCATGTTTAGAAATTTCTAGGCGTCGCAAACCTCGATATAAAGTCTCATAGGAGTATGTTTTATTTTCATAATCCTCTGCTTCAATTCCCATGGCTTCAGCCTTGACGCGCATAGCCAAATCTTTGGAAACAAAAACAACCTTCTCTCCCCTTTCATGAAGCAGTAAGGCTGCCATTAAAATGCGATACCCAGGATGATTGGGATTAAGTGCAAAATTAGGACTGTAATTGGTCTTAATCTCTAGTTGAATACGTAAACAGGTACCATTGGGTAAGACAACTCCATCTTTGAGTTCTCCCTTTCCTTGCTTTTTAAGCGTATCAAAGGCTTTAAAGACCACACGCGCATTCTTCGATAACTCATCTCGATAATGCTTCATATGAGCTAAATCTTCCAACACTCCTAAAGGAACAACAACATCATTATTCCCAAAAGCTGCTAGAGCTTCTGGATCATGTAATAAGGTGTTAGTATCAAGTACAAAGGTTTTACGATCTTGTGACGCCAAATTCAATCGCTCCTATTTTGGGTGTCTTTTCTCATCAATAATACAGGCCTCCTCCCCCTTTTCGGAACCATAGTCGACCTCTAAGAAATAGGCAATAAAAAAAATTAAATATTTTATTTTAAACAAACTGCAACAAAAACCAGCACTCTAGTCGAATGACTGCTAATTTCAACTTGATAGAAATCCATAAATTTGTTAGAATTTTGTCTAGCTTATGATACCTCTTTCCTTTTTATAGAGTTAGGGAGCATAAAGCTGAATAGACGTCATAAGAAACCAAGGGGGTCTTGATGAAAGCGAAAATAAACGAAAAAATGATTTGCATTCCTCCTTATGTCTCTACAAGTTGGGATCATGTTACTTTTATGCAAGCCGAACCCAATGTCGCAGAGGGCTTAGACCTCGTTATGCATCTTGACAATGGCTCTCAAATCACGATCAGAGACTTAGATAAAGCTCTCATTGATCTAGCCTTTTCCGCTCATCTTAAGTACCTAGAAGCTAAAGCCGAACAACAAGAAAATAAAGCAAAGGGCCCGTCAGGCCTTCTACAACAATTACTAGGGCTACCTGCTGAACAAATTGAAGGGGTGCCATTTCGTCTTGGATTAAATGGAATACCTGGATTGGAAAATATTGAGATGGCTATGCAACACGATGCCTCTCAAGCTAAAGCCGCAGATTTACCTCAAGAGTTATTAGAAAAGGTCATGCAAGTTACAAAAATGCTGACAGGCGGAAACCTGGCAGGCTTTCCTAAGCCAGAGCCTCATTGCAACTGTCCTCATTGTCAGATGAGTCGTGCTATGCACGGATTACCAAAAGAAGCAGCACCCACCGAAGAACTCATTGAAGACAAAGATCTGACCTTTAGAGATTGGGATATTAAACAGATTGCTGACAACCTTTATAGCGTTGTGAATCCGTTAGATCAAGATGAGCAATATCAGGTTTTTATTGGTCAACCCATTGGGTGCACATGCGGTCATTCGCACTGTGAGCACTTAAAAGCTGTCTTAAGAAGCTAAATGTGCTTTGAACTCTAAAAAACCTTGAATCTTTCCAAATCAAGTTGTACAAAAGCAGTATCAACTTATAAGAGGAGTTATACTGCATGTTGAATTATTGTTTTGGATTGCTCGCCGCTGTTGGTTTGAGCGCGACGGGATTAGCAAATGAAGATGCTGCTGTCCCTTCTTGGGTCAATAGCATGGAAAAACCTTGCTTTGAACCCTTCACAGGCAAAATTACAGGCAACAAAGTACGTATGCGCACACAACCTTCTTTAGAAGGTCACGTGATCAAAGAACTACGTAATGGCGAGATGTTCGCTATCGTAGCGGAACGCGATGGATTTTATGCTGTAACTCCACCTCAAGATACAAAAGGTTATGTCTTTCGCACTTTTGTTTTAGATGGTGTTGTAGAAGCCGACCATGTGAATATTCGTCTTTATCCTGATATCGATGCTCCTGTCATTGGACAACTCAACACAGGCGATCGCATTCATACAAAAGTGAGCGATGTCAATAATAAATGGCTCGAACTCGATCTCCCTTCCTCTGCTAACTTCTATGTAGCACAAGAGTTTGTAGATAAAATTGGCCCTGTTGAAATGCTTGCTCAAATTCAAGCTCGTCATCGACAAGCCACTCATCAACTCAATGCAGCCTGTCTTTATGCTCAGTCAGAAATTCAAAAATCACTTCCTCAAGTAGATTTAGACAGCATTCATTCACGCTTTACACAAGTCAGCACAACTTATAAAGACCTCCCTGAAATTGCAGACAGTGCAGAAGAAGCTGATCGTCTAATCAGTGAAGTTTACTTACAGAAAAAACTCTCCTTTTTAGAAAATAAAAGCGACCACCTTGCTAGTCATGTTGAACTGAATCCAACACATGTAGAAGGCCTTGCTAAGCTTGGCATTCACATTAAACCTATGCAAAAAGAAACCTGTGAAAGCTCTGCAGAATCTCGCGTGACAGTCATGGCAACCATAGGCGATCAGTCTATCACAGATAAAATGTTAATTTGGGAGCCCTTAGAACGCTCTTTACACCAACTGTGGGCGGCTACACATGGCAATCGTTCCATTGACGAATTTTACCAAGATGGCGTTGATAGTGCTGTGACATTAACAGGGATTGTTGAGCCTTATAATCGTCCTGTAAAAAACCTACCTGGTGATTATCTTTTACGTATCGACAATCACCCTGTAGCCTTTTTATACAGCACAAAAGTCAACCTACAGGGCTTAGTAGGTAAACAAATCACTGTAACAGGGGCTCCAAGACCTAATAATCATTTTGCCTTCCCTGCTTACTTTGTTCTGTCTGTAGAATAATCAGTTTTAAGTCTTCAAGTGACTATCCCCTATACCGAGGGGGTAGTCGCTAACATCTCCAAAAAACATTTTTTTTAATATCCTTTACAGAACAAGATTTTTTTTCAAGAGACTCGTTAAGTTTAAAGATATGATGATTGTTAACCCAAAATAGAGATG
>JAFEGP010000024.1 GCA_018239815.1 Verrucomicrobiota bacterium | reverse complement strand
GACATCTCTATTTTGGGTTAACACTAAACAGAAAAGTCCTTGCTTTTTGCGTCTGATAAACTATTTAAAAACATTGGCTTTTTTTGATTGAAAATCTTTGACTGTATGCGTCTGATAAAAAATGCAATTGCCTTACAAACCAAAAAATATGAGTGATGAGCTCCGACTACAGCATATCCACAAACTCTTTTTCAGAAAGAACCCGAACGCCAAGCTGCAACGCTTTGTCGTGTTTAGACCCAGCATCCTTGCCCACTAACACATAGTCTGTTTGCTTGCTAACTGAACCAGATACCTTTCCTCCTCTCTCTTTAATTAAAGAGGAGGCCTGGTCTCGCCCATAATGCTCTAAAGTTCCTGTTAACACAAATATTTTACCTTCAAAAGCATGGTGTGCAATCATCTGCTTTTCTTCTACATAGGGTTTAACCCCTAGGTCTAACATCTGATTAATTTCAGCAAGATGCTCGGGCGTAGCAAAAAATGTAACAAGAGACTCCGCCATTTTAGGACCAATACCTGACAATTCCATAAACTGCTCTTCTGTCATGATCCTGAGCTTATCAAGAGAACCTATCGATTGTGCTAAAACATAAGCTGTCTCGGCTCCTATATGAGGAATACCAAGAGCCATCATAAAGCGATCCAGAGGCACGTGTTTAGACTCATGAATGGCGTGCAAAAGATTGTGAATGGATTTTTCTTTGAAATGTTTGAGCTGCTCAAGTTGTTCCTCATTCAAACGAAAAAAATCAGAAAAGGTACGTATAAATCCCTTTTCAACAAGCTGCGTGACGACTTTTTCTCCGAGGTGCTCAATGTCCATTCCTCCTTTACTAGCAAAATGAATTAGACGTCGTAAGCTTTGAGCAGGACAACCTGTGTGGTTGGGACAGCGTACAGCCACTTCATCTGGCAAACGCTGCACAGGAGTGTCGCATACAGGGCAATGAGTTGGCATATGCCAGGGGTGACTTGCAGGCGTTCTCTTATCCAGAAGCACCTTAACCACCTTAGGAATCACATCCCCACCTTTTTCTATCAACACGTGGTCATGCACTCTGATATCTTTACGCATGAGTTCTTCCTCATTGTGTAAAGTTGCGCGAGCAATAGTGCTGCCTGCTAAAAATACGGGCTTTAATTCAGCCACAGGAGTTAACACTCCTGTTCGACCCACCTGTACCGTAATCTCTGAAATGATGGTTTCAACCTGCATGGGTGCATATTTATACGCAATCGCCCAACGCACATTTTTTCCTGTCACACCTAATTCTTGTTGTTGATGCTGATCATCTACTTTGATAACAACGCCATCAATTTCATAAGGAAGTTGATCTCTTTGCTGACCAATTTTCTGAGCAAAGTCCCATAGCTCATCAAAAGTTTTACACTGCGCTGCATCCCCTATCACGGGCAGCCCAAACTCTTTAATTTTCTGTAACATTTTATACTGACTACCCAGCTGCAAACCTTCCACAGCGTGGTAGCAGGTCACTGCCAGCTTGCGTCGAGCAACTTGTTTGGGATCTAGTAATTTTAAAGAGCCTCCCGCAGCATTACGTGGGTTAGCAAAAGGAGCTCTTCCCTCTTCCTGGTAAAGCTGATTCAGTTCATGAAAGACAGCCTTGGGCATAAAGACCTCTCCCCTCACCTCAAATACATCTGGAAAATCTCCCCTTAGTTTCAAGGGAAGAGAAGCAATAGTGCGCACATTTGCTGTGACAACTTCCCCTTCCTCTCCATCTCCACGTGTCACAGCGCGCACCAAATATCCCTGCTCATAACGTATTGAGATGGCAATTCCATCAAATTTAGGTTCAATTTCATAACAAACAACTTTACGTCCCAGTTGTTTTTCTACGCGCGCCATAAACTGAATAATTTCTTCTTGAGAGTAGGAATTAGCTAGAGAAAGCATTGGCACAGCGTGTCGCTGCGTTACAAAAGCACCCGAAGCCTGTTCACCAACACGTTGTGTTGGTGAACCTGGAAATACCCATTCTGGATGCTGGCGCTCGATGTCCTGTAGATTTTTAAGCAAAAAATCAAATTCATAGTCTGAAATACCAGGATCGTTTGCTACATAATAGCGCCAATTGTGCTCCCAAATCTCATCACAAAGCTTTAGATAGTCAGATTTCTTGTACATCAGCGGCACAACGGAAGCCATATGTTCCATTCACAGTTCCTGGATTATTGCGATGGCGATGAGAACATCTAAGGTCTTCTTTTAAGCTTTTCCAACAACCGCCTCGTAAAACCCGATAAACTCCCTGCAGGGGCCCCTTAGGATCATTGGGTTCAACAGATGTTGTTTCATAGTAATTATATCCATACCAATCTTGACACCATTCATACACATTACCAGCTAAATCATACACGCCATAGCCATTGGCTGCATAACTCATCACGGCCGTTGTATCTGAACTAAAGAAATTAGCCATTGTCTTTTCAATATTTTTACCGGTTGGATAAGGACAGTTTTCTAATCCACCTCTAGCTGCCACTTCCCACTCTGCTTCTGTAGGCAATCTTTTGCCTGTCCATTGAGCATAGCACACAGCTCCATACCAGGTAACACCCACAACAGGATGTTTAGCATAACCGGATTCTATAGAAAGACGTCCTGCTGCTCGATTAATTCTAGAATCTTTAAGTCGAATCAAATCATTATAGTGCTGATCTTTTTCCCCACCCATGTAATCTAAAAAACGCACAAACTGCTCATTGGTAACAGGGTGGATATCTAAAGCAAAACTTTTAATTTCAATTAAATGCTCTGGTGACTCATCTCGATTGCCTTCACTACTGCCTCTCATATAACGCCCCCCTGGCACAATGACCATTTCTGTAGGGATGGGCTCCTGAGATTGGAGAGGTCCTTGTTCTGGTAAATATTGCTTCACTATAGGTTCTTTATTCAAAAGTTCTTCCACAGTTTTACGCTGAGGAAGATCTGATAAACCAGGCGTCATAACAGACGCAGTAGCTTCCATAAGATCTCTTTTTGGCATTAATTCCATGGTAACCGCGCTTGCAGAGGCAGATCCTGTAGGTGTGGGCAGATCTTGTCGTTGAATAATAGGTTTAAAACGCACAGACGCTGCAGCTGAAGGCGCAGCTATTTTGGCTGCAACTGGAGCAGCGGCTACAGCTACCAGCTCTGTTTCTAAAGTTTCCTCAAATTGTTGTTCTTCCTGTGGCTGAGGCAATTTAGCTGCAATTTCCATGGGAGCTGTGTGTTCTTTTTGAACCTGCACACTCTCTTTCAATGGAGCCTGCTGCACAATTTCTGCTGTTGTCACAGCAGAACCAACTTTTAAACCTAATAAAGGAAGCAGTTTTAGGGGTCGATCATCAACGGACATAGACAAGCATTGCTTAAGAACCGTATCCCAATCATATTGATACAGTCTGACCTGTTCTCTAATAGGACGATAGAGCCCCTCCGCAAAATCTCCTGTGATAAGATAATAAATCAAAACCCCAAAAGCATAAGCATCAGCAGAAGCTGTGGCAATCTTCATGCGTTTTTGTTCAGGTGCTAAAAAAGCATAAGTTTGCAAAAAGGCCTGAGAAAGTTTTGTAAGTTTTTCCCCCTCTATGGGATGAGAACTGTATTTTTCTTCCCCTTCCTTGTCTATTTCTACTGGAAAAGCTTCTAATGCTTCGCAGGCTGTATGGAAACAACGCGCAACAATAGCTGAAGGATTAAGAATTTTGGACAAAGCCATGTCTGAAAGAAAAATATCAATACCAGGCTTACCTTTTCCAATCAGGATGTTATTAAGCTTAAGCCCTAAATGACAAACTCCCTTTTCGTGCAAATAATCCAAAGCGCTAGCAATTTGGCGCGATACAGATAATAACTCTTCTTCACGTAATTTTTCTTGGCGACCCGCCATGTACTGAGCTAAATTGGTGGTCTCGCCTATAGAATCTACGACACAATCTGTTACAAGAAAATATGCACCATTGGCAAAAGAAATATTATGAACTTTAACAAGATGGGGGTGATCTAATGTTGCTAGCTTTACAACTTCTTCTTCAAAACGTTGTAAAAAAGCTCTGTCTTGGGTTAATTCTTGAGGCAACACCTTCAATAGATATTGGCGCTTGATAAAGCGATGTTCGGCAAGATAGACAGCGCCCGTTGGACCCTTTCCCATCTGCTTAATTATCTTATAATCTCCCAGGATCTGTTCTTGTGTCATGGTCATACACTCTCAAATTGGGTTAAAAATCTTTGTGTCTCATGCTGCCTTAGTAGCTTAAAAACATCTACTATTTTTCTCTAAAAACACAAAAAAAACAGGCCTTCTTAACTGCTTTTTTATTGACGAAACAAGCCAAGCAGGTTGTTTTGTTAAATTATGCCTTTTGTTACCATCTAGCGTTTTTAAACAAGGATTTTATGGACAAACGCACACTGCTTTACATTGTTTTGGTTTCTGTTACCTTTTTCGGGCTCAATATTTTTTTTAGCAAACAACGCAATGAACAACTCAAACAAGAAGTTGTCGAAAGAGAGGCTAAAAAAAAGGCTCAACAAGAACAAATGACTCAAGACTTGCAGAATCGTATTGTTTCTCTTTCAGAACTTCCTCTTGTTGACATAGACGCCAAACATCAAGGATTGGCAAGTCAAGGAGCAATCCTGACATTAGCATGGCAACAAAGCATGCCCCAAGAAATTACGGTTAACTCTACAACTTATCAATTACGCACCCAACACGTCATTGTTGGCACCCCCGTCTTGTATGCTTCTTCTTCTTTTAACTCTTTAAACATCCCTCTTCTTTCCGATGCTAGCTCTTATGATGTACAACTTCTTTCCTTCCCTCAAGGCAAGGCTGCCGTTAGTTTGGCGCAGTTCTCTCAAGGCAACATCCAGGTTTTAACAGACTCTGTTAAAACCGAAGCTTTTGTTGTATACAAAGAGGGCAATACGTGGTCAGCTTTGGGTGTCTATGAACCAAGTGGTCAAATCTTCATTCCTCTACAAGACCTGCCCTTGCTCTCTTCTTTGGTTCAGGCTCCTGAAACGCATTCCTTAAATAAAATTTCAGGTCAGAAGTTTTATGTTTTAGAAAATCAAACCGTCCAACTTGTTTTTAGCAATATTGGAGGTGCGTTAGCTGAAATCAACCTTCCTCTGCATCAACGTTCTGAAGCAAGTGTTGTAAATGAAATTGGTTTTGATAAACAAATTGCTGAATATTCTGCTCAAAATGCTGTTTTCCCTCTATTTCCCTACTACACAGCTTCAAGTTCTCAGCCTCAAGAAAGTAAAACAACAGGTGGCTATTACCCGCTTCTGAGACGCTCTATTAAAACAGCTCACGGCGTAACAGCCATTTCTCCTCAGTATTACGCTCTTAATCTTATCTCTGACTACCCTGAATTAGCAGAACTAAGCTACCAGGTAGAAAAATTTACAGCTGACACTCTTGTCTTATCTGCATCTCAAGCCAATCGCAAGATTACTAAAACTTTTACTCTCTTACCCACACAAAATGGAGCTCCTTATTGCTTACAACTAGCTTTACGGATCGATGGAGATGCTAGAGGTTTATGGCTCACATCAGGGGTTCCTGATGTTGAAATCATGTCCAACTCATCTTCTCCTCAAGTGCAATACCGTGTGATAAGGAAAGGCAAAGGTGAAATGGAAAATCTATCCTTGCCTAAGGCTAAAGAGACACTCTCTTCCGTTTCCGTGCAGCCCGACTGGATTGTAAACTCTAATGGCTATTTAGGAATTCTTATCGATCCTCTAACAGAAATTGGAATGGGCTATAAAGTATTGGGTATACCTGGCGCCCTTGTTCCAACTCGTCTTTCTTTAATTGATCCTAAACATCAACTCTACCCAGTGAATAAATATCCTGGTTATGAGGTTCTAATGCCTGTGCCAGCTAAATCAGGAACAAGTCAATTTTTGATTTACGCAGGGCCTTTTGAGGAAAAAACCCTTAAAACTGTTGACCAGTATTTTACTAAAGAGACTAACAATAACCCTCACTTTACTGCTGCTCGTACTTTTTACGGTTGGTTCTCTTTTATTTCAAAGCCCTTTGCTAAGCTTTTATTTGTTGTGATGCAATTTTTCCATATGATCACACATTCATGGGGCTTTTCTATTATTTTGCTAACTGTCTTTTTAAGAGTTGTCTTGTATCCTCTTAATACCTGGTCTATTAAGTCAATGCGACGCATGCAAAAGCTCTCGCCTCAAATACAAGCTATTCAGAAGAAATATAAAAAAGACCAGAAGCGCTTGCAGATGGAGATCATGGCTCTTTATCGAGAGAAAAAAGTGAATCCTTTTATGGGATGTGTTCCTATTTTGATTCAGCTGCCTTTTTTAATCGCCATGTTTGATTTGCTCAAATCATCTTTCCAACTTAGAGGCGCAAGCTTTATTCCAGGTTGGATTGAAAACCTTACTGCTCCAGATGTGTTGTTTTCATGGCAAACACCCATCTTCTTTTTTGGAACAGAATTCCACCTCCTGCCCTTTATTTTGGGAGCTGTAATGTTCATTCAACAACGCATGTCAGCTGGCAAAACAACAAAAGTTGCTGAGATGACGGATCAGCAGCGTCAACAACGTGCAATGGGAACAATTATGACTGTTGTTTTTACATTCATGTTTTATAATTTCCCTTCTGGCCTTAACCTTTACTGGCTTTCTTCTATGGTTCTAGGTATTGGTCAACAGTGGCTTACTAATAAAATTTTGGATAAACAACAAGAAAAACCTGAGGTCCATGTTACGCATCACAAACCAAAATCATAAACTCTTGTTTTTCCGTTAGGAAAATTCTTGTGAAGCGTGATATGACAATTTCAGGGAGGTAGACGCTGTATGAAAGCGTGGGATGAGTTTCTTAAAAGACTCGATACAGAACTAGGGACGGAGACCGTGACAAAATGGCTTCGCCCCTTAAAAATCTTACGTTTTGATGCTTGCAATCTCTACCTTGAAGCCCCTGATTCCTTTAAACTAACTTGGTTTGAAGAGCATATACGCCATAAGGTCCGGGATTCTCTTGTTAATAACAATAACAAGCCTATTAAAATTCATATTAAACTTCGTGATACAGAAACCACGGACAAAACAGCAAGTAAGGCAAAAAAACCTCCTACTACGCCTCCTCCTTTTTCTTTAGATTTTGATAGCGTCAATGAAGGAGTAACCTTTGAAAACTATATTACTTCCACCTCCAATCTTTTGGCTTATAAACTTTTACAAGAGGCCTGCATCTCACAACCTCCCCCTTTTAATCCCATTTTCCTATTTGGACGTGCAGGAACAGGAAAAACACACTTGCTAATGGCTACGGCTCATGCCATGCGTCAGCAAGGAAAAAAGGTGATCTATGCACGAGGAGAGACTTTTACGGAGCACGTTGTGCAAGCCATTCGTGCTGGAGAAATGCAAACCTTTCGTAAAGCCTATCGTAATGTAGATGCTCTACTCATCGACGACCTAGAGGTGTTTTCGCGCAAAAATGCCACGCAAGAAGAATTTTTTCACACATTTAATCACTTGCATGTAGGAGGCACTTTAATTGTTCTAACTGCAAGTTGTTCTCCTAGTGAACTGCGTTTTATTGAACCTCGCTTAACCAGTCGTTTTGAATGGGGTATTGTTGTACCTCTACAAGGATTAGAAAGAGAAAAACTCAGAGAGGTTGTAGTTAAAAAAGCTTCTCAGTTACAACTGACTCTTTGTGAGGAAACGATCGATTATTTATTAGATCTTTTTCCACATAATCTACAAACACTCATACGCGCTGTTGAAGCCTTAGTCTTGCGCTCTCATTTAAATCAAGGGGTCAGCAAACGACCTTCCTCTTCTATCTTGAACACCGAACAAATTCAACATGCTTTACGCGATTTAATTGAAGAAGAACAAAAGGCTGTGTTAACGCCTGCAAAAATTATCAAGGCAGTTGCTGAGTATTATGGCATTTTAATGGATGATATCCTCAGCAAATCTCAAACCAGAGAATGTGCCGTTCCAAGACAAATTGCCATGCACCTGTGTCGCCAACAGTTGGGCTTACCTTTTATGAAAATTGGCGACATCTTTTCTAGAGATCATTCTACGGTGATGGCCTCTGTTAAACAAATTCAAAAAGGCCTAGAGGTCAAAAATCACGAAATCAGTCAGCCTGTTAAGGGCATTTTGCACATGCTTGGTCAGTAACAGCGATGCGCTCTAAGAAATCTTGGTAAGCCACCTTTAAACCCTCTTGTAAAGAAGTTGTGGCGCTCCAACCAAGTTGAGTAAGACGCGTTGTATCACTTTTTTTGCGAGGCGTTCCATCAGGTTTACTACTATCTTGTTCGATATGACCACAATAGCCAACTGTTTGCGCTATAACTTGAGCCAGCTGTGCAATTGTCACCTCTTCTTGACTTCCAACATTTACATGTAATGTGCCGTGATAATACCTTAAAAGAAACAGGCATGCTTCCGCTAGATCTTCTACATATAAAAACTCACGCCAAACCTTTCCTGTACCCCAAACTGAGACAGAGGGAAGATTAAGCATTTTTGCTTCATGAAAACGTAACATAAGAGATGGAATCACATGAGAATATTGAGAATGGTAACGATCTCCGGGACCATACAAATTAGTGGGCATAGCTGAAATATAATCTCGACCATACTGTTGCTGATAATGTTTACACAGCTGAATACCGCAGATCTTGGCTAAAGCATAGGCTTCATTTGTTTGTTCAAGAGGAGCTGTCAAAAGAGATTCTTCTTTAATAGGTTGATCAGCATCACGAGGATAAATACAGGTGCTGCCTAAAAATAATAACCGCGATACATCTGCTATATGCGCACCATGAATGAGATTGGCTGCGATAAGCATGTTTTGATACAAAAATTCTGCTGGGAAAGTTGAGTTAGCAAGAATACCACCTACTTTTGCAGCGGCAATGATCACAACATCGGGACGATGCTGTGCTAGATAACACTCAACATCTTGTTGCCTTGTGCAATCTAACTCTTGACGAGAAGGGGTTAGTAAATACTTATAGCCATTTTTAAGAAGACAACGAATGATAGCACTACCGACCATGCCTTGACCACCCGTTACTAGAATGACTTGATCAGGATGCAGAGAATTTTCCATGTTTCACCTTCTTACAATAACGAATAAATAAGATAACCCCTACGAGGATAAAAGGAAGACTTAAAACCTGACCCATTCTTAAAAAGGCATCCTGGGCCATAACCTCACCTTGCGGAACTTTTAAGAACTCAATGAAAAAACGAAAGGTAAACATAACCATAAATAACACGCTGATAAACAAACCTGTTCCTATATGGTGCTTAAAACGTCGTGCCAGCAGTAACATGCCGCATCCTAATAGGAGATAAAAACAAGCTTCATAAAGTTGAACAGGGTGTACAATACCTCCCCATCCATCTAAAGGATGCAGAAATTCTACTCCCCACGGAAGCGAAGTCGGTGTTCCTGTAATCTCTTGATTAAAAAAATTTCCTAAGCGAATACATGCTCCTGTAAAACCCACAGGAATAGCCAACATATCTAGCAATGTTAAAAACGTCAAAGACGGCTCTTTGCGTCGATAAGAAAGACAAAGCAAGCACAAGCCAGCCAATAAACCTATTGAAGCTCCATGACTAGCCAATCCCCCTTCCCATATTTTCACAATATCCTGAGGGTGCTCACGGTAATAAGGCCATCCATAGAATAATACATATCCTAAACGTCCACCCAAAACTGAACACAGCGTCAATATTGTTACACAATGCGTCATGAACTTCTCTAAGTGTTGCTGATTTTGCTCAAAAGTGAACGTCGAACGCTTTAAGTAAGGAGCCACAAACTTCTTTAAGAATAGATATTCAATTGCAAATCCAATCCCAAATAGGACTCCATACCAATAAATAGGAAAGTTTAAATAAGGAACACGAACAAAAATGCGATCTGGATCCCATACAAAACTAGCTAAAAATTGCATCATAACCTCGACGAAAATGTGACGGCATTTTATTCTAGCTTTTAAAAAGTTGCAATCTGATTAGAGGAACTATTATTCCCCTCTCTACATAAAGGAATAAGAATCCTTTTAATATGGCCTAGGCCATGTGTAACATGGAATCTTTACTCTTGTTAACCTGCAAATTCTCAACATCTCGTACTATGATAAAAAAAAGAGTGACCCACTCCCCTTTTCTTTTTTTTACCCTTAACAACCTTACAGATGCCTTAAAATTTTTAATGCAACCATATAACTTTATGCTTCAAGATCCTATAACAATTGAGATAGGTAATTTTCTAAATACGACACCGAGATACGATTTATTTTTACAGACAATGACATCTAAACCACTTCAACTTATAAGGGAGCAGCGCCTCTAGTTGAGGCCACGCGCTGTTAAATCTATGACAAAAAGATCTTTAATTCGACTTGCAGGGATTATCTGGTTAGCAGTTGGCATCATGCTGATGTTTCTTGGACTAAAATTTTTCATGATGGTTTGGCATCACCCTGGTCTTGTGCATACAAAGCAAGGGTTTTCTTTTCTTAAACTCTTTCCATCTCAACCTTATCAAACCTTGTTGCTGTGGCTTATCATCCTGGCCTTAGCCGTTGGTTATGCCAAAGGTAAATTTGTCTTTAAAAAATCTGTAACAAGACAAATTACACGCATTAATAAGATTTCTTCTCCTCTCTCCTTAAAACATTTATATAGTCCAGGCTATTACGTGCTTATGTTAGGTATGATCGGACTTGGCATTTCCCTAAAATTTTTGCCGATCACGTTAGAAGTTAGAGCATTTGTTGATTTGGCAGTAGGAGGAGCCTTGATTCAAGGAGCTCTGCATTATTTCCGTTATCATCTTACTTTAACTGAAGGGCAAAAACTATGAAGACTCCATTATTTGCCCGTCTTTTTTTATTGGGCAGCCTCCCTCTTCTGGCTTGGCTTTTTTATCAACAACATCTGTCTTTACTGTCAGCTGCCTATTTGACCGCAGCTTTGTTAGGCAGCTATGGGCTACTTGAGCGCTATTTTTTGTCGATGACTTTAGAACTACTCAAGCAAACTACCTATGCCTTATGCGGAGCTATTCTGTGCTTTGTGGTTGCAAGTGCCTCGTTACATTATTTGAGTTTTCTTTTTCATTTTGCTTTTTCTCCAGTTGTTGACTTTGTGATCCTAATAGGATGCTGCAGCTTTTTTTTTCTGTTACGCGAACAGCTGGTACGTCATGCTCAGACACTAAGAACCTCTACGCGTCTTTTACTTGTTACGCCCTCAGCTTTGCAAGATCCGCGTCTCTATGATGTCGCTGCATTGGGACTTTTAGATAATCTTTTGTGTGTACCCACTTTTCTGGTAGAAACCAACAAACCCTTTTGCGATCTTCGCAATTTAGACAACATTAAAAAGCTGCAAACTCTCTCTCATTTGCGTCTAAAACTTGTGTCTGTTCCAATTTTAGCAACAGAAGAAGCAACTCAACTTATTGAGTCTGCAGAATATCTGGGAGCCCACCTATTAACCTCTGATCTACTTTTAGCAGAATTAGCACAAGCACGTCATGTTAAGTTGATTTCTTTACACGCCTTATCTATTGCTCTAAAGCCCATATTGCCACAAAGAGAAGCTATTAAAGTAAAGATCCAACGCCTTGGAAAAGAGGCCGATCAAGGTATTGGCTATCTTGAAGATGGCACTATGGTTGTTGTGAATGGCGGTGGTGGGTATTTAGGAGAGTTTGTCGCTTCTTACGTACTTTCTATTCGTCAAACTGCCACAGGGCGTATGATGTTTTGTAATGTTTGTGACACAAACTAATAGACAGCAAAAACAAGAAAGAAGAAGGTAGCATTCATGACTCCATTGGGCATTGGCTCTGATATCCTTGAAATTGAACGGATACGCGAAGCTTATCATCGTCACGGTTACAAATTTCTTGAAAAACATTTTACCTCTCAAGAGATCGCTTATTGCCAAAAATATGCAGATCCTCTTCCCCATTTTGCTGGACGTTTTGCTGCTAAAGAGGCTATTGTCAAGGCTCTTGGAACAGGCATTTCTTCTGAAATTTCATGGTTGGATATAGAAGTTCTGAACTTAGCCTCTGGTCAACCTGAAGTTTCTTTTTCTAACCGCGTTCAACAATCCTTTAGATCCTTGAAAGTTTTGATTACAATCAGTCATTGCAAAACACATGCCACTGCGACCGCTATTGCCATGCATTAGCTTAGATAGGCTAACAACTGTTGATCTCTTGCTTCTTGTGCTTTTTCTTCTTCAAATTGAATGTATTCACGAATTTCTGTGAGAATTTTTGCCACGTTCAACGCAAGAAGACATGACATAATATCCACCTGATCTTGCTCACCATAGTGCTGTGATTCAGCAAGCAATTCAGCAAGCTGACTTAAAGAGAATAAATGCTTCCAACTTACCATACAGTTGTAATGCACCAATACTTTTCCACCTATTTCCAACTCCCGTCTAAATTCGGCAACTAGATCTGCAAAACAGATCTGGGGATATGTAACCTCCTGATTAGATAAGAGCATTTCAACAGGACCATCTAGCTTATAGCCATTTTCTTGTTGTACATCCTCAGGAATATAACTTAAAGCACGCCTACTCTCTATGAACAATTGAGCATCTAAACATAATTGTGCAATGGTAAAATACGCTAAATATTTAAGCTCATGATCAAGAATAGAAGCTGCATAAGACAAAACAAAATGAACATCGTGGGTTTTCATCATTCTTTTTACAAAACCCACCTCGTCTGATTTAAGCCTAATAGATTGAGATAAATTTAATATTTCCAAGGTAGTAAAATCTCTCGGTTCTTCATCTAGTCCCTCTTGGATCAAGGCATCCATTTCATCCCAGGAATATTCCTCGGCCCACTTGACACTGATCGATGATTCAGGATCGGCAATGGCCTGTGCCGAAGACACAACATTTGCGGTTTTCAAACTGTGAACTAGTCTAGAAAGCTCTTTAAAACTATGAGGAATAGATGCGTGTCTTCTTTCTTCCTCTTCTGACCGACATGTAAGCGTTAACTGACCCGATATGTTGGACACGCGAAACAAATAAGAACATCCTTCCAGTATCTCAGAATTTAAAGGAAGTGCAAGATACACGCTACTCTCTTCCTTCATTTTATTGCTTAGTCTTCTACAAAGATTTACACAAACACTGATCATTGAAAATTTACTAGGATCACCAATAAAAGCTGTGTAAAACAAATTATGTTTAGCGCACATAGGTTCGGCAGAAAAAGCTAACGGTCTACGTATCCGATTGCTTATCTCATTTTGTATGCTTGCTTCTAAATGTCCTATAAATCCAGGCATCCAAACACACAACTTAACAACCATCCAATGGCTGTTATTCTCACGATTGGTATAACCGCAATTTCCTTGCCAAAAAAACTGCACACTTGTTGTGCCTTCGCTCAATCTTAAGGTCATTGACTTTTCTCCTAAAGGAGGCAAAGAAGCCTACCGCTTTATCTGTCCCACTGCACTTTAACATCAAGAAAAAATTAAGATCAATCATGTCTAAACAACAAGACAATCTCTTGCTTTATGACCATTATAATTTTGAGCTGCGTTGAAATCTCGGTAAGCCTTGCGGCGCTCACCCAAAATGTATCGAGCAGCTTAACTCTCTTGAGTAATGGGATACCCATCGTTGCCGCAAACCCCTGCTTGCGCCTTACATCCCAATCTGAAGAGTCAAGCACATGTGAATTTAAAAAGGTTTCCTAAGTAAATCCTCTTGCTATTTTCAAAAGCATCCTGCTATACAACCTTCATCAGAAATGAGATCTATTCTATAAGCGCACACGCTTTTGTCATTTAAATAAAAAAAGAGTCTATTCATGGAAAAACGCCAAGTCATTATTGTGGGTTCTGGACCAGCTAGCTACACTGCAGCTCTTTACACAGCTCGGGCTAATCTACAACCTTTAATCTTTGAAGGTTTTTTCTCAGGTCCGGCTGGTGGTCAACTGATGACAACCACAGATGTTGAAAATTTCCCTGGTTTCCCAGAAGGCATTTCAGGGCCTGCGCTTATGGAAGCAATGCGTAAACAATGCGAACGTTTTGGCACACAATTTATAGCAGAAGACGTACAGAGCGTTGAACTTCAGCAGCGCCCTTTCAAAGTGCGTAGTAAAAAACATGAATTTCTTTGCGATGCTCTTATTATTGCTACAGGTGCCACAGCTAAACGCTTAGAGATCGAAGGTGCTGGAGAAGACGCTTTTTGGCAAAAGGGTGTGACAGCTTGTGCAGTGTGCGATGGTGCCATGCCTATTTTTCGTAATAAAGAGCTTTTTGTTATAGGGGGAGGAGATTCTGCCGTAGAAGAGGCTATTTTCCTTACAAAGTACGGGAGCAAAGTCTACATTGTGCACCGACGAGACACACTCCGCGCATCAAAAATCATGGCTCAGCGTGCTTTGAATCACCCTAAAATTGAGATTCTTTGGAATCAACAAATTACAAAAATTGAGGGTGATAAGGTTGTACGTTCTGTTACTCTTAAAAATGCTGTAACAAACACTGAAACTAAAAAGGAAGCTGCTGGGGTCTTTTTTGCAATCGGACATCAACCTAACACAGGTTTTTTATCTGATCAGCTTAAAACAAATCCTCAGGGCTATGTTCTTGTAGAACCTGGAAGCACAAAAACATCTATTGAAGGTGTCTTTGCTTGTGGAGATGTGCAAGATCCTATTTATCGCCAAGCTATTACAGCAGCAGGCAGTGGTTGCATGGCAGCTATTGATACAGAAAAGTGGTTAAGTCATTCATGAAGATGCGTCGTATTACTGCGTCATGGTTGTGTCTAGCAAGCTGCTTAACCTCTCCCTTGCTAGCTTTTGATCTTGATCCTTGGATTCCACCGCCTGGAGAGCTTAATTGTAGTACTCAGTATCTTTATACTTGGCAAGATGTCTTTCAATCCCCAGCTGGTTCTTTTATTCAAGCAGGTTCGGTGCATCAATTTCAAACTTGTTTGCAACTGACCCCTTTACCAAGGGTTGACACCCAGTTAGAAATTGATTTTGGAGCTGATTCCTCCATTAATTTTAGCTATGCTGCAACTTGTTTTTTGTCTCGTTATCAGTTACTTGATGAGACAGAAGGTGCTCTTATTAGTTTTGTGCCGGGAATTGCGGTGATCTTTGCCCAAGACAACTTTATCAATGACAATAACTTTTACTACATCGGTCCTACCAATTTCTTATTTTCTGCATCCTTAGGCAAGTCTTTTTATTGCAGGAATGAAGAAGAATGGATAACAAGAATTTGGTTATATCAAGCCTATGGCTTTGCAACACAAGGTCAACCATGGGTTGTAGGGGTATGGAACTTTGAGTGGAAAATAGCCCCTAATCTTACCTGGGCCTGGTTCACTCCTTTTTCTTTTGGAACAGGTCATGATAATATCTTACAAGATGCTCCGTTCTTTGGATATGGTTCCATTGACTATCAATTTGTCGATCTGTACATGTCTTTTAACTATGATCTACCGCGTGATACCTCTTTTTCATTATGGGCGTACCACAACCTTTATGCACGCAATAGCTCTCAAGGCTATTATGGAGGTGGCGTATCTTTAAAATTTCCTTTGGGTCAATGCAAAAAATCTAACTAAATGTAAGTTAGAGCATGTTGCTCAAGTTGCATGCTTAAGGGACGTTGCCTGACAACTTCATGTGGACCAAAATACTGAACAGGACCAGGATAACGGTATAAATCCTCAACTCCCCATCTGCCGCGCTGAGCAAGAAAACAGCGAAAGGGCTCTCCTTCCAAATCTACATACGCTTTTTTAATGACAGGTTTCAGTTTACCCTTTCTTGTCTCAAAAGCCATCATCGATGTTAAAGGAACTCCTCCCACAGACCAATGCTCAGGATCTTTAATTAAGTTTGAAACTTGTGCCATATATCCTGTATGGCCTTGATCGATTAAAATAGCTGCTGTATAGCCAAGAGCCAAACAATAACTAGCATCGAACCAGGTTGGATAAGCTGCTCTACCTTCATAACCAAAGAAATGATTGACCGGATTAAACTTACCTCTATAACTTGTGCGTTGAGCCAGTTCTTTTTTCACAAGTTCTATAAGCAACTGCTCTGTATCAATTTTTGACACTTGAACATTACCATGAGGATCGCGATCATCCTGTAGCTGTTCTGCTATAGAAGCTGGCAAGCTCGTTAATAATTTTCTAGAATTTTCACTCACCTGCGCCGCATTAAGCTCTTGAATCAACACTCCAATCTCTGGGATAAACTCAATAAGTCCCTCTGGTATCAGTCCAACGCCATAGTTTTTACCCATATTTGCTCTTTGACTCATTAAATCTGCTAAAGCATGTGTAATCTGAGAAAGAGTCATTTTATGATATGCAATTTCTTCTCCTATAAGAGCAAAATTAGGACATGTCTGTAAAGCACACTCTAATGTTACATGTGAAGCGCTACGCCCCATCAGTTTCACAAAATGAAAGTACTTTTGTGCAGAGATAGCATCGCGTGCTACATTACCAATTAAACCTGAGTAAACCTTTGTTGCGGTATCAAAGCCAAAAGACACTTCAATTTCAGAACTTCGCAGATCCCCATCTATCGTTTTAGGAACACCAATAACCTTAGTCGTTATGTTTTTTGACAGGAAAAACTCTGCTAAAAAAGCAGCATTGGTATTAGAATCATCACCACCTATCATAACAAGCCCATCAAGTTGATGATGTTGAGCTGTTTGCAACACGGACTGAAAATGCTCGGGAGTTTCTATTTTTGTGCGCCCTGAACCAATAAGATCAAAACCACCCGTATTGTAATAACCTAGCAAGCGCTCTTTTGTAAGCACCTCATAACGATTGTGAATTAAACCGTCAGGCCCACCTTTAAAACCCAATAAAAGGCTTTTGGGATGTAAATTTTGCAGGGCTTGTTGCAGCCCTACTAAAACATTATGTCCCCCTGAAGCCTGACCTCCTGAAAACACAGCAGCAACTTTTAAGGGAGCTGAAATATGAGGTGTGCTTTGCGTCTGCAACCGAACGTAAGGTTTTTGCGCAACCTTGGGAAACAAGCACACCAAATCATTTGAAAGTACAGGACTTGTTCCTAAAGAGCTTACAATCGTTTTTAAACTTCTAAAAAGTTCAGGTAATTGCAAATCCTGTTTTTGAATTAGATGGTAAAATTCATTCTCAAACATATTTGTTTTTTGTATTAAAATCGGATTCTAAAAGAAGTGAATTTGTCTAGCCAGAACTTTCTTTAGAGTAGTGTGTGATCTCCGACAATGAGAACTCAGTTCTGAATATCTGAGCATCGTTGTCGGAGATAGAAAGTTAGCAATAACAAGGAGCAGACAGGTGCTCTTGAAACCAGTTTATTGTCTCGTTAATGACTGTTGGGAAAACAGCGGAATTTCCAAGAGTATGTTCTGTATCCGGATAAGAAATAAAGCGACTTGGAGCAGCACGTCCTTCGCAGTGTAACTTATAAACCTGTTGATGGAGCAAGGATACTGTTTGATCAGATTCTCCGTGCATATGAAGCAGAGGTATATGTCCTAGTTGTTCCATTTCTTTTGCAGCACTCATTCGTCCAAACTGTTCACGGAAAGCTTGACTTAAAGCAACTCCTCGATAAGAAGAAAGCAACATCCGCGGATCTTTTTTCATAAACTCTGGTGATTGCGCAACAAAATCACGCACCCACAACTCCCCGCTTGCAACGGGAGACCATAATGCCATGGTTTTAATAGAAGGCTGACTTTTTGCAGCCATAACTGCGATGGTTCCTCCCAAAGAAGCTCCAAATACACCTATGCGCTGAACATCTACACTTTTTAGATTTCTCACATGATTTAAAACGCCCAAAGCATCTTCTATCAAATCTTCAAAAGAGACAACCGACGGAGAACCTTCACTATCTCCTGAACCTCTAAAATCAAAACGTACACTAGCAATTCCTGCACGGCACAACTCTTCAGCAAAAGTCACATAAGAGCGGTTATGTCCGTATTTATTGCTTGCAAAGCCATGTAAAAATACTACAACCGGGGGCAAAGAAACTTTTTCAGGTAGATGGAGCATTCCAAATACTTTTTGCTTGTTAATTGAGACCTCCAACCATTCCCTTTTTTCCATGTCTACTCCTTGTAGTTTTACTTGGTTTTAAGATGAACCAAAGCCGTTAAATTTACTCTATACGATCAATTTCGTCTAGGCTTACAAAAGCTCCTTAAATTTCTAATTTCATCTTAAAGAAAAAAATTCTCTAATAACGCGCTTTTTGGCAACTAGATCTTTTACTATTTGTAATTGCAAAAACAGTAAGTAAACTTTTTTAAAAATCAATACCTAGCCCTAATCCTACTCGAAAACCACCCATATTAATGGTATCACCTGATGTAATAAGAGCTTTGTCATCAACACTGACGGGTTGGTAATAGTAATCAAAAAAAGGATCTAAAAATAAATTTTTTTCAAAACGAAAATGGAACCCTGATTTACCCAACAAACCACCGCCGAATCGATAAGTTTGTGACGTAGCAGGAGGAATGCGATCTTCTACACACAAATAAGTGCCTAGCACTCCTATACCAATATAGGCTTGAACAGAAGGCCATCGACTACAAAAAATTAACTTAGCTCCCATGCTGATTGTTTTCATATCAAAGGCTGTGAGATTGGATACGCCATCTGAAGAACCTGACTGCCATATACAGTTGAGATTGCCCCATAATCCCAGGCAATGAGCAACCATAAAATTTGCCTCTAATTCTACATCAGGAGCTCCGTGTCCATAAACAAGCTGAACATTTTTATCCAAAAAATGAGCAAAACCCAGTCTCATCTCTAAACTTGATTCCGCCCCACAAAGAGTTCGGGCAAAAATCATTAAAAGAAGCAAGGGGAGTACGCTTCCCCTTACTTTTACGCAAGTTATCTCACTAATTGAGCGTGATAACAACCGGTGCACTTTCCACTCCTCGTGATGTCACAGCTACAATCCAATAAACGTTTCTTCCTCGACAATAATGCTCATCGTAAGACAAGGGTTTAATGAATGGAATGGTTTTCACAAGCACTCCATCTCGATAAATTTTATACTGACAGATACAAGAGCTAGCACTGGCCTTCCATTGGATCAAATGCACAATTTCTGTCTGAAAGAGAAAATGATTCTGAATCGACTGTCCCACCACTTCTCTAGGAGGAGAATTGTTTGCGATCATAATAAGCTCGACCAATTGTGTTGCATTGGACTGAAGCGTCACTGCGACATCCTTGTCGTTATAATTATAGTTTCTAGCCTGTAAAACATAGTCACCGGGACTTAAATCAGCAATCCTACAATAACCATTTTTATCTGTAACAGCTGTTGCAATTATAGTGTTATTTTTAATTGCAGTAATAAAAATTCCAGATACAGGTTGACTTGTATCAAAATCAGAGATTTTTACTTCAACTGTAGATGGATCAGGAAGAAGCGCAAAATCCAATCGACTCATCTGATCTTCAACAGTTGTAATGCTTTGTTCTGCTACTTGATAACCCGAGGCTCTTACTGTCAATGCATACATTCCTGGCGACACACCGCAGATGCTATATCTACCCTCATCATTTGTTAGGGTTGAGAAAAAGCTAGATTGACCTAAACTCACCTCCACCAAAGCACCTGCAATAACCTCTGCTGTGTCAGAAGCGATCACTTGTCCTGTCAGCTCACAGGGATCTGAAAGCAGCAAGAAATCTTTAACTATAGATTGATCAGGAAGTACTTCTGCAGATACATTCGAGCTTTGATAGCCAGAAGCGTAAGCCTGAATCACATAAATTTCAGGAGCAATCCCATTAATTGTATAAACTCCAAAGGCATCGGTAAACGTTGAATAAATAGTAATGCCGTAAAGTTTAACAGCTACAAGCGTATTAGCAAGGGGCAAACCTGAAACAGCACTGGTCACAGTCCCAGTTAAAACACCAGGGTCTGATAACAAAAAAAGGTTGACTATTGTTGTTTTTCCAGCCTGAACGATAACCCCCACGGTTGCTGTTTGATAGGTTCTGGCATGCGCACAAATTGTATAAAATCCTTCTGGCATACCCGTCATTTTATAACGACCTTTTGCATCTGTTGTGATGGTCGAATAAAAAGTACCATTATTCAAAATCACTTCAAGATGCGTTCCCGCTATAGGCAATCCAGTTTGTTCATTTTTAATCACACCTGAAATTACACCTGGACTGGATAGCAAGGAGAAATTCACTTGAATCTCCTGTTCCGCCTCAACAACTATTCCAGCTACACCAGTTTGATAACGTGATTTATAGGCGTAAACTGTATAAGAACCGGGTGGTAAAACAGCCAAGGTGTATTGCCCTTGATCATCTGTGAGGGTAGAAGTAATCACTCCGTTATTGATTTTGACTTCTACAAGAACTCCCGAGATAGGCAAACCAGTCTCCTGACTAACCACTGTCCCCTCAATACTTCTTGGATCTTGCAACAAAGAAAAATTGGCTACTGCAATCTGGTCCGATTGAACTGTAACCGTCACAACTGCAGCGCGATAATTGTGAGCATTTACTCTAACAGTATAATAACCAGGAACTAATCCTGAAATTTCATAATAACCACTGTCATTAACAGGTGCAGAAGAGATCAATGTACTTCCTTTCAAAATATCAATAGTTGCATTAGTAATAGCAAGCTTTGAGGTAATGTCTATGACAGAACCTGAGACGTTTCCTGTATTAGGAACCAAGGCTGCATCTGTTATCGTGACTTGATCTGAAACAATGACTGTATTATTCGTTATGCTCTTATAGTGGCTTGCGCTTATTTGCATTGTATACATTCCTGGCAACAAGTTTGAAAGAAGATAATTACCCTTTTCATCTGTTGTTGCAGAACGAAGAGAAACTCCATTTTGCAAAACAGTAATTGTGGCAGAAGAAATAGGCTGACTTGTCACAGCATCTGTAATCTGACCTGAGGCACTGCCAGCATTAGGAATTAAGACAAGGCTTGCCACCACGGTTTCATCTGAAATAACTGTAGTATTTGTACTGCCGACCTGATAATGTGCAGCGCTGACTTGCACCTGATAAATTCCTGGTGTCAAATTACTTATCGAATAACTACCTTTTTCATCTGTTATGCCAGAGCTAATAGGTTTGTTATTTTGTAAAAATATGACAGATGCTCCAATAATGGGTTGATTTGTAAGAGAATCTGTAATTTGTCCTCTAATCTGCCCTGGATGAGGTACAAGAGATAGATTAATTGTTGCGGTTTGATCTGAGATAATGACAAAATTAGAAGAACCCATTTGATAATGGGCTATATTAGTTTGTATCACATAAGAATTAGGAGCAAGACTACCTATATTGTAATAGCCCCTAGAGTCCGTTGTTCCAGAAGATATTAAATCACTATTTTTTATAACATTTATCGTCACACCAGCAACAGCTTGTCCTGTGACAGCATCTGTAATCTGACCAGAGACACTGCCGGCGTTAGGAGTTAAGGCCAGATTAGCTGTTGCAGTTTGATCTGACACAATCGTTACACCGGCACTGCCTGATTGATAGTGTGATGCGCTCACTTGTAAAACATAAGACCCCGGAACTAGACCACTGAGAGTGTAAGCACCCCTAGAGTCTGTTGTCGCAGATGTTACTAAAGATCCGTTCTGTGAGAGGTTGATAGTGGCACTTGCAACAGCCTGTCCTGTGACAGCATCTGTAATCTGACCCAAAACACTTCCGGCGTTAGGAGCTAATGTTAAGTTAGCTGTTGCAGTTTGATCCGACACAATCGTCACGTTGACACTACCAGCTTGGTAGTGCGTAGCACTCACTTGTAATGCGTAAGCTCCTGGAACTAGACCACTCAAAGCATAGTTACCTCTGGAGTCTGTTGTAGTAGAAGTGATGAGTGTTCCGTTCTGTGAGAAGTTGACAGTTGCACTGGCAACGGCTTGTCCTGTGACAGCATCTGTAATCTGACCAGAGACACTTCCAGCGTTAGGAGTTAAAACCAGATTAGCCGTTGCAGTTTGATCCGACACAATCGTTACACTGGTACTACCTGATTGATAGTGTGATGCACTCACTTGTAATGCGTAAGCTCCTGGAACTAGAGCACTCAAAGCATAATTACCTCTAGAGTCTGTTGTAGCAGATGTTACCAAAGATCCATTTTGTGAGAGATTGACAGTGGCACCAGCAACAGCTTGTCCTGTGACAGCATCTGTAATCTGACCAGA
>JAFEGP010000023.1 GCA_018239815.1 Verrucomicrobiota bacterium | reverse complement strand
TAAATGAATTTTTCAACACAGCCCTTGTTGTTACTGTTCAGCTAAGAATTTAATACACAAGAACAAAAAAACTCAAACACAAAGCAATTTAATCACACAATTCACGCAAACAATCATTACGTTCCCATTCTAAGAAGATATAAAACTTTCTATCGACAGTAAATTTTTAGCGTAAGCATAAGCGCTGCGGGTAGCTTCACCTGGCAACTGTTCGTTATAGATAAAGATAGACTCTCTGCCAATCTTATCTGTTAAGCCAGAATTATCGAGTATTTTTTCAACCTCCTCGCTAACTCCTGAGATGAGCAATTTACGGCCTGTTTTACTTAAGTATTTATTCAAGTGACGTAAAGCCAAACATACCGAAGCATCTAAATGACGCACATTCAATAACTGTAGGATCAAAATACGGATACTTTCATCTTCAGCCAGCAATCTAAGCTTGGTTTGGAGCAAATCGGCAGCCCCAAAAAATAATTCTCCTTCTGCTTGAAAAATTGCAATGCGGCTATCTGAACGTGCGTCATCGACATCTAAAGGACGTAATTTACCCACATTGGTGAACGTGTATTCGATAATAGAGGGAACAGCAGCTTGTTTTAGATAAAGCACAACAGACACAGCCACGCCTATATAAAGCGCTTTATCAAAAGTAAAAAAGAAACAAGCCAACAAAGTCATTAATAAAGCAAAGGCATCCCCACGTGTTGCTCTTAAGCATACGGCAAGGTCAGAAAAATTTAGCATTTGATATGAAGTCAGCAACATCAATGCACTTAATGTTGCTAAAGGTATTTTGGTCACAAAAAATCCCAAAAATAAAACAATGATAAAAAGAATCAAGCTACTAAAAATGCCTGCAAAGCGTGTTTGAGCACCTAGGTCATGATTCAAAATACTACGTGCATAGTTTCCTCCGCTTGGCATCCCTCCCAAACAGGCACATAGAACATTCCCTACCCCCAAACCAAAAATCTCTTGGTTATCATTATAAGGAGGATCTTGTGAACGAACATAGCTGCGACCAATCACTGTGGCTTGTAACACAGAAAGCAACGCAATAGCAAATGCAAGAGGGATGAGTGATCCGAGTAACGTTAACTCAATATAAGGAATATGAAAACTAGGCAGATCCGTGTAAACAGGCCCTAAATCCTCTAACAACGTGATTTTACTTGCTATTCCTCCTTCTTCCACATGAAGGATAGATGTGCCACTTTGAGGAGCTAGGTGTAAGATCTGTATGCTCAATGCAGCTAAAGCAAAGATCACAACAGGCATAGGAATTTTTTTTGGGATTTTTTTTGATAGGATAAAAGCTATAAGACACATGACTCCCAATACAAATGTTGGCAAATGAGTACGAGGCAGATGTTGAAAAAAAAACCACGCTCTTTGGTAAAGAGGGCTATTTCCACTTAAAGGTGCTATACCAAAAAAAGGGAAAAGCTGAGTGACAAAGATAGCAATTGCAACCCCCATACCATATCCAGCTAGCACAGAACGACTGGTAAATTGAGTAAGGCGTCCCAGCCTCATAACCCCTGCTAAAAGCTGAAAAATACCCACTAAAAGCACAAGCTGCAGCATGAGACTAACAGCTAAATCTCCTTGTTCCGATACTGTTAAATGAGGATAGTACGTGTAGATGATTTCACTTAACCCCGATTGTAAGAGAATTGCCGTCTGAGTCGTTGGTCCTGTAATGAGATAACGAGAGTATCCAAAAGCAGAAGAAAATAGCGTTCCAAAAATCGCAGAAAAAATTCCTACTTGCGTGGGAAGGCCCGCCACAAACGCATACGCCATAGCTTGCGGCAAGGTAAATAATGCAACAGAACCCGCAGCAAGTAAATCTTTGAGCCAAACACTGCCATATCGATATTTTTTTAAATCTTGCCAAAAAGGAAAAAAGTCTACTGCTGATGACAACATATATTTTTATATACTTCTAAGTTTTGATTATTCCAATTCTTTTTTAATGAGCGTTTTATTATCATGATTGGCCATGTATAAGCTTGCTATTGTTGGAAGACCTAATGTAGGGAAATCAGCTTTATTCAACCGAATTTGTAAAAAACGTATTGCGATTGTAGATGAAGCCGAAGGCATCACTCGTGATCGTCTGTACGCAGAAGCTGATTTTTTCGGAACTCCTTTTCAAATCATTGATACGGGCGGTATTGATGATCAATCCGAAGACGCTTTCCAACAAGAAATTTGTCGCCAAGCTGAGATCGCTATGCGCGAAGCAGATACCTTAGTCATGGTTGTAGACGGAACTCTGGGCATTACGACTTTAGATCAACATTTAGCGAGTCGTTTACTGCAACTGGGCAAACCTTTGGTTCTTGCTGTCAATAAAATCGATTCTATTGAAAAAGAATTTTTAATTGCTTCCTTTTATTCTTTAGGAATTTCGAAAGTAATTGGGGTTTCCGCTTTGCACGGGTACCATGTAGCCGAATTATTAGAATCTGCTTGGGAAGGCTTTGATTTAACACCCCAGCCTTTACCAGAATCTGGTATTAAAGTTTCCATTGTTGGACGCCCCAACGTTGGGAAATCCACTCTTGTTAATTTTTTACTTCAACAAGAGCGCTGTGTTGTCAGCCCTATTGCAGGTACAACACGAGACAGTGTCGACATTCCCTTGTCGGTGGACGGCACAGATTATACTTTAATTGACACAGCAGGTATTCGTCGCAAGCAAGCAGAAAAAGAGTCTGTCGATAAATTTGCTGCTATCCGTACACAGCAGGCAATAGAACGTTGTGATATTTGCCTTCTTCTTCTTGATGCACAAGAAGGCCTGACAACTCAGGATAAACATATTGCTACAGCCATTGAAAAAGCTGGCAAGGGCTGTATCGTACTACTTAATAAATGGGATTTAGTAAAAGGATTCCGCATGGAGCACTGCTTAAGCGTGCTGCGGGATCATGCTCCTTTCTTAGTACACTGCCCTATTTTGTGCATTTCTGCCAAAACAGGACGTAATAGCGAACAAATTTTTGAGGCCCTTAAAACGGTTTATCAAGCTTTAGGATCACGCGTGCCTACACATCAACTCAATGCGTTTGTAGAAAAAGCGATCCAGCTGAATCACCCCCCTCTTTTAACGGGCAAGAGACTGCGTATTTATTATTTAACGCAAGTTACAACATTCCCTCCGCGTTTTACTCTCTTTGTGAATTATGCTAATTTAATGACGGAGAGCTACCGTAAATATCTTATGAATCAGTTCCGTAAGCAATATTTGTTTACGGGTGCTCCTCTAACGTTTCATTTGCGGAGTAAGAAAGCAACTCAATTATCTCAGAGCGAGTAAATTTTTTGAGCGTGGCTTGATCGTCAGCTGTCACAACCTCTTCCATAAGGCGTCCTTTCCTTGAGATCATCTTATCGATTTTCTCTTCAATGGTTCCCTTGGTTACAAGCTTGAAGACAGAAACAGCCCATTTTTGACCTAAACGATGTACGCGGTCAATAGCTTGATTTTCACGAGCTGCATTCCACCAACGATCATACAGAATCACAATATTAGCTGCTGTTAGGTCAATACCAAGGCCTGCCGCCTGCAAAGATCCTAAAAAAATGACACAGTTGGGATCTTCACTAAATCGTCTGAGCTCTTCTCTACGATCAATGGTATCACCTCTGATTTGCGCATAGCCCCAACCCTGACTTTGAATGTACTGCTCCATAATATCCAACATATAGAGATATTGAGAAAACACGACGACTTTATGACCGCTTTCTCTAGCCTCATTCAAAAGCTCAACAAATAGCTCCCATTTGCCAGATTTATGATTGGCATAGTTTTGAGGATTTTTATGAATCAAAGAAGGGTGATCACAAATTTGCTTTAGACGTGTTAAAACAGAAAATACGTGCATATACGGAATAGCCTGATCAACATTATGAAGCTGTTGAATCAAAGCTTCTCGGTTTTGCTCTAAGGTTTGATTATACAGCTCTTTTTGCTCTTCTGAAAGATCGCAATAAGCAATATCTTCTGTTTTTTCTGGTAGCTCATCCAACACTTCTTTTTTGCGTCTTCTAAGTACGAATGGTTTAATAAGCTGCGTTAAAAAGGCTCTTTTTTCCTCGTTTTGGTCTCTTTCTATTGGGATAACAAAAGTATCTCTAAACTTCTGTTCAGAAGGCATATAACCAGGAAGCACTAAATCAAATAAGGCTTTAAGTTCTCTTAGATTATTTTCAATAGGAGTCCCCGTTAGACCAAGACTCATTCTTGCTGAAACAGATTTAAGCGCCTCATGAACTTGGCTATGAGGGTTCTTAGCAATTTGCACTTCATCAAAAATTGCTAAATCCACCTCTAGTTTTTTGATTTCTTCTTTGTGGAGTCTCAAAAGTCCGTAAGAAGTTAAAAGAACACCGCCATTCTTTAAATTAGGAAAAGTTCGTTTAACCCCATGAAAAGTATAAACCGACAAAAAGGGTAGAAATTGCGCTAATTTATCCTGCCAATGATAAATCACGGAAGTAGGGCACACAATGACATAACAGGATTTATTT
Organism: Verrucomicrobiota bacterium; assembly: GCA_018239815.1. Classification (GTDB taxonomy): domain Bacteria; phylum Chlamydiota; class Chlamydiia; order Chlamydiales; family JAAKFR01; genus SZAS-3. The sequence goes on along the minus strand of JAFEGP010000023.1, from coordinate 53,062 downwards.
TTTTGGTTTTCAATAGCACACATGAGAGCCATGGCCTGATGTGTCTTACCAAGACCCATATCATCACATAATAATCCTGATAACCCATTGCGATACAAAAACCAGAGCCACTGCAACCCTGTTTGTTGATAGAGACGAAGATTGCTCTTTAGGCCTTTGAGATTAGGGGGCTGAGCAACCAAAAACTCACGAAGCTCTTTGAGCAACATTTTTGTAACATCAGCCTGCGTTCCAGAAGGAGTAAGAAAAAAACCCAAAGTAGCATCTAAACGCAAGAATTCCAATGTACTCATTTCACAGGCAGATTGACCACGCCCAGCGGCTTTACAGCCACGCATCCATAAGAATCTTTCTTCTCTCAAATCAATAAGCCCAGCTTCTGTAAACAACACACTCCCTTTTTGGTGAGCTTCATCCAGCAAATGAGCAACACACACCTCTCCGTGTTCTGTAACTATAAATAATTCTGCCTTCACGCCGCCTTTAGGCGTGCGTACTAGATATTTAAGATGAACCTCTGCTTGATGAGGGATCCTTAATTGCGGATCTAAATTCATAATCAAATTTTCTAATTTAGGAAAATCATGAGAAAGAAATTGATGTAGAGCGAGTCCTTCTATACGTATTGGCGTTTGATAATTTTCTGGAAGAATCATCCCTAATGGTAATGGATAGAAGCCGTGCTGAGGCAAATAAACAAAATCTCCATAAAACTGTATGGTAAAAGATTGGAACTCTTTGAAGAGTTCATAAACAGGCTCGAGCAAGATGGATTTTTTTGATTCTACCGTCATCTTTAATCCACAACGACTAAGAGGCAACGTTAATGCAAAAAACCCCTGAACGCTTTCTAATTCTTCTTGATTAAGCTTGATAAAGGAGGAAATCTGTTCTTTTTCTAATCGCAGTCCTGATTTTACAACCTGCCCTAAACGAGTTTGTGTTTTAGGGAAAAAGCCTTCTGCTGGATAATAGATCCAATCACCAAAATCTTTGGTCCCTTCCGAAACCTGCATTTTAGAGAAAAAGGACAGGACCCCTTCCTGCACAGAATAACTTAATTGAGAATCAATGCTGGCCAAGTGGACTTGAAACCCCTTGTGCTGATCTAACCATACACGATGCCGATTCACAAATTCGCTGACATCTTGCGCTAAAATCTTACAAGTAGCTTGTTCAAAAATCAGGCCTTCAATAGCTAAAAAACCTTTATCCGGTAAATAAGCCCACTGTTCATTAACAATCCAAGCATATTGCTGCTCTAAGTCTGCTAATTTGAATAAAAAAGCATGAATACAGAGATTCCATGAAGCATCAAAATGAATCGCATAATTAACCTTATGGGATTTTTGATGAAGAGGCAAAAAAGCGCAAACCTCTTCCAAATGTTCTTCTAACGCTTGGGCAATCTCTTCTTTGGGGATTTGTTGCCTATCAAAAAAACCTCCCTGTCCTGTGATATAGAAACCATCTCCGGATAGATAGAGCCATTTACCTATTTTTTTTCCTGTAGAATGATGGAGGACGGTAGAACGGTCATGTATGATCGCTATACTCTTACTTTCCTCTTGGTACAACATGCGTTGAATTTGACCTGTAGCATGCTTATACACCTGCAAAGAAGCCTTTACAGTATCTAAGGATGGGATCAATACAAGTAAATCCTGAGGGGTCACTTGTATCTTAATCTGCAAGCAATCCCAACTTAATATAAAACAATCTGGTAACCCCTGTGCACTTTCCGTATAGCTCAATTCATAAGGACGCTCAAATTGCAAAACACGTGCCCATTTGGCTAAATCTGAGAAAATACTTAAGGCAAATCTTAAAGAGGCAGAGGGACGCCCCTCTCTCCACCAAGCAATCTCTTGAGCAGATAATTCAGAAAACTGAATAGAGTTTTCTGGGGTTTGTTGTTGGCGTTCCTCGACCAATTGAGTTAAACGTTGCTTAGCAATGTCTGTTTTAGCCTCTATTTCAAAAACAAAGGGTCTGTCTAATTTATAATGACCACAGTCCAAACGAGATAAAACGGTTTCTTCATATCCACAATGCTCAACTAAACATTGAAAAACTATACACATGAAAGAATGAGGGAAGTGATAATGTAGGGGAATTCGAGAGGGCGTATTAACAATTTTAAGATACGCTGCGGCAACATGTGGACATCCTTCTTCCATAGCTTGACAGCTACAAAAAGCATCTTTCAACTGATGTGTAGAATCAAAATGCAATAATGGCCAGAAACTTTCCGAGGCCTTCATATCGAAAACCTCAGCCTGGTAAGTTGGCCCCGCGAACTCTATTTCGCGTACTCCCCCTGCTTTAAAGATTTCTTCTGCTTGATCGAAGAATGGTTTTAATCGTGAGTCCATCATCTTGTAATTATAGCAAAACAAAGACTATTCGCAAAAATTCTCAACCTTTTTATCTTTGTGAATTTTTATTTTATAAAAAACAAATAGGAAATTTGTTTAAAAATCACCCCTCTCATAAAAAATTACGCTCTTAAAAGCGTAATATCAAAAGGGTTGGATTTTGAAAAAGAAAATTGCAAACAACCGTATAGAATAAAACTAGGCAATGAGGTTCTTATCGTCGCCACAAAACTCGGTTTGCGCCTTTACCATTGAAAAATGCAATTTTTGCAACGCGCGAACTATAAATCACCTAGTGCTTTACAGATAGGACATTGATTAAGCTGATGACCTCTAGCTGGACAGAAAGCTCGACAATAGTAAATGATTTGGAGATGAACACGAATCCAATCTTCTTTCCTGAAACACTTTTTTAAATCTTCTTCTACAACAACTATCGAGCGTGCTTGAGACAGCCCCCAACGTCGAGCAGAACGATAGATATGTGTATCAACAGGGAAAGCAGGTATATGAAAAGCTTGAGCCATCACAACGGAAGCTGTTTTATGTCCGACTCCTGGCAACTGCTCTAGTTTTTCCAGAGAAGAAGGAACTTGTCCTTCATATCGATCTAGAAGGATTTGAGAAAGATCATGAATACGTTGAGCTTTTTGAGGAGAAAGACCACAAGGTCGAATGATGGCTTGAATAGCTGAGACTGGCAATTTGACCATATCTTGGGGTGTAGAAGCTGCCGCAAAAAGTTGAGGTGTCACGATATTAACCCTGACATCTGTCGAACGGGCTGAAAGGACAACTGCAATTAGTAATGTATAGGAAGAATGATGAGTAAGGGGGATGGCAGGATCTGGAAAATGCTCGTTTAAAATCTTTTGAATGATTGCAACACGTGCTTGATGTTTCATTTTCCAATACAAAATGTTGAGAAAATTTTTCCAAGTACTTCTTCTGTCACATCCTGTCCCAACACTTCACCTAATGATTGTAAAGCAAGACGCAGGTCAGCTGCTAACCACTCTGGAGAAGTCACTTGTTCTAAGCCATTAAGAACTCTTTCTATAGCATCTGCAGCGTGAACTAGAATTTGTTTATGGCGATGGGAACTTAAAATCAACTCTTCTTGATCAGGCGCTCCATGTTTCCAAATATGTGAACACAAAAACTTCTTAAGTTCTTCTATCCCTTCACCTGTACGTGCAGAAACAGCAATATGGTGAGTAAAAGGAAATTGAGGGACCTTTGAAATAAGATCTATCTTATTAAGCACAAAGATTGCTTTTTCTTTAGGAATAAGCTCAAGTAGGGAAGGAAGAGGACGCGTTAAGTCCAAAACTACTAAAATCCAATCCGCCTGTTCCATAGCACGATAGGCTCGACGAATCCCTTCTTGCTCAACACTTTCCTCGGTTTCTCGTAAACCAGCTGTATCTGTCAGACGAAATGTCAAGCCACCTATTGTTAATTCCTCATGCAAGAGATCTCTTGTTGTACCTGGAATAGGCGTGACAATAGCACGCTCTTCCTCTACTAAAGCATTAAGTAAAGATGACTTACCTGCATTAGGCTCTCCTATGATAGCCAAAGAAATGCCTTGAAAAAGCTTCTTCCCGTCCTCAAAAGAAGCAATCAAAGCACAGATTTGTTGGTAGACATTTTGCAGCAAAAGCAAAAGCTCTTCTTTAGACGTAAATTCAATGCCCTCATCTGGGAAGTCCACCCAAGCTTCACACACAGCGGCTACATACAATAATTGATCTTGAAAAGACCTGATTTTTTTTGATAAAGCTCCTTCTAAATGAGCCTGGGCATGTCGTAAAGATTGAGCGTTTTTAGCCCCGATTAAACTTTGCACAGCCTCAGCTTGGCTTAGATCCAACTTGCCATTCATAAAAGCGCGAAAAGTAAATTCACCTGGATGGGCTAAACGCGCCCCACATTGCAAAACGGCTTCCAAGACACGCTTAGAAGCTATCATGCCTCCATGACAATGAAGCTCCACGATATCCTCTCCGGTATAAGAACGAGGAGCTCTCATGACAAGAACCAATGCTTGATCTATGCGCTGTTGCTGAAAGCGAATTGCTCCCAAATGAACGGTATGAGATGCATACTCATGAATGGGCCCTGAAAACACTTGACTTGCTATGTGCAGAGCTTGTTGCCCTGATAAACGCACAATAGCAATAGCCCCTTCACCTGGTGCTGTAGACAATGCAGCAATCGTATCTTGAGTTTGAAATAGCGAACTCATTGAGGCAGAATATCACAAAATTATATCAAAGTAAATAAAAACCAAGAATGTAAAAATTTTATCATTAATAACATCAGGCCTTAAAAAAGATTTTCTTAGATACAGATTTTGCCTTTTAATTTTTTTGACCGACTTAAGTTTGTTAAAAAATAAGTTATCGATTAGACTGCCAAATTACTTGCTATGCATAAAAAATTATTTCTTGTTTTTGCTTTATGTTTGGGATCTGTGTTTGCTGATGAGATTACCAATTTAGAAACTCTTATTGCTACAACTCAAAATCAATTGGAAAAACAGCAACAAACGCTTGTTCTACTCAAGCAATTTCAACAGATTAAAAAAACATTTATGGAAAAGCCTGATGATGCACGCCTGGGAGCACAACTTGTAAGAGTTTCTATGCAGTTACATGCTCACATTGTTGCTGCTCATTTGACGCATTTATTTACAGCTGATTTTATAGAAGAAATAGCATTTTTTAATGATGTAGGACAACAACACCGCATGCGCCCATGAAGCAAGATATTTTTTACATAGATCGTCGAACCGGGCAGCGTTGTAAAGAACAGATCTATTTTGAAGCATGGCTTCGTTTCTTCTATGGCACTAACCCAATCGGGAGATGGGCGGGAAATTGGATAGCTAGACTTAGCTGCCTTTCTAAATTTGTAGGCTTTTTGCAACGTGCCAAATCCTCCAAAAAAAAGATTCTGCCCTTTATCCAGCGGTATCACGTTCCTATTGAGGAAGCTCAACTATCAATCGACCAATTCGCTTCCTTTAACGATTTTTTCATTCGCAAGCTGAAACCTGAAGCTAGGCCCTTATCTGCAGATTCTTTGGTTATACCTGCTGATGGCCGTTATTTACTTTATCCTAACATGGAAGAAGCCGATGGCTTTCTTGTAAAAGGAGACAAATTCCACCTTGATAAATTTTTAGACAATAAAGATTTAGCTGCTAAATATCGCCAAGGAAGCCTTCTAATTGCTAGGCTTTGCCCCACTGACTACCATCGGTTTCATTTCCCTTGTGATTGTCGCCCCCACTCTCCAGTTTTGATTAATGGGTGGTTACACTCTGTAAGTCCTTTAGCTCTGCGGCATCATATTTACCGTCTAGCAGAAAACAAGCGTGTGTTAACGCTTTTGCAATCATCTCATCATGGCGATATTTTATTTTGTGAGGTGGGCGCGACAAATGTCGGCTCTATCCATCAAACTTTTACCCCCTATAGCAATTATAAAAAGGGTGCTGAAAAGGGATTTTTCTCTTTTGGAGGGTCTACTTTGATCTTACTTTTTGAAAAACAGAGCGTTGCCTTTTCTCACGACCTTATTAAAAACTCTTCCCAACACATTGAAACTCTTTGTCTTATAGGACAACCTCTTGGAAACATAAAATAATCGTTGTTTCGTTAGAGGTAATTTTGTTATGGACGAAGGCAAAATAGTTGAGTTTTTTTTGTGTTTATTTGTGCAACGCTTTTGACTCTTTCTTTGATTGTATATGCTTCATTTCGTCATTGGATGAAAGGACGCTCTCCGTTGACATATTCTGCAAAAAAATCTCTATCCGAAGCCTCCAGGCTTGTTGCCCTTAAACAATGGGAAGAAGTTAAGTCTCATGTTTTACCCTATCTGCATCATCCTAAGCATGCTCAAAATGCACACCTCTATTACGCTCAAGCTTTGCGTGGTTTACGTAGATTTGATGAGGCTCTCAATTGCGTACGTTATGCCATCAAACTTTTTCCCGAGGAATTACTTTTACGTCTAGAAGAAGGAAAAATTCTGCTAGATCTGGATCAGCCTACAGAGGCATTAGAATCTTTTCATATTTGCTCACCCATTTTAAGACAGGATTCTGATGTTTTGTCTTTGGCAGATGCTTTATTAAAAGCTGATCATGCACAGACCTGTTGGGAACTGATTGCCGAACGTATTGCAAAAAGCCAAAATGCTCAACTTATGGTGTTAGGTGGAGAAACATTAGCAAAACTTGGACGTCTTGCAGAAGCTTTAGAACTCTATAATAGAGCTGTAGAATTAGGGGAACGCAGCCATCGAGTCTTAAATCAATTAGCCCATGTCTATCGACGCTTCGGAAACTTGCAGTCTGCGGAAACACTCTTTCGTTCCTTACTAGAAAAAGATCCTGCCGATGTCGATGCAACTCTCGGCCTTGGAGCCTGCATGGAAGAGCGCGGACAACATCACAAAGCTTTTTTGCTTTATCAATCTAGTCATGCTTGGGATAAGAAAGATTGTAGACTTATTAAACAAGCAGCTCTTACGGCTTTAAAAACACGAAAATACATTGAGGCTCAAGCCTACTTTAATGAGCTATTGCCTACTCAACACGCTTCTGCAACTCTATTTTGCTATTATGGTTACAGCCTTGAATGCCAAGATAAATGGCAAGAAGCGGAAACAATTTATCTTTCTACCATCCATAAATTCCCCTCTGATCCTCATGGGTATCGTGCTTTAGCATGGATGTTCGGAGTTGGCCTATCCTTACAGCTTACAGGAGAGCAGGGTCTTGCCTATGCTCACATCGCCCTTAAGCTTTTGCAAGATAATATTTCATGGGAAATCTTAAGCAGCTGTGAAGCGCGTTTAGGCAATTTTTCTCGTGCATGCCAAATCCTAGAAAAACTTTTAGACATAGAACACAACATTGAAAAACGTTCTCAACTTCAAGAGGCTTTACGCCGCTTGCGTAAAGAACATCCTTTAGACAGCCGCTTTTTACCACGCACAATGGTTGCTTAGCAATCTAAGTTATTGGTTTTTTTTCTAAACCTCTTCCATCTTAATAACAAAAATCCTATACATTTTACCCTAAGTCACAATTCTCTCGTTATGAAAGGCTGGTGGTTGTATTAATCATTTCTTGACAATTTTTTAATAATTTCCTAACTATGCGATGTAAAGTAGGTATTCGTATGACGAAAGATTTCTTAAAAAAATCCAGCTACTGGACACATGGCTTAGTTTTTCTAATCCTAATATTATGGCCTCAATTGGGCATTGCTAATACTAAAAGCAGCCCCAGACATCGCGGCGTAACAAAGCAAATTCCTAAATCACTTCTTATTTCGACCGGCTTGCCTCTATGCTATTGGCAAGCCAGCTCCTTTACAAACTTCGGAGATTTTCTTTCTATCAAACTCGTCGAAAGAATTGTAAACGCTCCTATTGCAACAAGTCGCAATGGAATCCCAAGAGAACAGAAAAAACTCCTAGCTATTGGATCGATCATAGCTCTAGCTTCTGATGACGATGTTGTGTGGGGGTCCGGCATTAATGGCAAATCCGTTTCGTCTTTACAAAGGTACCGTTTCCAACACCTTGATGTTCGAGCCGTAAGGGGTCCTCTTACTCGTGATTTCTTAATGCAAAATTTCCATATAGATTGCCCTGAAGTCTATGGAGATCCGGCTTTACTTGTTCCCTATTTTTTCCCTGAATTTCAAAAACCTGAATATCCTACTCAAGACTTTGTTATTATCCCCCATTATTCAGAATTAAAAATGTTCCCACCCTCCCTTTATGCCAATGTTATTTCGCCTTTAGAGCCGTGGGATCAGGTGATTTCCAAAATTCTCAATAGTCGTTTTGTGATTTCTAGTTCCTTGCATGGTATTGTTGTAGCAGAAGCTTTTGGTATTCCAGCACGTTTATTAAAGATCACATTCAATGAACCTTTATTCAAATATGCTGATTACTATTTAGGGACTCAGCGACCTAGTTTTCAATATGCTACTTCTGTTGAAGAAGCCTTGTTATTAGGAGGAGAGCCTCCTGCTAAATGTGACCTACAAAAACTCTATCAAGCATTTCCTTTCGATTATTGGCCTCTGAGCGAGCGTAAAACCATTAACTTTCCTACGGAGTTATAAGCATGCCGTACTTAAAAAAATTATTATTGTTATGTGTAGCCTTTAGCTCCCCTCTTTTGGCACAGATTATTGATTTAGAAGAAACACCTACTCCCTGTGTCATTCAGTCTAAACAAATTATTTTACCTAATTTTCCTTATGCCTTTAATCCTTCCCTTATCAAATGGGAAGGTTCCTTTCTTCTCTGTTTCCGTGCTGGCAAGGAATATCGTTATGACGATGAAATTCCAATCCATAGTGAAGATTTTTTCGATTACGATTACGTTGATAAATACTCACCTAACCGCATTGGTTTGGTTTGGTTAGATGAAAATCTTAACCCATGCAGCACCCCTCAAATTCTTAATATCCCCAATTATAATTCCACCTACCGACAACAAGATCCCAGATTAGTTGTTGTAGGAAATCGTATCTTCATTGTCTACAGTGACATTGTTAAAGGCATGTACATCGACTATACACGTAGAATGTGCACAGCAGAGCTTTTTATCGAAAATGGTAACTTTTATGTGCGCGATACAGCCTGTTTAACCGCTTTCGATGGAGCAAAAGAAACCTTATGGGAAAAGAATTGGGTCCCTTTTGATTATGAAGATAATCTTATGCTAGCTTACAGTCTTACACCACATAAAATCTTGTATCCCTTGCTAAACTCTGGTGTGTGTTCAACGATAGCTGTTACGAATAAAAAAGCTAATTGGGGATGGGGAGTCCTACGCGGAGGAACACCTGCTGTCTTAATCAATGACCAAGAATACCTATCGTTCTTTCATTCCTCCTGTGTCTTAGAATCTGTTCAATCTGGAGGGAAGAAAATGCAACATTATTTTATGGGAGCCTATACGTTTGCAGCACAGCCTCCTTTCGAACTCAAGCGTATAAGTCCAGCACCTGTGATAGGGAAAAATTTCTACAATGGCCCCAAATACAAGACATGGAAACCTCTTATTGTTGTCTTTCCTGGAGGCATTGTGGAAGAAAAGGACCATTTCCTTGTGGCCTATGGTCGTCAAGATCATGAAATCTGGATCACTAAAATCGATAAAACAGGCCTATTAGATAGCTTGATCTGCGTACAATAATCAAACTTGAGCAGGTCCTAACGGACCTGCTCAGGCTTTTCTATTTATGAAAATATAAGACTTGTTTTTCTTGCAAAAGCTTTGCTTTGAGTTCCTCGTAAGCAACCTGTTGCACAGCAATTTGCTTATCTAACGCAAGACAGGCAGCTGCAGCTGCAGACTGTCCCAGAATCATAAAAACGGGTTCCATCCTAATGGAGCCATATGCAACATGAGATGCAGAAAGACAAACTGGCACAAGAAGATTCGTGCATTGATCCTGCTTAGGAACAACTGCTCGATAGCTGATAGGGAAAGGTTTAGGGACCTTTTGATAAATGCCTCCCTCAGTTTTAACCAGGTGACTGACAGGATCCACATAGTATTTTACAGCATGTGAATCCATGTGGTAAGAAGCAAGACCAATGCTATCTGTAATAGTAGGCTCTTTACCCGTTGCAGATTTTTCTGTAATCACATAGTCCGAAAGCATTCTTCTGCCTTCTCTAACATAAAATTGATAAGGCCAATTGTTATTATCAGCAAACTCATCTTTTGCTAGTCCCCATTTAGAATAAAGATCTCTAAACTTAGCGGGTATACGGGGATGATTTTGTAAAGTCCACACCAAGCCTCGCTGCCACATTTCATGTTCATAAGCTATTCGTTGGCGAGTTTCATCATCAGCTTCTATATAATCCCAATTCATCCCTACATAGTCTGTAGACACAGGACCTGAATGATTAGCATCTACTTTTCTATTCGGCAAACTACTAAGCTTAAAAAAGTAATGCTGTCTTTTTAGATTAGCTATCGCTCGGAATAACAATTCGTACTGTGCTTCATCATAACCTTCCGGCTGTGCAATAGAAACCATATTAAGAGGTTCATTTGTTAAACACATACGATAGTTATAAGCTTGTATGGCCTCATCTGCATCACCAGCATTCCCGCCTAAGTCAGGCGCAATACGTGGCAACAAACCACTTGAAGGATCCCCTGGAATAACATAAGGATCTATACGTAATGGCATATATTTATTAGGTTTAATGCCATTATTCTCTTCACCATATGTGCTATTTGCTTCACGACCTAAAGTATATGAAACTCCCGATGAGGCCATCAGGTCTCCTTCATAGGTCGCATCGATATACATATCGCCCTTGAAGATGTTGCCTGACTTCATTTCCACTCTGACAATGTTCGTGCCGTTTTTATAAACTCCATCTGTTCGATTTAACTGCTCATAAAAAATTGGGACTTGAGCTTCGTTTAACATTTGAAGAAAAACTGTTTCCGCAACATGAGGCTCACACGTCCATACCGTATTGGAATGGTCTGTATTTTTAGCAATTTGACTTAAAATCCACCTTGGAGGCTCCCAAACCCAATTTTTCTCATCCTGATAGTATTGCCAAAGACGCTGAAAAAAATTATGGGCTAGGCCTCCTACTATTTCAGGGTCTGTGGCATCAATAAAGCCTAATCCCCCACTTGTCATACCGCCTACATGCGTTCCGGTCTCAATCAAAGCTACGCTTTTCCCCATATGAGCACATTGTATTGCAGCCATAATACCCGCTACATTCCCCCCGTAAATGACTACATCATATTTATAGACGACCGCCTCTAATTGAATTGTTATGGCAACAATTAGAACACTCCAGATCCATTTCATATTTTACTCTCCTTAAACGGGCTTATGATTTAACAATTCTAGATTCAAAATGAACGTGACAAGTGTTTTTAGGATTTAAAGATTTGCGACACTCGGGGCAACGTAAATGAGAAGACAAATAATAGACTCCTCCTTGATCAACAAGTAGTGTGTCTATTTCATAAACTTGCCCTCCTCTATGTACAAAAATTGTTGCATCTTGAACATCGATGTCACTGGCAGATAAGTAGTGCTTTTCTATCCCTGTATAAGATTCTGCTGATAAAGTAAGAGGCCAAATTATCAAATTCAAGACCAAGAATACCGTTATCGCACTACATCGATATAACATTGCAGACTCCTTCTGGTTTAAAATAAGCACCAACTTTTACGTCAGTTGTGAACCTCAAAAGAGCCTAACAAAATTTTGTTTTTAAGAAAACGTTAAGACTTAAAAGAAAAATTTAGAAAAAACAAAAAAAGCAATAAACGAATCTTGGTAGCTTCCTAAACAAGAAATTACCAAGAAACATTTTCTACTTCAGACAGAAGAAACATCCAGATTTTCTGCTAACCCGCAACAACGCTTATATTTTTTCCCGCTTTTGCAAGGGCAATCATCATTACGTCCTACTTTAGGGGCTATATTTTGCACGGTTTGTGAGGGTGTTATTTTATCTTCAGATTGTTCTTGTTCTGGCAAAGTATCCATTCCATCAAAAATAAGACGGTTGGTTTCCAATTGAATTTGTCCTAGCATTTGCTGGAAAAGACTTTGTTGCAAAACAGGCGCTATCTCTATTTTAAATAGATTACGTGCTACATCTGTATGAAGACGTACTGTTAAAGCGTGAAAAAGACGAAATGCTTCGTGCTTGAACTCAATTAAAGGATCTTTCTGTGCAACAGCACGTAGATTCACTTCTGATCTCAAATAATCCATCAAAAGCAAATGTTCCTGCCACAACTCGTCTATCTTCTGCACCATGACACTTCGAATGGCGTCTTGGACCATCAAATCAGGTGAAACTTTGCTGTTATATTGTTGAGCTCGACCCTTTTCATAAGACACCTTGTGCTCAAAAGCTTCTATGACTTTAGAAACGGTAATCTCCTCAACCTGCTCAAGCGTTAACCGATCGTTATCAAAAATATCTTCCGACAAGGAAATAGGGAAAAACATAAGAAGCCACTGGCGATAGCCTTGAGTATCCCAGCCTCCTTCTTGAGTCGCAGAAGTGAAAAACTCCGTAGCTTTGGCATGACATACTTGATGCAGCAAATCTTGAGCAAGAGGCATCATATCTTCTGCTTTTAACACCTCATTACGAAAATCGTAAACCTCTTGTCTCTGCTTATTCATCACATCGTCATACTCAAGCGTGTATTTACGCATCATATAGTTGCGTGATTCCACTCTTTTTTGAGCTGTTTCAATCGAACGATTTAAAATACCCGCTGAGATAGGCTCTCCTTCAGGGGGCCTAAATCTTTGAATCAAAGCATTAAGTTTAGGAGAAGCAAACAAACGCATTAAAGGATCTTCAAAGGAAATATAAAACTTGGAAGACCCAGGATCCCCTAAACGCGCGCTACGTCCTCTTAATTGTCGATCAATGCGACGTGACTGATGGCGTGTTGTACCAATAACATGCAAGCCACCTAAAGCTGCCACATCTTCTTTAAGTTTAATATCTGTTCCACGGCCCGCCATATTTGTAGCAACAGTCACAGCATCTTTTTGACCGGCTTGCGCGATAATTTCTGCCTCTTGAGCATGATGCTTAGCATTTAAAACACTATGCTTAATTTGATTTTGCTTCAAAATGCGAGAAAGTTTTTCTGAAACTTCAACAGACTCTGTTCCTAATAAAATGGGGCGCCCCTCAATATGAACACGTTTTACTTCAGTAAGAATAGCGTGATATTTCTCCCTTTCTGTCATATAAATTTCATCGTTATAATCTTTACGACGACATTCTTGATAAGTAGGGATCTGTAAAACATCTAACTTATAGATTTCCTTAAATTCATGCGCCTCTGTGATAGCAGTACCTGTCATACCTGCTAATTTTTCATACATTCTAAAGTAATTCTGCAGTGTAATCGAAGCGTAAGTTTGAGTTTCTTTTTGGATTTTAAGCCCTTCTTTAGCTTCAATAGCTTGATGCAATCCATCAGAAAAACGCCGACCAGGCTGAGGACGCCCTGTATTCTCATCGATGATGACAATTTTATCCTGATCAATGATGTAATCAACATCTTTCTCCATTAAAAGATGAGCACGCAAAAGCTGACGAATATTATGAGCACGTTCTTTACGCTTGGCGTCTTCTTCATTTAGAGCTAATTTTTTTTCTAGCCTTTCTTCTTCGTTCAATGAGGCCTGATCATCTATTTGCGCATAAGCATGACCCAGATCCAACATTTCAAAGTCACCTTTGTCTCCGTGCTCCTGCTCAGACCAGGTTGCAATCCCCTTATCTGTCAATTCAAACTCTTGACCTTTTTCATCAATGACCATGAAAAGATCGGCAAGTACTTGAGCTTTCTCTTCTTTGTTTTGATCTGAGTGAAAATGGAGATCCCATTTATCAATTTCTCCTCTTAAATCAGGATGCTCTCTTGCACGCCGTAAAACCTTATGATAAGGCGTACCCTTACCAACAAGCCAAAGCTTACGACATGCTTGACGTATTGTTTCTAGTTGTTTTTTATCACTGGGCAATTTGTCTTCTTCCCACCAAGGATCAAGCTCTTTTTTAGCTTCGATAGCAAAGCGTCCACAAAGTTCTCGTTGCATTTTTACCAATTGTGCAACCCCATCCTTCAACTGGTCGTACATTTGTGTGCTTTGAGGAGTAGGTCCTGAAATAATCAGAGGGGTACGCGCTTCATCAACCAAAATAGAGTCAATTTCATCGACAATTGCAAAGTAGAAATCTCTCTGCACCTGCTCTTCCTTGCGTGTAGCCATAGAGTTATCGCGCAAATAATCAAACCCAAATTCAGAAGCTGTGCCATACAGCACATCACACTTATAAATCTCCTGACGCTGACCTTGAGGTGTTTTTTGCGTTAACACCCCTGTCTTAAGACCTAACCAACGCAAGATGGAACCCACCCATTGACAGTCTCTCTCAGCCAGGTAATCATTGACTGTCACCAAATGTACAGATTGCCCAGTCAGGGCATTTAAATATAATGGAAGCGTAGCGGTGAGAGTTTTTCCTTCCCCCGTTTGCATCTCAGCGATATACCCATAATGCAAAGCAATCGCTCCTAAAACTTGAACATCATAAGGAACCATGTCCCATTTTTGATCATAGCCCGATACATGAACCTGAGTGCCACACAAACGTCGACAAACCTCTTTAACAACAGCATAAGCTTCTGGAAGGAGATCCTGGACTGTTTCTCCTCCAGCAAGACGCTGACGAAATTCCGGGGTTTTAGCTTTTAATTGCTCATCTGTTAAAGCCCCCAAAGGCTCTTCATGTCGCTTGACGTCCTCAACTATTTTTTTTAAGCGACGGATTATACGCTCCTGAGACGTTCCAAAGATTTTCTTAAAAATTCCGAACATATCTTTCCTCTATCACTCGCCGTTAAAAAATTTCGTTCTTTTTATACACGCTCTGTCAAAAACAACAAATTGATTCAATTGTATCACTTTTGTGCCTTTAATCAAACAAACCACACGCCCTCCGCACAAATTTCCCGAAACCAAATCAGCAAGAGCGCGTTACTAACTTTAATTTTAGATTTTCGTTTAAACTTGAAGCGTGTTCATAACTACGCAAAAATTGAAAAAATTAAGTTGTTTATTAAGAACTACGCAATATTTTCCAACCCAGAAAAATAAGAGGCACAGCACCCAAAAAATAAAAATAGGCTAGACTTTGATTCCATTGGAGAGCTAACACCCCATCATCCGAAAAGAAAATGAGCAACAGCGCAAAAAGACAAAATACAATTCCTGGCAAAAGTAATAACAAAGCTACCAACTCTCGTTTAACCTGTATGGGAGGCTCCTTTTCAGAAGAAACGGTAGCGTCTAAGGCTTGTTTCCAATCTTGCTCACTAACAGCTAAACCATTACGCGGTTGTGTTGCGCTCTGGGGTGCTGCTTGAAAAGGATCTCCTAGTTCACGAGGGTGCGAGGCGTGGTCGGACGGAACACGAGTTAAATCAACACCACAGTAAGGACAATCTGTAAAATGGTGACTGACATCTCCATCGCAATTCCAACAAATTCTTTTTTCTGTTTTTTTCATAAAAACTTTTACTGCAATTAATCTGCTATATACTCTTTTCTTTTTGCCATGTTAAGTAAAAAATGTCTCATGATTTTTCAAAAGTTATTAAATATTCATTTAATTACATCGACTAAAAAGTATTTAGCTCTTGTATCGCATCTCAGAAACAAAGAAGAGAAACGCATTAGCAAGTGCTTAAAATTTCTATTTTCACAGAAATAATTTCTACAAAAGCTAGAGCGACTGTTATGATAAGCTTCTTTTTTAACTAAGATTATGATGGGACAAAAATCAATAAATGTTTGTCATGCTTAAATCTATATCAGCTCTAAGCATGCAGATTAAAACAAAATACGCTATACTTCTTGAAAATGAGTGAACAATCTTTCGATTTAGTAGTAATTGGTAGTGGCCCAGGCGGGTATGTTGCAGCCATTCGAGGGGCTCAAAGAGGGTTAAAGACCGCTCTCATTGAAGAGCGAGAACTGGGAGGCACATGTCTAAATCGTGGTTGCATCCCGTCAAAAGCCCTTATTGCAAATGCTGAAGTTTTAAAAAAAGTGCGTCACGCTCAGCATTTTGGCATTTCTGTTCATGATATCAGCTTTGACTATGCTTCTATGAAAACGCGTAAAGATGGGTTGGTAGACAAAATTCGCAAGGGCCTCACCGGTCTTATTGCTAGTAACAAAATTACAATTTTCCGTGGCAGGGGGCGGTTTATTTCTCCTTGCGAAGTGGCCGTAACAGGAACTGACCAGGCTGTTTTAAAAACAAAACAAGTCATTTTAGCAACAGGATCTGAACCACGAGCGCTGCCTATCCTACCTTTTGACCACCAAATTGTACACGATTCTACTTCTATGTTGAATCTCACTCAGCTTCCCAAGCGCCTTATTGTAGTAGGAGGAGGAGTCATAGGCTGTGAGTTTGCGTGTTTATACCGTTCCTTAGATGTTGATGTCACGGTTGTGGAACTTTTACCCACCATTTTACCTATGGAGGGGAAGGCTGTTTCAGATATTATGACTCAGTCATTTAAGAAAAAAGGCATTAAGGTCCACACTGGCGCCAGAATGACCTCTGTAAATAAATCTGCAGAAGGACTGACAGTCTGTCTAGAAGACGGGCAAATTCTTGAAGCTGATATGGCGCTTGTCAGCGTAGGACGCAGTTATAACACACAGCAGATAGGATTAGATACAATAGGTCTTTTAACAGCAAAAGACGGCTCGATCCCTGTCGATCAGCATATGCGCACAAACATTCCTCATATTTATGCGATTGGTGACATCACAGGGAAATGGCTTTTAGCTCACGTCGCTTCTCACCAAGGTCTTGTTGCTGCAGATCACGCTGCAGGTTTAGAATCTACGATGCATTACGAAGCTGTTCCTTCTGTTATTTTCACAGACCCTGAAGTGGGCACCATTGGTTATAGTTTAGAAAAAGCCCTTGAAGCCGGCTATGAGGCAACGGTAGGAAAATTTCCTTTCCAAGTTTTAGGCAAATCTTTAGCTATTCTTGAAACAGATGGATTTGCTCAAGTCATACTTGAAAAATCCACAGGAAGAATCTTAGGAGCACAAGTTGTTGGTCATGATGCTTCGACTTTGATTGCTGAAATGGCGCTTGCTATAGAAAATGAGTTAACCGTTCAATCCGTATATCATACCATTCACGCGCATCCCACTCTTTCTGAAGCGTGGATGGAAGCTGCTTTATTAGCTGACGGCCTTCCTCTTCACCTACCACCTAGGAGCGTGTCTCGTGACTGATCCTTTTGATCATCGCCCGCATGTGAAAGGACGTCGTCTGAACATTTTGCCGGATAACCCCGATTCTGCAGAAGAACAAGCTGCGGTAGGCGTGGGTCGCTTCCCTAAATGGCTTCATCGAAAAATGCCATCTCAAACGACCTTATGGTCTACTAAAGAGGTTATGCGTAACAAAAGACTTGCTACAGTCTGCGAAGAAGCTAAATGCCCTAATTTGATTGAATGTTGGTCTCAAGGAACAGCTACATTTTTAGCTATGGGCCATGCTTGCACACGTAATTGTGGTTTCTGTGATATTGATTTTTCTGCTACTCCACAGCCTTTAGAAGTAGATGAACCACAACGTGTAGCAGAATCTGTAAAAGAATTGGGGCTTAAGCATGTTGTGATCACTATGGTTGCTCGTGATGATTTAGCAGATGGCGGGGCTTCTCATCTTGTAGAAATTATGAAAGCTATTCGCCAGCAAACCCCTCATGTGACTATCGAATTATTAACTTCAGATTTTGCAGGCAACTTAAACGCTGTTGATCTTGTTTTACAAGAACAACCCCACATTTTTAATCATAATATCGAAACAGTTCGATCTCTAACGCCTAGAGTTCGTCATAAAGCCACTTATGATCGCACTTTAGCCATCCTACAACATGCTCGCAAAAACGAGAAAGCGCTGATCAAATCAGGCATCATGGTAGGATTAGGTGAAACGCAAGAAGAAGTGCATGGAACTCTTGGGGATCTGCATCGCGCAGGATGCCATATCGTAACAATTGGTCATTATTTACAATCTAGTCAACGCAAGCTAAGAGTCAAAAATTTTGTGACCCCTGAACAGTTTCAAGCTTATGCAGACTATGGACACAGCCTCGGCATTCCCTTTGTCTACTCTGGTCCTTTCGTACGTTCAAGCTATAACGCTGCTTCAGTCTTTGACAAGCTTGCTATTAAATAGGAATTTTTATGACAGACAAAAAACACAAATCTTTTTCCTCTCTTTTCGAAGAACTTAACGGCGTTCCTCTGGAGGCTCAAAATCCTGAATATGAAGAAGAAGGATTTGACCTCACTGATGAAATGGATCATATGATTTTAATGCACCGAGATGCTCATTTTGGAGGGGATTTTCAAGTGATGTTAGACTATTACCAAAGCGAAGCTATTGGTATAGATCCCGATATCGATTATGATCGTATTTGTTATTTGCAAAGAGTAGAACAGGAATTAGGCCAAAATCTAGCTCCTTTAATGTTATCTGCTGGCGAAGCTGAACAAGTTGGACGTTGTCGTACTGCCTATACGGGCTTAAAAGAAGTTTATGAAACAGAACAAGACGATTATTCTGCAGCACAGTTAGTTGCTGATTTAATTCTTAGTGAAGAAGAAGAGCCTATCCAAGAAATTGAGGCTGTTTGCCAGTATGGAGCTGGAATTGTTCCACTGCTGATTGATCTCATACGATCTGATGATGCTTACTCTGCTTTATTCCCAGGCTATGGATACGCTCCCTACTTAGCAGCGATTTGTTTAGGGAAACTTCATGATCCACGTGCTCTTATTCCTTTATTCGAAATGTTTCATAAACAAGCCATCTTTGACGATGAAGCCTTGTTAGAAGCCTTCGAAGAATTCGGGGAACCCGCCAAGCAGTTTTTATTGCAAAGAGTCAAAGGCAAACCTATCACATTAGATAACACACATGCAGCGTTTGCTCTTTGTGTCTTTTCTTCTGATCTAGAAGTCTCATCAACAGCTTTAGAACTTTTGAAAGATGCTGATGTACAACGACATTCGTTATTGTCTACTTATTTGCTTTGTTTATGCGAAGCTTTACAAACTTCTGATAAGCGACAAGATTTAATTACTCTTTGTGACAACCCAAAATTGCCTAAAGAAATTTTGCTTCAAATCAAGAATCTTGTTCGGGATTGGCACTAAATAAGAGCCATGCTATGGTGACTCTTAATGAAGCATTTTATTCCTGTACTCTTTTTGCTTGTTGCCTTTCTGACGGCTTGTAACAACTCAACTACAGTTGCCTATAATCTGCCTGAACGAGAAGCAAACGAAATTGTTGTCTTGCTTGCTAACCGAGGCATTGCTGCTCAAAAATTACCAGCTCCTGCTTCTACAACAGGAGGAGGAGCCGCAGAACAAATGTGGAATATTTCGGTTCCTTCGAAAAACATTACTCAGGCCATCTCTGCTTTAAATCAAGCCGGTTTACCTAGAACCAAAGGCACTAGTTTATTGGATCTCTTTGGAGCTCAAGGACTCGTCCCATCGGAACTGCAGAATAAAATTCGCTATCAAGAAGGGTTGTCCGAACAACTTTCAACCACAATTAAGAAAATGGACGGCATTATTGATGCTGTGGTTCAGATCACCTTTCCTCAAGACGAAGAAGCAAATATTCCCTTAACAGCTTCTGTTTATGTCAAACACCGTGGTGTTTTAGATAATCCTAATTCTTTAATGATTACCAAAATCAAACGCCTTATTTCCAGTGCACTCCCAGGGTTACAAATCGACAATGTCTCTGTTGTAACAGATCGAGCTCTGCTTTCTGATTTACCCTTACAAGAAGGCGAATTGCATCAAGAGCATGAGTATGCTTCGATTTGGGGAGTCGTCTTAGCAAAGCAATCTATTCCTTTGTTCCGACTTATTTTCTACTTTTTCTTAGCTAGCACTTTTATTTTAGCTAGTGCTTTGGTTTGGTTAATTTGGAAAATGTATCCCATCTTAAAAGAATGGGGTCTCTCTTCTCTTCTCAATCCTAAACCTTATGAACCAGCTATGGCTCTTACTTCTGGGGGAGAGAAACAAGAAAAATCCGAAGAGGATTCTATGCATCATGAAGAGACAGAGACTGAAGAAAATACCCGCCAACCATAAGCGGGACAAGGCATGAGGTGAGGTTTGTCAGCAGCACTATCCACGCAGCAACCCAACGTCTCCTTGACGATGTTAAAAGCGCTGCTAAGTCATTTTCGACAATCTGATCAATTGCTATCTTATCTACCTGTTGCAACTGTAGAGAAATTACGTTCTTGTTCTGCACCTGAAAGATTTTCGTTGCCCGAGCTTTTTGATGCTAAGTTATGGCTCTCATCTATTCACTATTCCTGGCTAGCCTCCTATCTACAACAACTACCTTCTCAACTACTCTCAAATTATTTAGCCATTCTCCCTCCTCCTATCAGTAAACCCTTAGCGGAACAGCTAAAGTGTTCGATTTCCCCACAGCCTCCCCCTCCTAGCGTTCAAGTGTTTTTGCTGGCCTTGCTAAAGCAAAACATGAAAATCCAAAACGTCCTGCCTTTGCCACTGCTACCCTCCTCTGCTTTAAAAGTACTTCTTAAGATACCGGAAAGCTCTCTGTTGATTTTGATTGATTATCTGGGCCTCCATGATCTAGCTGCCGAAACTAAGCAAGTTGTAGACAAGCAGATTCTAGGGAAAATTGAAAACGCTCTTAATCCTTCTGAGAGAAAATTCTTAGCTTACTGCACCCAACAACTTATCTTGTGGGTTCCCCCAAAATTCAATCTTAAAAATTGGAATGGGGATCGCAATACCCTGCATAATCTTTTGCATGCTCGAGGGATTACAAGATTAGCTAAAGCCACAATCACACAAGATCCTAACTTCCGTTGGCACCTTGTTCATCGACTTGATATAAATAGGGGGAAACTTTTAATTGATGCTTATAAGGCCCCCATAGATCGTATGCTAATTTCTTATTTTCAAAAACAAGTCCTAGAACTCCTGGAGCGCCTTAAATCATGACGAAATTTTATGCCTTATTTGATAAAAATAAAATCGTCATTCCCCATGACACTAAGGTTATACCTAAAGAACAATTCTCTTATCTTTTAGAAGGAGAAGAGCTTTTACAAAAAATCCAAGAAGATAATGAGATTCGCCTTCAAGAAATAGAAACACTGAAAGCTCAATTGCATGAAATAGGACAACAGAAAGGATTTGAGGAAGGACTACAGAAATGGGCGGCCCAACTTACTTTGCTAGAAAAGGAAATGATTGCTAATCGTGAGCATATTGCCAAAACCATTTCCTCATTAGCCATGACTGCTGTAAAAAAAATCATAGGCAAAGAGTTGGATGAACGCCCTGAGCTTGTTATCGATATTATTAAAACAGCATTACGCCCTGTTACTCAACATCGAAAAATTAAAATTTATGTCAATAAGGCGGACTTAGATTTAGTAGAATCTAAACGCTCTCTTGTCAAAGAAGTTTTTGAAAACGTTGAAACTCTTGCTATTCTTCCTAGAGATGATATAGGACAAGGAGGATGCATTATTGAAACGGAAGCGGGCATCATCAATGCGCAATTAGACAGACTCCTTGATGCCCTAGAAAATGCCTTTAAAGAATTTTTCAAAACATGGTCGGTATCTGAAGAAACAACATGAAAGCTTTTAGTTTATTTTTTCTACTTTTTTTCTCAACTCTATGTGCAGAGCCTCGCAATGTGGCCTCTTGGGATGAGAGCTCTTTAGTTGCTCAAAATATTATTCCTTCTAAAGAAGCACCCGCTTATCCCACAACAGGGCTGGAATCAGGTGGAGCCTTTGGTTCTGATTACCCAGACTTAACAACTCAAGCCATTGTTTTAGTGCTATTAGCGCTTGCCCCTTTTCTTATCATGCTACTGACTTCTTTTATGAAGATCATTATCACTTTGGGGTTGCTACGTAGTGCTTTGGGAACGCAGCAAACGCCACCTAATCAGATTTTAAATGGTATTGCCCTTATCTTAACGATCTATGTTATGTACCCTACGGGAATGCAGATGTATCAACGCTCCGAGCATATTTTTAAAGGGCAATTGCCTTCTCAGTTATTCTCCAAAGACTCCGCGTTTGTTACGCTTGCCATAGTCAATGAAGCTAAAGAACCTTTGCGTGATTTTTTAATCCGCAACTCTTCCAAACGACACATTGAAGGATTTCTGAAACTAGCACATAAAACATTTCCTCCTGAGGTACAGGCACAATTGACCGCTCGAGATTTTATTGTAGTCATTCCTGCTTTTATCGTGTCTCAGCTTAAAACAGCATTTGAAATTGGGGTTCTGATTTATATTCCTTTTTTCGTTATTGATCTTGTCACATCTAATATTCTCTTGGCCATGCAGATGATGATGCTTTCTCCTCTATCTATCGCTTTACCTCTCAAGCTTTTACTTATTGTTATGGTTAATGGCTGGACTGTACTTTTGGAGGGCTTAGTTTTAAGTTATAATTAAAATTATGGAAATTTTAGCTGCTACATACCGTACTGCAATTTTTGAGTATTGCTACCAAGCTATGATGCTTATTTTACTCATGTCTGGACCCCCTATTATTTTAGCTTCTGTCATTGGACTATTCGTGGCAATTATTCAAGCTGCAACGCAAATTCAAGAACAAACTTTTGCGTTTGCCGTAAAAATGGTTGCTGTCGTGGGAACAATCATGTTAACGGGGGGCTGGCTGGGATCCTTAATTACCCAGTTCACCCTGCAAATTCTAAACAATTTTTATAAATTAAAATCGTGAGTTCTGTTCCTTCCGATACCTACCTTTCCTTTGTTTTATCCCGTCCTCTTATGGAAGTATGGAATATTTTTTTGCTGAGTCTGGGGCGGATTGTCCCTGCTATTGCTATCACTCCTTTTTTAGGAGGAAAATTATTATCTGATAGTCAAAAAATTGGACTTGGCATTTCTATAACATTAATTTTTTTGCCTTTTTTGCTCGTACATGCACCTGCTGCACCTGTAGAATTTAACACTTCTTTTATCTTACTTATGATTAAAGAAGCCCTTATTGGGAGTTTGATCGGCCTTTTAATGTCTATACCCTATTACTACACGCAGTCTGCTGGATCTCTTATTACTCACCAAATGGGAGCACAAAGCCTCCAAGTTCAAGATCCCATGTCTCAGACACAAACATCTCCAACTGGTACCTTATTAGCAAACCTTCTGGTCGTCATTTTTTTTGCAACAGGCGGAATCTTTTTTTTATTTGAAGGCTTACTCAATTCTTTTATTTTTATCCCTATTGATGGATTCCTGCCTTCGGGTTTTTTTTCTTTGAAGCATCCTCTTTGGATAACTTTTTTAGACCTGGCTAATTTTGTTCTAAAAATGACATTACAACTTTCAGCGCCTGCTCTGTTAGCCATGCTTTTAACAGATTTATTTCTTGGCGTTGCCAATCGCATGGCACCTCAAGTGCAGATCACCTTTTTGCTGTATTCACTCAAAGCCTATGCTGCTATTGGAATGTTGGCATTGGGCTGGTGGCTTTTAGCCAAACAACTCGATGTGGAAATTATGAGTTGGTATAAAATTTTTATGCGCTTAATCGAGTCTCTAGCTAAAGGATTTTTCTAGCGTTAATTCTTGTTTTTAATTCAAAAACAAATTTTTAATTTTTAAGCCCTGAAAATATTCTCTTTTAAATGTCCAATTGATTTTTTTTAAGTATTACGGTATTCTTCCATGCAAATAATTCTTAATTTATGCGTTGGCTACCATTTCTTAATCTTTTAATTGTGATCTTGCTAGTTTTATCGGGTCTGGGGATCATTTTTTTAGTCTCTAAAAAAATAGATTTCACAGGATCTCCTATTTTAGCTTCTGAGAAACAATTACCTAAGCGCTCCTTCGAGCCCGTACACCTTGCCAATCTCGATCAAAGTGCTCTACAACTTAAGTGGGTAGAACCTTCCTTGCAATTACCAAACCTTCTTCAATTTATTCATTACCATGGACTTGTTCAGCGTCCTGACATCCTAGCTTCTCAACCGCGCTTTCATATTTCACTCTCAACAGAAGATGACTTATATTCGATAGAGGCGGGCGCTCCGTTCTACTTAGCTTATCGCAATGAGACCCAAAAGGATTCTGATTCCCATGTTAGCGAAGGGCCTTTATGGGGGCAAAGCGAAACTTCCATAGGTTATTATCCCTCTAAGGAGCCCACCTCCCTTTGGCTGGAAATGCATCCCAAGCACAACGGAAAGCTCTTAGAAGTTACGGTACATATGATGGATGAAAAAGGACAAAAATTACTTCAGCCATCTAAGCATCACTGTTTTACGCTTACAGCTCAAGATCCTAAGCCAGGCCGTGCTCCCAATTGGGATTTGGGGGAATATAGAGTAGATTCTACCCTTTTGATCCGTCAAAAAGCGCGTTGGGTAGGACCTGATCTCTTTTTACAGCAACATGGTGGAGATGAGTACGCTTATACTCAGGGTCGTGAACGTATCGATTTTAGCTTAGGGGACGAACTGTACAGCTGCTTTGTCAAAGCAGGCGATTTTCTTGTTTGGAAACAAGGGCAGTGGCATCCAGCCTATTTGTTCAAGGGATCCACTTTGGGATTGCCTTTGCTTGCCGTCAAAAAAATAGAGGACAAATTAATTTCTTTTGAACTTTGGGATGTAGAAGGTATCTCCAAAATGCCTCTTAATCTCATTCGAGCCCGAGACATGGGAGGAATCCCCGATTTGCACCAAGAGTTTCGTTTTGTTGGTGCCAAGACTTGGGCTCAATTTATTGTTGAAAGTCGTTCTGAGCGTCTTTTGTTAAGAGCTCATGACTGGCTTGTTTTAACTCATGAGGGGTGGGTCAAACTCGACTCGGCTCAAAAAATAGATGACTACGTTAACCAAAAACTTGTCGGGCCCTTGCTTGTCTTAGATAAATTAAGTAAGCAAAATGGCAAACAAATCTTAACTGGACATCTATTTAATACAACGCGCAGCGATGTTGCACCTATTGAAATGACTGCTTCGATAACGACCTACGCCAACCAATATGCTCCGGTTCCCTCCTCTTCAGTATCTTCGGAACCTATTGCTCATGGTGATTTAGAATGAAATCTTTATATTTAACTGTTTTTTTAGTGCTCGCAACAAGAGTGAGCTCTTTAGCAGCAGAGTCCATTTCAGAAAAAAAAGCCAGTTTGGACGCCAAGGTCGTGCATGAAAATGGTGATTTTGCCGAAGATTTACGGCTAGTCAATGAGACGTTGGAAGAAAAACGCTTCGAACTTCAGTCTCTTTATGACAAAGGGCAGCTGCTCTTACAACAGAATGCGCCAGCCGAAAGCTTTGCCCCTTTAGTCCGACACATGCAAACGCTGAGAGAAGAGATTCGCAACATCCAGGACATGTGGAGAAAAGAAGCTGTCCTAATCGGACAAACAGATGATTATGCTTTATGGCAGCAACCTGATACGAATCTTTTCCAGCTCGTTATGGACTATGGTTCCAGCGATTACCTTTACGTCATTCCAACAGATATTGGGCTGTTACATTTTAGCCTCTATTCCAGCTTGCCTATTCCGCGAGAATCTTGGGGAGAATGCCTTGATCTCATCCTAGCACAATATGGTGTTGGCATACGCTCTTTGAACCCCTACGTGCGAGAACTTTACCTTCTGAGTGAAGATCATGCAACAATTCGTATGATTACAGACATAGCAGAACAACTTGATCTGCTGCCCCCTTCAGCACGTGCTTGTTATATTCTAGACCCGGCAGGAGGAGATGCTAAAACGGCTTTACACGTTTTAAAACGTTTTTCTCATCCAACCACACTTTCTATTGAAACAATAGGCGGTAAGATTTTCTTAACAGGCACAGTCCAAAGCATCCAAGAATTGCTTAAGCTGTATGGCTTTGTAAGGTCTAATCAAGGTGGTCATGAATGCCAAGTGGTTACACTTAATAAATTAGATGCCAAGCAAATGGAAACCATTTTAAACAATGCTTTTTGTTTAGCAGATGACGAGGTGCGCACCTCTTCGTCTTTGCACATCCTTCCTCTTGAAAATCTGGGTCAATCGCTATTTTTATCAGGAACTAGAGACGAGCTTAAAAAAGCCATTAAACTTATTCAAGATGTAGAAAATCAAATTGAAGACCCTCAAGAAAAAACTGTGTTTTGGTATGTTGCTAAACACTCAGATGCTGAGGAATTGGCTTCTGTCTTAGCTCGTGTTTATGACTTACTCACTGGAAAATCTTCCCCATCAAAAGATGTGGCTAAAGAAGACAAACCCAAAGAGAAAAAAGAGGAAGATAAGACCCAAGATTCTTCCTTGTTAATTAAGACAGCCAAAGTGGCACCTAAACTTGCATCCAGTCATTCTCATCGCACAGCAGATGGGCAAAACAATTTCATTGTAGATCCTAAGACAGGCGCCATCATTATGGTTGTGCAGCAAGATGCTCTACCTAAAATTAAAGAACTTTTGAAAAAACTTGATGTGCCTAAGAAAATGATTCAGATCGAAGTCTTGCTTTTTGAGAAGAAGATGAATCATCAGAATAATTTTGGCCTTAATTTACTCCGTTTAGGGTCTGAAGCTCTAAACAGAACAAGCTCTGGCCTAATTTGGAATGGATTAGGCGCTGGGGGTATCCTCGACTTCTTTACAAGTCGTTCTAAGAGCAATGGATTGCCAGCTTATGATTTAGCTTATCAGTTTTTGATTGGCCAAGAAGATATCCAAATTAATGCTAGCCCCTCTATAACGACCATGAACCAAACGCCTGCTACCATTGCAATTGTAGAAGAAATGTCTATCGATTCAGGTGGTGCTGGTGACAAAAACAAATCCAGTTATAGCCGCGCTCAATACGGGATTGTCATGGAAATCACACCTACCATTAACATGGAGGAAAGTGAGGATGGAGAAACTGGTTTTATCCTGCTTGACACAGATATTACCTTTGATACGACAAAAAAGAACCCTAATGATCGACCTGATGTGACACGCCGTCATATTAAAAACCATGTGCGCATTGCAGATGGTCAAACTGTTATCTTAGGGGGATTGCGACGTAAAAACATAGAAGATGCTCAAGATTCTATCCCTTTCTTAGGAGAGATCCCTGGCATTGGTAAATTATTTAGCTGTAGCAAAATGAATGACAACAGCACTGAAATGTTTGTCTTCATCACGCCTAAAATTATTAATGATCCGGTAGAAGATGCGGAAAAAATTAAAAGGGAGGAGCTTAAAAAACGTCCTGGGGATGTTCCAGAGCTTTTACATTCCTTGTTGGAAGCTAAAACCGCACAGAAACGTCGCCTATTCGAAGGAAGCATGCAAGCATTATTTGGGAGAGTTGAGCCTACCGTAACAATGACTCAACCAATGCAAGGGGAATATGATGGGAGATAGGCATGACAGAAGATACAGAACTATCATTACTAGCTAAACAACTGGGCATCCCTTATCTCAAAGTTCTGCCTGACGCTGAGCTTATAGGACCGCTTATAGCCAATCTGCCCTATGCTTTTGCAAAAAAACATCTCCTTATTCCCCTGGATGAAACTCCTCAACAACTTACTGTTGCTTTTGCTAATCCTTTAAATCTGCAAGCTATTGATGAATTGCGCTTAATGCTCGACAAAGAAATTTGTCCTGTTGTTGCACCTAGCCATCATATTCAAACTCTCATAGATCGTTGTTATCATCAGAAAAAAGAAGCCTCAGCTCAATTTCTAACAACTTTAGAAGAGGCTCCTGGTCAGCACAGCCAGGAAGATTCTGATGATATTTATGATCTACTCGACACAGATGATGAGGCTCCTGTCATTCGTTTATTGAATATGATTCTTTCTGAAGCTATCAGCCAAGGTGCTTCAGACATTCATTTTGAACCTCAAGAAAACGATCTTAAAGTGCGCTACCGCATTGATGGGGTCTTGCAGACCCGTC
The DNA here is from genome assembly GCA_018239815.1 of Verrucomicrobiota bacterium. Classification (GTDB taxonomy): domain Bacteria; phylum Chlamydiota; class Chlamydiia; order Chlamydiales; family JAAKFR01; genus SZAS-3. The sequence goes on along the minus strand of JAFEGP010000023.1, from coordinate 25,017 downwards.
AGTTTCCTATGCGTGAATACCACGTCCAATTACTAACTCGTATCAAAGTGTTAGCAAAAATGGATATCGCAGAACACCGTCTACCTCAAGATGGGCGTATGAAACTGAAAATGGGGGGCCGGGAGCTAGACTTTCGTGTAAGCACTGTTCCTATTGCGCACGGAGAACGTATCGTCTTACGTATCTTAGATAAAGAAAATGTAATCTTAGGGCTCGACCAACTAGGCATGTTGCCTTCCATGCTTGATGCTTTTTCTCGTCTTATCTCCTTGCCAGAAGGCATTATTCTTGTTACAGGACCTACAGGAAGCGGAAAAACAACAACTTTGTATAGCGCCCTTTGGGAAGTTTATGATGAACAAAATAACATTATGACTGTGGAAGACCCCGTTGAATATAAAATTGAAGGGATTTCACAAATTGCTGTACATCCTAAAATTGGTCTTTCTTTTGCAACGGGATTACGTCATGTCTTAAGGCAGGATCCTGACGTCGTCATGATCGGAGAAATCCGTGATAGCGAAACGGCAGAAATTGCTATTCAAGCCGCCTTAACAGGTCACCTTGTTTTAAGTACCTTGCACACAAATGACGCTCCTTCAGCTATTCCAAGATTAATGGACATGGGCATTGAACCTTACTTATTATCTTCCACCATTGTTGGTGTGCTAGCACAACGTCTTGTTCGCCGCATCTGTCCTCATTGTAGAGAGCGCTATGTCCCTACAGAAGCAGAACTGGAACAAATAGGTTTAAAATCCTCTCAATTGAATGGGGGAATTTTATATCACGGAATAGGTTGTGAAGCCTGCTTCTTCTCCGGCTATAAAGGACGTCACGGCATCTACGAACTCTTACCCATTTCCTCAGAACTACAATCTCTGATTGTACAACGACCAAGCTCCTCTCAACTGAAAAAACAAGCGTTGAAAGAAGGTTTTACAACCCTTAAAACTCACGGAGCTCACTTGGTGCGTACAGGCGTGACAACGCTTGCAGAAGTGTTGCGCGTTGCACAAAAAGCAGAGATAGAAATATCTCATAAAAAAGGATCTTCGAGGGGGTAAAGATGCCATTTTTCCGCTATACATCTGTCTCCCCAGAAGGAATTAAGACAAAAGGACATCTAGAAGCTCCTAATATAGAAGAAGCTAAGCGTCGTTTGCAATCTCAGGACATTTATCTTGTATCTCTAGACCCGAGCCATAAAATTTCTAAGTCCATAAAATTGAACAAGACAGCTCTTATTGAAATCATTGAGCAGTTAGCTGAATTGCTTAATGTTGGGATGCCTCTCTATGAAAGTTTACGTGAGATCGCAGCCCAACATCACTCCTCTCATTACTATTTAACACTTGTAGGCCTATGCGAGCGTATTCAATGCGGAGATTCTCTTGCACAAGCAATGAGGCACTACCCTGAAAGCTTCTCGGCTTTGATTATCGCAATGGTAGATGCTGGCCAATCCTCCGGCCATTTGAATCAAACGTTATGCCAACTTGGTGCTTTATTACGCCAACAACAGCGCTTACAAAAACAACTCCTTACAGCCGCCTTATATCCCATTATCTTGTTAAGTTTTTCATTCTTGATTGTGATCATGCTCTTGACTTTTGTCATCCCTTCTTTAGAAGAGGTTTTCGAGGGGCGCACAGTACATGGGTTGACTCATTTTGTCATCCAACTCAGTCACATTTTAACACAAGGATGGCCTTACCTTATCGGCTTTCTGTTGATTCTTACTTATGCCTGTCGTCAATTTTTACGCTCACACAGAGGGAAAAGCTGGATCGAAAAAAGGATCTTAAAACTGCCCTGGATTGGATCTTTAATTATCCGTCGGGAATTAGCTCGCTTTACCCACCTTATGGGTGTGATGTTACAAGGAGGGGTGCCTCTTCTACACGCCTTGCAAATTTCAAGAGAGGTCATTGCTTTCCAAGCTTTAAGACAAGCGTTTGTCTGTGCAGAGCAAAAAATTGTAGAAGGGCGTTTGCTCAGCCAAGAACTGAAGCATCACACTTGGATTCCTCCTCTAACTATTCGCTTATTAGCTCTTGGGGAAGAAGGGGGCAATCTTCCTCAAATGTTTGAAAAATTAGCTAGCATTTATGAAGCAGAGGTTGAAAAAATTCTATCCAGAATCGTGACTCTTGCTCAGCCTGTTTTATTGCTTTTCATGGGAGCAGTAGTTGGCCTGATTATGATGGCTGTTTTACTACCTCTCACTGATATTAGGTCATTTATGTAAAAAGGAGTAATTGTGAAAAAGAAAAAATCCGTCACACTGATTGAGATCATGATTGTGATCTTACTAATCGGACTCATTGGAGGGGCTTTGGCTTTTAATATGCGTGGTAGTTTAGACCAAGGCAAAGTCTTTAAAACCGAACAAACGCAGTTACGTATTCATGATATCCTCATGCTTGAATATGCAAAAGGAGACCGCTCTCTTGCAGAGATCGCTAGCAACTGGCAATCCGTTGTTCGCCAATCTGCTCTTATTAAACAAGGATCTGATGCATTGGTTGATGCTTGGCATAAACCTTTTATCATACAAGTATCCGAAATAGATGACGATCTCCTTGTGAAATCAACGGGATTAGAGGCGTATCACAATAAACATGCGCAAAAAAAATAGTCTTACACTGATTGAGCTGCTGCTTGTTATTGCCCTTATAGCGCTCCTTGTTACCGTGACATCTTTTGGCGTTTCAAAACTGGTGTTCAGTGAGCATTTTGAAAAAGATGCTCACCGTTTTAAAAACATCTTGGCTCTTGCCGAAACGTTAATGTGCACAGATCAAGTGGATGTCAGCATCCAATGCATGACTACCCCTGATGGTCTTGCTTGCTATTTAACAAGCCCTCTTTACTGCCAAAATACAAATCTCAAACATATCCAAGGACTTTATTTTAATTGCGCCTCTACCCCCTTTACTCTGACTTTCCACTCTTCCTTACTTCAATCTCCAAGAGGCATTTTAGAAATCAAAGGAGAAAAAACGAGTTATTTTTTACAACTTCCAGGTTACCCTGGAGGACTTTCATTCACTCGCTCTCCACAACCCCTAGGAGTTGAGCATGCAGCCACCTACCCGCAAGCGCTCTTATCTCCTGCTTGAAGTCGTCTGCTGCTTGGCATTGGTGGCTTTGTGTTTATGGCCCCTGTTAAAACCAACAGTAGGCTTATATATCTGCAAGCAGCAAATGTTATCGAAAATCTATGACTATAAATTAGAAAAAGAAGCTCTTGGTCGCATTAAAGAAATGCTATACTCGCACGATTTCCCCTTTAAGCAGCTACAGCAAGGGCTTTGCTTTCCTTTAGATTTAGACAAGACGACCTGTTTTGTTCATCTACAAGAAACTAAGCATGTAGCCAAGCCAAGTTTGCACCGCATAGGATTGTTGCTCCAAGTAGATTTAGAGTTTAAAAAAGTCAACGGATCCCAACTCACTTCTTCTCACTTGGTTTTTATCGAGGGAATCACCCCATGAAAAAACGTTCTATGACCCTTTTAGAGCTTCTAATTTCATTGGGATTATTCTCAATTTTATTAACAAGCTTACTATTCTGGTATAGCCATCTTGCTAAACAAAAAACAGCTTTCTCTCAGCTTTTTCCTCCTCTACTACAAGAACATTATGCTTACTTAAGAATAGAAAAGTCTTTAGACCATATAGTAACAGCCAATCAGACGATTTTTTTTAGTGCTCAAGAGCCAGATGGATCAAAAAGTTTAATCTTTAGTTTTGACCACGGAGTGCAAGCTGATCCAGCTTTTGCAGGATCTGTGCTAGCTAAACTCTATTGGGACAGTCAGCAGCAAACCTTACAACTCACCCTTTGGCCATGTCCTAAAGAGGATCTAAAAATACCTTCAATAAGTAAAACCTACCTTATATTGGATCATATTACAGGCTTTGATATTGCATTTTTCGCTGCTAAAATTCCTTCTATCTTACCAGTATCCCCTCAACATATCGGCCAAGAAATGCCCCCATTTGGCTGGCAGCCCACATGGCAGCAGGCCTACCAACAAACCTCAGCTCTCCTACGCATAGACTTGCAAAGACATCAAGACTCTCTACAATGGACCTTTGATTTGCATCAACCTCTTCTTTACCCTGTGGAGCTCTCATGAACCCTTTATTGTTGACTCTAACTTTTTTGACTTTGATTGGCATTTTAACTTCTAGTGAGCTTCTCCAGCACACTCAAAACAAATTCTGCAATGACTTACTTTGCCAATCTATGCAACAAGAAAAACTCTGCTCTGCAGCCTTGCAAAAAGCCCTTCTTGAAGATTTAAGCGAGGACCTTCCTCAGAAAATACCTTCTAAGACATCCAAAATGATTGAGAAGAAATCCCAATCAAAAACACATGCACGCAAAAGCTCTAAGTCTTTGCGTTATAACACAGCACGTCCCCCAAATAACTCTAGACTCAATTTCTTTTTTGTTGTGCAAGAAGAAGACCCTTTTTGGTTACAAGCTGCAGCAAATCTCATGCGTCACCTCTACGCAGACCACAGTTTTTTTCTTGCAATTCCTAACGCTGAGCAAGAAATTTTAAAAGCTCTTATCGCTCATAAACACCAAGCTCAAAACTTTGAATACCCCGACGATTTAGCGTCTTTAGATCTAGAAAACCCTGTTCTACAAGAAATTTTTTATCAAATGCTCAAGGGTAACTTTGCTCCTTCCCTATTAAATTTTATTACTTATGAGTCTCCTGCCACTCCCAATCAAAGAAAGCTCAACTTATTATTCGCTCCCTCTGAGCTTTTACAGGTTCTATTTCCTGACAATTTTCAACAAGTCGAATACCTGGTTGCTGAAGTATGGCAAGATATTTTAGCTTCTGAAGCAACGCAAGATCCCCAGCAACGTCTTTCTCGTATTACTATTCGACAAAGTCTGCTTAAAAAAATTGAGGATCTTTGCTGTACAACCCATTTAGCCCTTGAAGAGGCTAAAAAACACTTTGATTTTACATTGGGCAAATCGGGCACGATCTTATTTATTGAAGACCCTGTAACGGGAGAACTGCAAAGGACTAAAATCCCTGCCCGCCAAAAAAATTAATTACACTCTCGGTAGAGAGATCACAAAGGTTGTGCCTTCGCCCACTTCTGATTGCACTTCAATCTTGCCTTTATGTTTTTCTATGATCTGTTCAACAATAGAAAGACCTAATCCCGATCCGCCTAGCATACGCGAGTGACTTTTATCCACCGCATAAAAGCGCTCAAAGATACGATCTAGGTCTGCTTCAGGGATGCCTATGCCATGATCGATCACGTGAATCAGATAAGCTTCCTCAGTTTTGATCACCCTAACTAAAATATCTGCTGGGGGTTTCGAGTACTTAGCAGCATTATCTAAAAGATTAAAAATAGCCTGTAAAAATAGAGCGCTATCCATACGTAGAGTAAAGGGAGAATCTCCTATTTCTTCGATAGCTATATGAGCATGTGGATGAATACTACGCGTCATTTGTTTGGCCTGCTCTACTATGTCAATAAGATCCCCCTGCATCAACCTTGAATCAGGCAGTCCCTCATCTAAGGTGGCCAATGTCAGAAGGTTTCTAATCAAAGTTTCCATCCTTACACAGTTACTGAGGATCTTTTGTGTAATCTCATGACTAATCTCAGCTGAAAGCTCAGGATGATCGTGCAATGTCTCAGCAAAACCTGAAATAATTGTAATGGGCGTTTTAAGTTCATGAGAGGCATTGGCAACAAAATCTCTGCCCATTTCAATCACTCGATGTAAACTCGTTTTATCTTGTAGAACTAGAATAGCTCCACCTTCAGCTCCTGAAGGCACAGCAACTAAATCAAAAAAACGCCTGGCTTTACGACCAAGTTTCATCACAGAAAATACAGGCTCATTTGCTATTTGAGCTCTTTTCAGCAGCTCTTCACAATGAGGCTGTCCTATTTTTGAAAATGGCTTACCTACCACATTTTGTTGATCTACATCTAAAAAAATCTCAGCCATCCGATTCATATAGATCACAACTAAAGAGGTATCTACAGCCACAACACCTTCTACAAGAGACTCTAAAATGGCGCTTTTTTCATTTTTTTCATGTGTTAAGGTCTCAATTTGATACTGCACACGATTAGATAAGGCATTGAGCGTAGAAGCCAATTGCCCAAATTCACTCACTTGGTTATCTATGATGATTTCCGGTATTTGCTCTTCTCTGCCTTCTTGGAAAGGACGAATTGAATTTAAGATGGCATAAACAGGCTTGGTTAAATGATGAAAGATAAACCAAGCAAAAAGACTGAATAACAACAAAAGTCCTATCACAAAAATCAAAAACGTCCCGGTCAAATCATGCGTTAAAGCTACAATTTGGCCATTAGGAAAGCCTGCTCGTAGAATGTAGGGATTCTCTTGAAAATTAAATTTTAGAGCCACATAGACCATTTGCTCGGAAAAAAGAAGAGAATATCTTACGGCGTAAGCATAGCCATCTTTAAGAGCCTCTGTAATTTCCGCAGGAGTATTCTGAGATTCTTCCTCAAAATCGGGACTATCTATTTCTTGTTTAGAGTCAAAAAAATAACCCTTAATGGGGTTATAGAGGGTTACACGAAAGAAAAGGAGTGCTTCTTGTTTTTTAAGAAGCTCGATTAAAGCTGCTTCTGAAGGCGCTTTTTGTAATTCTCGAGCCAGCAATTCCACTCGCTTGATGAGATGAGATTGATGAATATGCTCTACCAGATTTGTTGTAAGCGGGTACAAGAAAATAGCAAAAATCAAAAATATTATAACATAACTAAGAAAAATCTTTTGTCTAAACGTCATCATTCTATGTAATTAATCTACGCAAACGGCACATTTTCATGTTGGATTTTGTTGCATGCTCCTATTTACAGACAGATTCAGACAGCCCAAACAGCACGTTTCTAGCTAGACAATAAGCCCTATATGCATTATTTCTGCTTTGACAAGCCTCTTCAAAAGAACGAGCCGCCTGTCTTGCAGCATACGTCGCACAGTGCACTTGTTCTGTATACAGACTCAGAAGGTGGTTATAATGAAAGCCTCCTTGCCCTGAGATATCGCAGACGTGCACAAAGTAATTAAACAATAACACTGCTTTTTCGATAGAACAGTTCAATTCAGGGTATAAACCAGAAGTAGGCTCAGATAAGTGCGCTGATCTTTCAATAAGTTGTCTGGCGTTATCTGAAAGTTTCAGAAAGGAGGGGCATAAATGGGGTGTGCGTAAAAGTGCATGTGTAACCTGGCGATAGAATTCTTCGTGATCGTATGAACTCACCCCATGATAATAAAAAACCTCCCTGGCTTTTTCACATCGCACCATGTTCTTAAGTATAAGAGCCAAGCTTAATGCATCCAACATTTCCTCTTCAGAAATCTGACTCCAGCAAGCTTTAATAAGCTGTTGTCCCATCACAAAGAGTGTTTTAAAGCTTTCCTCTGTTAATAACACTGTTTCGGGCTGGCAATATGTTAATTCCAGATAAGCTCCTCGATGGCCATTTAAGATAAGTTTAAAGAAATGTGAACCGCATAAAACCCGATCGAATTCTTCAAAATGACGTCCATATAGTTGCTGTGAACAGGACTGTCTAGGGTCTTTAAAAATGTTGCTGCGACGCTCCGTAAACCATTTTATTTCAGGATAACGCACCATGTAGCCTACTATCCATTTTGGAAAAGCTCCATGAGATAAGGCTATTTGTTTGGCACCTTGGGGGGGCATAATTTTTAAATGCGCAGGCTTAGGGGAAGTAGGAACAAGAGAAGAACTACCCGTCATAGTCACAGCCGCGCGAAATAGTTTGGGAATTGTTGTAAGAGAGCGAGGCGCAGTTAAAGCATAAGGCCTTCCAAACATACTTCCCATAACTCGTGAGCACAGCATAAATTCTTTCTCCTCTTTTAATTGAATCGTTAAATTTTCTATTTCTATTTATGGAAAGCGAACCTCTCTCCTTCCACAGACTTTGAAATATTAAGAAAATGCAAAGAAGAGTTTTTTGCAAAACATTTTCGATAAAAAACTCGGGTGGATGAAAAGACTTATCATAGAAATAATTGTGTTTGAGCACGATAATTGAGTGTAAAATTCACACTGGAGCAGAAAAATCATTTTCGCCAGAAGCATCATGCCATTTAAAACCACTGGCTTCATAAATAGAAACGGGATGATCAAAGCCTTTTACTTCAATAGATGGAAGAGCTTTTACATCAAATGCATTTTGCACACCTGGTTCTTGTAAGGTTTGAGAAGAAATAAGAACTTGTTTAGGTGCTGCTGCTTGACATAACCGTGCAGCCAGATTTACATTTGTCCCCAAAACGGTATAGTTCAAACGATCAGAGGCTCCCATATTGCCTGCGACAACAATACCTGAATGAATGCCTACGCCTATACGAATTGGGGCATCACCTTTAGCAACGCGCTCTTCGTTCCATTTTATCATAGTTTTAACCATTAGTACGCCTGCTGATACAGCATGTAGAGCATGTTTTTCATTTTTTTGAGGGGCGCCAAAAACCGCCATAACCTCATCTCCTACGTATTTATCAACTACACCGCCCTCACCTTCAATAATTTGAGTCAATTTAGTCATAACAGTATTGAGCATCTCTATTGTTTGTTGGGGAGTCATATCTCTTGTCATAGATGTGAAGTTGCGGATATCCGCAAATAAAACGGTTAAATAACGATCTTCTCCACCTAGCTGGATATCTGATTTTAAAATTTCTTCCGCAATATCCTTAGAAACAACCTTATTTAAAACAGCTCGAATTTTTTCTTTTTCCTGTAAAGACCGGATCATTTTTTCAAATGAACCTACTAATACAGCCATTTCATCTTTTCTTTTACCCATGTTAGGTAGATGAATAGTGGTATAGTCACCAATAATGATGGATTCTGTTGCCAAAGCCAAAGCGCGCACTGGACGGATAGCATTGATTGTGGCTAAGCATGCGATAGCCATAAAGATACAGGCAATGATTAGTAAAGATGCAAAATAAATCTGTAAGAAAATTTCCTGAGATAGTGTTTGTCCTTCCTTCAACGTGTACTGCGCTAATGTTTGAGAGGTTGGATCGCTGAGTTGATAAAACCCGATTTCTCCATTGCGCAAATTAAGAATATTGGAAAATATATACTGCTTGCCTTCTATAGTAATCGTTCCATTTTGCTGTTTGACCAAATATCCACTGTTGTCTTGCAACTGAAGAAAAATATTACTACCTGTTTGCTGAACATCCTGATCAAGCTGACGGATTTGCCCACTGCTATAACGGTCTCCTTGTCGACTAAAGCCCATCCACAACTTATCGCCCACTCGAACCAAAATTGTTTTTTTTGTCCATATAGCTAATTGCTCAGCTAAAGGATCTATCGGGACACCGAGAGTAAGATAAAATGCATCCGTTTTCATCGTGTTGGCTAAAAAGATATGCTGCAGCTGTTCAGAGGAAATCAAGAGTTTATCATTGCCCAAGGGAGGCGCTGAGGGCGGAGGTTGATGGACAGCGTAAAAATCTCTAGCCGGCGCCAAAGGAACTGTATACACCGCTTCCTCTGTAAGAATAGCACGTGGTGGTGCATTTTGCTGAAGCAGCACAATACCTGATGGGATCTGTCTGGGCTCCGAAGCCTGCGGATCAAAAACAAAAAGCAATAAAGTTTGTAGCATTTTGAGTTTATTTGCCCAATTAAGAGCTTGCTCATTTTCTATACTTGCATCTTCAAATACCTGTGCCTCATCCAAAGCTTTAGGAATTTGAAAGTTTGTTGAAATTTGTTCTGCTTGCTTAAAAAAAGCCTGTATTTGTTGAGCATCTTCTGTCCAGGGGAATAAAATGAGGTATTGATTGACCATATTCTCCGATCCCTGAAAAGGGATCCCCAAATACCTCGCATTTTTTTCTTTTAAGGTGACAGCCATGACCAACTGATCATCTAACAAGTCTGCTTGAACAGCGTACATATTAGCTTCTTCCGGAACAAGGGCTGCAGTTTGACGCCCATCCAAAGAATCAAGCTGCAAAAATCCATAGGAAGGGTTATAGCTCGCTAAATGTGCTAACATCCTCCAGATTCCCCGAAGAGATTCGGCTTGTTTTTCCTTGGAAAGACTGCTTGAAGGAAAGGTTAAAGCCTCTTGCAAGTGCGGCATTTCATAAACCATAAACAAGAAAGAGTTAATATTTTGCAGTTGCTGCTGAAAAATATCTGAGATAAGGATTTTTTGGTTATTGAGGTTCTCTTGATCTTGCTCGGTTTCTATATTGTGAATCTTATCAGCAACAACTTTGACATCTTTTCGAATAAGATACCCAGGAATAAAAAACATCAAAAGGGCGTATAAAACGAGCAGAACAAGCGCGCCCACCATGAACTTTGTACGAAGTTTCATGCTTATCTGTTCTATCTATTTTTCTTGAACATGTAAATAATTTTTACATGTTCAAAAATTAGTGGCTCGACAAGCTCTTCTTTTTTAAAGTTGAGTTAGCACATCAACAGGCTGCATAGAGCATTGAGTTAAGCTTTCATAACCGTTGTGTGTAATCACAATCGTATCTTCTAAGCGCACACCGCCCTCGTTAGGTAAATAGATACCGGGCTCAATCGTCAAGACCATGCCAGGCTTTAAAGGTAGATCCGCATCAGCTGTAGAGATTCTAACTCGTGGCTTTTCATGAACCTCAAGTCCTACTCCATGCCCCAGCCCATGTATAAAATGATAACCAGAGCTTTCGATAAAATTTCGTGCTGCAGCATCCACTTCTCCTATTAGAACACCTGGACGACAAAGTTCATATGCTTTGTCAGCAGCATGAAGAACAAGTTTATAAATATGTTGCAATTGCTGAGATACTGACCCAAAAAAACACACTCTTGTCATATCCGACTGGTAATGATGCAAGCTCACCCCAATGTCTATTAAAACAATATCTCCTTGACGCAGCTTACGAGATGAGGCTCGATGATGAGGGAAGGCGCTATGTTCTCCAAATGCAATAATCGGTGAAAAAGCAACCCCCTCAGCTCCATGACGTTTCCAAAAGATTTCTAATTCACAAGCTACTTCTTGTTCTGTAATCCCTTCTTTAAGCAAGGTTAAAACATACTGATAGCCTTGAGTGCCCAACCTAGCCACTTCTTTAAGTAGAGCTATTTCTCCTTCATCCTTGATCATTCTCTGTTGTAAGATAGGGCCCTGTAAAGCGACCCAGTCTGTTGTAGGGGCTAAGTGCATCAGCTGTTCAAATTGAGCGTAGGTTGTCTTCAAAGAATCGAATCCTATTCGCTTGGGAAGAGCAAAAGGCAAAGGCGATTTCCAATCCCAAATTTGTACATCCACCAAATTTTGCTGAGCAGCAGCTTCTGCATAACGACCATCTACACACAATACAGGCTTTCTATCTTTAAAAATAAAAAGGCGACCTAAAGATAATTGAAGAGAAGTAAGATAATATAGATCTATGGGATCATCAACGACAATAGCCTCTAATTCATCTAGATGGACTATAGCCTGTTCAAGTCTTTTGGAATTTGGCATAGAGTTCCTTCAGTGTCAATTCGATAAAAATAGCTGCTCCCTCCGGCGTTGTTCTAGGGAAAGAGCATTGTTCAAGTTGTTCTAGAATGGCACAAGCCTCCTCCAAAACATAAGATCTTTTGATACAACAGCGACTCACAATACGCGCACAGCTTTCTAAACCATTTTGCACAATTTGCCGGATGACTTCAGCTACTTCTTCTAAGCTTATCCAATCAGGCAAGGCTTCCACCAAAAAGGTGCCCCCTCCAAAATGACGTAGATACAATCCTTTCTCTTGAAGGGCCTCCATATTTTCTAACAAAAAGACCCTTTCTTCTTCCGAAACCTCAAGAGTTTGAGGTAATAATAGAAATTGCGTGTCACAACTTTTGCTTTTCAATATGTTTTCAAAACGAATACGATGCAACGCGCGTTGTAAATCCATGATTTTCAAACCATCTTCAGTTTCCAAGATCAAATAATGAGAAAAAATGGCCAACGGCGTTGCTTTCACTATAATTTCTGGGCATGACTCGTGTTGGATGATTTTTATCTCCTTCGCTTGGGTTGGAGATTCGGGTAATGGGAGATTTTCAATTAAATCAGGAATGTGAACATTATAACTTTTCACCACTTCTTGTTCAGAATCAGTATCCGAGCAAAATGCTGATTGAATCTTAAATTGTGGCACACAAAGACTTAAACGAGGTGGCACTAAAGCTTTTTCAACAGCTGTTGTGATATTCTGCTCTATGAGTTGTTGTTCTTGTAAACGCACTTCGTGCTTTTGAGGATGAACATTGACATCTACCCATTGAGTAGGAAGCTCTAAGTGTAAGACAAATATAGGAAAACGGCCCGCAGGTAATGATGTACCATATCCTTTTAGGACCAATTTAGAGATCCAAGGGCTTGTAACAGATCGACCATTAATAGTAATAAATTGTCCCATGCGGTTGGGACGATGCGCAACAGGTTTACCAATACATCCCAGTTTATCCACACTAAGAAGATTGGAAGCATAGTCTTGACCCAGCACCTGCTGAATTCGCATCATTAAATCATAAGATGCTAACACTTCAAATTGCAATTCCCCATCATGAAACCATACCAATGCAACATCTAATACGCTTAAAACAAATTTAGTAAGTGTCTTATGGATTTCGGCTGTATCTGAAGCCATGCTTTTTTGAAAAGCACGGCGTACAGGCACATTATAGAAAAGCTGCTTGACGTCTACTGTGGTGCCCTGACATCGAGCTTGGGATGTACACCCTTCGATCTGACTTCCGGAAACAGAAAGAAGATGTCCTCCTTTCCCTGTGCTGCTATGAATTTGTAATTTGGAAACTGAAGCAATGGATGCCAAAGCTTCCCCTCTAAAACCAAGCGACTGAAGCTGAAGCAGATCGTGAGCTTGAACGATTTTAGAAGTGGCATGCCTTTCCACAGAAAGCAGCAGATCCTCTGCATCCATACCATGACCGTCATCGCTAACTTGGATCCAAGCTCTTCCCGCTGCCTTGGTTTCAACTCGAATATGACGGGCGCCGGCGTCACGAGCATTCTCTATCAATTCTTTAATGACAGAAGCAGGATTTTCTATAACCTCTCCCGCAGCAATCTGATTGATAGTTCTATCGTCTAAAACTCTGATTTTTCCCACATTGCATTTTTAACAAATTAACAATCAATTCTCCATTCTTAATTTTTTCTTAGCTAACACAAACAAAACCTCTTAAACAACAACCAGCAAATCGTTTATCTATCCTTTAAAAAGAAATAAAAACAAACTTAATTAAAAGTATTCTGTTTGTTATAAAAACAAATAATTATAGAATTATGTTTATATAATACGGAGGCTTATGACAAAAACATTAGATATAGTTGCCAAGGCATTTCAGCCTGCCAACCTCGCAAAAAAAGCAAATGAGCTGGTTGAAAAGATCCAAAAGGAAAAGAAAACCTTTAAAGAAGCTTCTGGAATTTCCGATCGTATGGAAAACGAGTTCTATGTTTTAGCCAAACATTACTATGATCAAGGGCGTTATGGAGAAGCTGTTGCATTATTCTCCGCCTTATCCCGCATTAATCCAACCCAATACGCTTATCTTTATGGCTTAGGTTCTTGCTATCATCAACTCAAAGATTATCTCAATGCTTCATTGGGTTTTTATGGTGCATTTTCTATCAATCCTGAAGAACCCATGACAACTTATTACTTGGCTGATTGTTTTGTACATTTGGGATCTAAAGATGATGCGGTGCGCTTTTTAGACTTAACGATTTCCATCGCAGAAGCCGTGAACGCACAACAATATGCTTCTTTAACGGAAAGATGCAGGCTTATTAAAGACAAATTAAAGAAAGAAACAAAGAGTTAAGAATTGATTTTATTTTAAAAAGTTTGATATAATTATCAAACAAGCAAAATAAAATTCATTATATTTAATTCGGGGGTATTATATGTCGTTTTCAACTTCCGGACCTGGTGCCATACCAAGTACACCTACGGACTACAGCGCTCTTACGACTAATGTGGCAACAGGTAAAGCCAAAGTAAAGGGCCAAGATTCCATTGCTAGGATTGATAGTACCAAACACGTTGATACGATTGCTTCCGCTCCCGTTCATCTTGAAAGACCTCACCTTCCTTCAGCAACTTCTCAAGTTCCCCAAGCCTTAATTTTTATTGCTGAAGCTTTTGCAGCTATTTTTGCGGCCATGGCCAGCGCTTCCAACGTAGATCTTCAAGTTTTAGCACAAGACCAAAACTTAAACCTCACTCAAAGCCAAGGCGTACTTGACACAACCAACACTAAAATTAATAAAGAAGAAAAAGAGCTGCAGGAATACAACAAAATTAAATCTGAAGAAGACAACCCTTGGATGAAAATTTTACAGGTGGTTTTAGGGGTTATTATGGCTGCAATCATTGTAGCAACTATTATTTCTGGGATTGTAGATGGTGGGGCCTCTGAAGCAGCTGTCCCAGAAGAAATCGCAGGCGCCGCCGCTGCAGAAGGAGCCGTAGAAGGTGGAGCGGGTGCTAGCATGGCAAGCGTAGAAACTTCTTTTATGGCAGCAGAAGCAACGCAAGTGGGGGGAGAGGCAACAGCTGCAACATCAGCATCTGCAGAGGCGGGAGGTTCTTCTGTCGCTAATGCCAGTCAAATGATAGAAACCAACTTAGATGACCTTGTTTCTCAAATCAGTGAAGAAGGTGCCTCTGAGGCAGGTGGAGAAGCTGGTGCCCTAGGCGGAGAAACTGCTGAAAGCTCCACAATGGAAGCATCTCAAAGCGTTGCAACCTCACAGCTATCTGGCTCTGCACAAGTGGAAGGCATGGATGTTGCTGAGTCTGAGGAGGCCATGGAAGAGGCCATTGCAAAACAAGCAGCAGCGGAAGGGGGTTCTGGTACAGCCGCAACACAAGGTGTAAGCACAGCAACACGTGTTCTAATCGGATTGATAGCCGGAGCCATGGGAGGACTACCTGATCTTGTAAAAGGGATTCAGAGTATTAAGTTAAAAGGCATGTACGAAGACCTTGCTAAATTACAAAAAGAGGTGGGAGAAGCTTCTAGGATGCAAAGCTTAGCCAACTCTTATTTCCAGTTTTTGCAAACAGCTTGCCAACGTACATCTCAAATCGCCTCTTCACAGATTAATGCTGGTTCAGATGTTATTAAAGCCTATACTGATATCTTAGCAACTTATCAGCAAGCTGCCACAACGGCTAGACAAAGCGTTGTCTAAATCTTGCTTTTCTTTTTTAAGAAGCGCAGACTAAGCCACAATGCAACGCTTAAATGTATCTGGTGTAGAATTTCTTCAATTCGATCTTTTCCCTAAAAAGACATTGCGTCATGCAAGTTTCTTGAAACATGGGGGGCATAGCCAAACCCCCTTTGCTTCTCTAAATTTTTCAACGCGCGCGGGTGATTGTGCTCAAAAAGTCTCTCTAAACCTGCAAAAAGCCCAAACGGTTTTGGGCATCTCCTGCTTATCACGACTTGAGCAATGTCATAGTGCACATGTTGTGGAAGCCTCCCCTTCTCTTCTACAAAGAGCTGATGGAATGTCAACTCAACAGCTTGGATTAGGCCTTATGATTTTACATGCCGATTGTCAGGCAGCTATTTTTTATGACCCTATTCATCGAGCTATCGCAGCCGTTCATTGTGGTTGGAGAGGCAATGTGGGTAACATTTACCAAAACACAGTTTTACATATGCACAAGTCTTATGGAACTCAACCTCAGGATTTGAGAGTTGGGATTTCACCCAGCCTTGGACCTGAAGCTTGCGAATTTATTAACTACAAAACAGAGTTGCCCCCAGAATTTTTGCCCTTCAAATTCAAAACGTGTCACTTCAATTTATGGGAAATTTCTCGCTGGCAACTTCTGCAAGCTGGAGTGTTAGATCATCATATAGAATTCAGCGGCATGTGCACATATACACATACCGCTGATTGCTATTCTTACCGCCGCTCTAAGCTCTGCGGTCACCACGCCACTTTTGTTATGCTGAGCCTTGATTAACAGGCGCTGAATTCTTTTTTACAATATATCCTAAACGCAGTTCTTCGGAATAAACCAACCACAAACCAAGCGTAATGACACCCATTGATAGGAAAAATGGCCACGGCATTGTTTCTGCGTGTAATAAAAAGCCCCATACTGCTGCAAAAATTGGTGTTGTCAAGCCTGCAAACGACAGAAATGTTGCAGTGAAACGTTTTAACAACCAACCATAGAGGTTATAACAAATTAGATTAGACGTCAGAATAATCAAGAAAATCCACTTGAAAAACTGTGGGACATCAGATACTGGTAAAGGAGATACCCCTTCTACAACAGCTGAATGCACCAACGCCATAACCCCTCCAATTAACATAGATGCCCCATTGGCAGTCACCGGTGACATTCCCTCATCTTTCCCAAGCTTGCGCAAAAGAACCCAACCATATACTGATGTCAAAGTGGCTGCAATCAAAGCAATCTCAGCCCAGGAAAAACCACAAAACGTCCCAACTAAATGCTCCGAACCCGATTCAAAGAGAAAGACAGGAGAAAATCCTATGAACCCCACTACAAGACCTAAAATCTTTCTCTTCGTAATTTTTTCCTTAAACTGGAAATACGACAAAGCCGCAGCAATAAAAGGAGAAAGGCTGTAAATAAAACAAGCTTTTGCAGCTGAAAGATACTGCAATCCCCAAAATTCAAAAGCATTAGCTAAATATACACTTGAAAGAGAAAGCAAAATAAGAGGAAGAACTTGCCTTTTAGTCACCTTAACGGAAGACCTTCGAAATAAGAACAAAAATGAAAGGATAAGGATCCCCGCTAAAACCATTCTTGTTCCCGTTACAAGAAGAGGAGGCCCATAATACATGGCGGCTTTTGCCAAAGAGAAAGAAGAGGCCCAGACAAAAAATGTAAAAAACACTAATAAAAGCTGCATATCGTCCTGCTAATTGGCTACATGATGACTCCTTAAAGAAGGGGAATAAAAACCCTCTCACCATGCTTGATTTTAAACAAAAATAAAAGATTACTATAGAAATGAGATTATTACAAGATTGTTGTATGCGGGATTAAAAAAAATATTTACAAACAAGACCTCTAATTTTTTAACGTTTTGTTTTACCGAGTAACACTTTAAAAGCCTCTTCTTGTTTGATACGACCATATTCATCCTCTAAGCGAATGATATCATCTTCTCCCAAATACTCCCCTACCTGTACCTCAATAATTTCTAGCGGCACCTTTCCTGGATTTTCCACGCGATGGACAGCAGACTGAGGAACAAAGATGCTCTCTCCTTCATGTACAAACTTTTTTTGATCTTGAATCGTAACAGAAGCCGTGCCTCGTACAACAATCCAGTGTTCGCTACGATGATAATGCATTTGCAAACTTAAAGCTTGTTTAGGTCTGACCATAATTTTTTTTATCTTAAAACGAGGCCCTTCTTCCAAAACAGTATAATAACCCCAGGGGCGTTGCGATGTTTGTGGATCACAGACCTCTGACTTACCTTGCAACTGAGCCACGACATTTTTAACTTTTTGCGCTTCAGCCTTAGGAGCAACCAGAACAGCATCCTCTGTTTCTATGACTAACATATCTTTCAACCCAATTGTTGCTACTAAGCGCTTTTTTGCCAGCACAAGCGAATTGGTTGTTTCAAAAGTATGAACAGGCCCTTGTAAAACATTACCCTCATCATTTTTCTCTAAAACTTCATAGAGATTATCCCACGCGCCAATGTCAGACCATGTTAATTCCAAAGGAATCATAGCTAGACATTGAGATTTTTCCATAATCGCCTGGTCTATAGAAACAGGGTGATTGAAGTCAGGTTTATATTTTTCAAATTCTCTTTGCATTGTTTCAATTGTAAAAAGGAAAATCCCAGCATTCCAAAAATAGTCCCCCGACAACAAATAACGTTGGGCTGTTGCAAAATCAGGCTTTTCTATAAATTCGCAAACCTGATTTCCTTTTGCACGAATATATCCATATCCCGTCTCCGGTTTAGTAGGACGAACCCCAAAAGTCACAAGACATCCTTCTTGAGCAAATTGTCGGGCAGCCTGAACCTGTTGACAAAACACATCGTCTGGAGTAATCAAATGATCGGCTGGACACACCAAAACTTCTTCTTTGACTGACACACCTTTTTGAATAAATGCATCCAAAGCATATGCAATAGCAGGTGCTGTGTTTTTAGGAGCTGGCTCTAATAACACTTGTCCTGCAAGTCGAGGGTCTATTTCTGATGCTTGAGCCACAACTTCTGAATAAGCATCAGCATGTGTGATTAAATAGAGATCCTCTACTTCCGTTAACTTTAAAAGACGTTTAATAGTCAGTTGCAAAAACGAATCTTGTCCGAAAATCTTAAGAAACTGTTTGGGATAGTTCGTACGAGACCAAGGCCAAAGCCGTGTGCCGCTACCACCTGCAAGAATTAGACTTTTCATTCCCTATACTCCTAAAACTTTAGATTCCTGACTTTGCAGTTTTTCATGCGATATAGACTCTGAGTTCATCCCCAATTTATTTAAAGTCATTTCATTGCGAGCAATTCGCTCATCTGCAAAAACCATATCTGCAACCAAGTTAGAGAAACTAATACGAGGCTTCCAACTTAACTTTTCCTGGGCTTTACTAGGATCCCCCAACAATGTTTCAACCTCTGTAGGACGGAAAAATTGAGGGTCTACTGCAACAATTGTTGCTCCTTTTTCAACCTGCAGATGATTGTGCTCTATTGCTTCCACAATCCCTTTTTCACTCAATCCACTGCCTTCCCATCTCAAATGAATTCCCAAACATTTTGCCGCTAGTGCAACAAATTCTCGCACAGAATGTTGTTCTCCTGTTGCTATCACATAGTCATCTGGTTGTTCTTGTTGCAAAAGCAACCATTGCATTTCAATATAATCGCGCGTATGCCCCCAATCTCGCAATGCATTGAGATTGCCCAAATATAGACACTTTTGCAGACCATAAGCAATGCGAGCTAGGGCTTGAGAAATTTTGCGTGTCACAAAATTTTCTCCTCTTTTTGGAGATTCGTGATTAAACAGAATTCCATTACAAGCGAACATTTTATAAGCTTCGCGATAGTTAATCACAGTCCAATAAGCAAAAAGTTTAGAAACAGCGTAGGGCGAACGTGGATAAAAAGGCGTGGTTTCTTTTTGGGGGATTTCTTGCACCAAGCCATATAGTTCAGAAGTAGAAGCCTGATAGAATCTGGCATGACATAAATCTAAAGTGCGCATACCTTCCAAAAGACGCAAAGTCCCCAAAGCATTGACATTGGCTGTGTATTCAGGGTTTTCAAAAGAAATTGCCACATCACTTTGGGCCCCCAAATGATAAATCTCATCTGGTCTTGTTTTAGCCAAAATTGCCAAGAGACTGTTACTGTCTGTTAAATCTCCAAAGTGTAATGAAAATTCTTTAGGATATCGATCGATAAGAGACTGCAAACGCTGAAGATTGGAAATAGAACTGCGTCGTTTAATCCCATGAACGCAATAGCCTTTTTGCAACAAAAATTCGGCTAAATAAGAGCCATCTTGTCCTGTGATACCTGTAATAAGGGCCGTTTTATGCTTCATAAAGTCTCCTCAAGGCTCTGTTTTAGAAAAAGAGCTTTCATAAGGCTTGATTGGTTTATAGGGCGAGATTGTTGATTTTTACTCTTTTCTTTTCAATGGCTATCCTGTAAAGTTCGTACCAAAATCTATGATAACACTTACAAACAATGGGAAGTCTGTGCGTTTGCCCAAAGGTAGCACAGCAGAGGATCTAGCCAAACTCCTCAATCAAACAGCCCCTGATCAAGCGTTAGCAGCTTGCATTAACGGGAAGACCGTTGACCTCAATACTGTCCTTGAAGAAGGAGATGATATCAAACTATGGTCGTTTGCCGACAAAGAGGGTAAAGAAGTTTACTGGCATAGTTCTGCTCACGTGCTTGCTCAGGCTGTTCTGCGTCTATGGCCTCAAGCAGTCCCAACCATTGGCCCCCCGATTGATGCGGGTTTTTACTATGATTTTGCCAATCTTCACATCTCTGACGAGGATTTTAAAAAAATCGAAGAGGAGATGGAAGAGATTGTTAAGCAGAATTACAAATCACAAAGAGAAGTTTTTAATTCTAAAAAAGAAGCTCTGCAAGCATTTGGTTCTAACCCTTACAAAAAAGAACTCATTGAAGGTTTTGAAGACACAATATTTACAGCTTACCGCCAAGGGGAATTTTTCGATCTTTGTCGCGGCCCTCATTTGCCTTCTGTTGGGAAAATCAAAGCTATCAAAGTGCTTAAAACTTCAGGAGCTTACTGGAGGGGAGATAGCGAACGTGAAATGCTAACGCGCATTTACGCCATCACTTTCCCAGATAAAAAACAACTACGTGACTATCTCCTTCTTCTTGAAGAAGCAAAAAAACGAGATCATAAAATCTTAGGCCCTAAATTAGGCATTTTTTCTCATAAAGAAGAAGCTCCTGGCATGGCCTTTATTCACCCTAAAGGGATGATTATTTGGAAGGCTCTGATTGCTTTTTGGGAAGAATGTCACGATCGAGCAGGCTACGAACAGATCAAAACTCCTCAGTTAATGCGAAGGGAGTTATGGGAATGTTCAGGTCACTGGCAAAACTATCGTCATAACATGTATACCTCCTCTATTGAGGATCGGGAATTTGCCATTAAACCCATGAACTGTCCTGGCTGCATGTTATTTTATAAATCCCAGGTGCATAGCTACCGGGAATTTCCTTTGCGTCTGGCTGAAATCGGTCACGTTCATCGCCATGAAGCTTCAGGAGCCTTATCGGGGTTAATGAGAGTGCGTAGCTTCCATCAGGATGATGCTCATATTTTCCTGGAGCCTCATCAAATTGAAGATGAGATTCTAAGGGTTCTGGCACTTGTCGAAGAAATCTATTCTGTTTTCAAGTTAGACTATCATCTTGAGCTTTCTACCCGTCCAGAAAAAGATACGATTGGCACCGATGCTCAGTGGGAACATGCAACGCTATCTTTAAAACGAGCTTTAGATCGTTGTGGCAAGCCTTACATTGTGCGTGAAGGTGAAGGTGCCTTTTATGGTCCCAAAATTGACCTGCACATCAAAGATGCTTTGGGTCGTACATGGCAATGCGGAACGATTCAACTTGATATGGCTTTACCGGAGCGCTTCGAACTAGAATACATTGATCAAGAAGGACATCGATCACGCCCTGTAATGATGCACCGTGCTCTTTATGGTTCAATAGAAAGATTTTTGGGCATTTTGATCGAACATTACGCTGGAAAATTTCCTTTCTGGCTGAGCCCTCGTCAAGTAAGGATTATCCCTGTTGCAGACAGACATTTACCTTATGCTCAAGAAGTTGCAAAAAAACTATCCTCCTTCCACTGTGAAATTGATTCTAGTCATGAATCAGTAAGTAAAAAAATTCGTCTTGCACAGCTTGAGCAAGTTAATTATATGCTTACTTTAGGAGACCAAGAGGTCGAGCACAAAACTGTCAGTTTGCGTAGCCGAGACAATGTTGTGCACGGCGAGCTTCCCCTAGAGGGTTTTATCAAAAAAATCGAAGAAGAGAGACGTACGCGCGCATCATGTTAAAAAAAACCATAGCCGTTAGTAGTTTTAAGGGTGGAACAGCTAAAACTTCTACTACTCTTCATCTAGGTTCAGCTTTGGCGCGTTTCCACAAAGCCCGTGTTTTATTAATTGATTTTGATGCTCAGGCTAACTTAACGGCTGGGATGGGTTTTAATCCTGATGAATACGACAGTTTAGCTCCAGTGCTTCAGGGAAGCAAATCTATAGAAGAGGTTATTCTTAAAACAGAAAATCCTCTTTTAGATCTGATCCCTGCTGATACCTGGCTAGAACGAGTTGAAGTGACAGGAGCTTTGGCGGCTGATCGCTATTCTCATGAGCGGCTTAAAGGTGTTCTTAAACGTGTTGATTATGACTATGTCTTAATCGACACCCCTCCTTCTTTGTGCTGGTTAACAGAATCTGCTCTTATTGCAACTGGAAATGTCCTTATTTGTGCAACGGCAGAATTTTACAGCGTAAAAGGTTTGGAAAGACTTTCCCAGTTCATTACCACCATCTCAGAACGTCATCCTCTAGAAGTTTTGGGGGTTGTGCTTTCTTTCTGGAATGCTAGAGGAAAAAATAACAGTGTCTTTTTAGAACTCGTGGAAAAAACATTTCCAGGAAAGCTTTTAAAACATAAAATTCGACGTGATATCAATATTTCCGAAGCTTCGATTTATGGAAAGCCTGTGTTTGACACAGCTCCATCTTGTCGCGCTGCGGAGGATTATATCGGTTTGATGCAAGAAATCCTAACAAGGATATTAGAGCCATGTCAAAATTAGCTTCTTTGTTGCACGATCGCTTTCTTAAAAAGAAAGAAACCCCGAAAATGGCGGAGTTAGCCAAGCAGACTACTGAGGGTCAGTTAACTGTGTTTTCTGGGCTTTTTCAAATTAGCAAACTTGCTGATCATGAACGCAGTGAAATTGAGTCGATTTTAAAAAAATATGCGGAAGAAGGACAGGCATTAGACCAAGATCTACCGGATTTACTTGCTATTACTCAGGAAGTTAAAGCAATTACAAATCAAGCTGTGATCTTACATGGAGAGAGAATTCGTCGGGCTCAGCTTATTTTAAAACGTTATCGTGACGGAGCTTTTACAGCATGGTTAATTGCCACCTATGGCAACCGACAGACTCCTTATAACTTTCTGCAATATTACGATTTTTATTTACAGATGCCCAAGCATCTTCATCCACAAATTGAGACCATGCCAAGGCAGGCTGTTTATACATTAGCCAGCCGGACAGGCGCTCATGATCTCAAAGAAGAGATTGTACGCAATTATAAAGGAGAGACCAAGGAACAGCTCATCCGTATGATTCGAGATCATTTTCCTTTAGCAGATCATGATAAAAGACGTGAAGATCTTGGAGAAGGAGCTTTAAAAACGTTGCAAAAACTAACCGCAACACTTAAAGAAGCTCAACTTTCTGATGAACAAAAAAAACAACTTCTCAAACAACTTCAATTTTTGAAAGGATTGCTTAAATGATCACACAAACAGCTAATTTAGATGATCGCATGTTAGTTTTATTCGAAGGAAACTTGCGACGCATCTTTGCTATGAAAATTACACGCTCTACATTTCGCGAACTACAAAATGTGATTTTAAGTTGCGCAAACCAAAACAAAGAATTAGCAAATCTGCTTTTCGAGATTCTTCTTACTGGTCAGGTCAAACACAACCCAGCCAACGAAAAACATCAAGAAATTCTTGAGGATATCATTCGTAATTTCACAATTCCAGCTCGCTTAGCTAAAGAGGTTTATGAGCGCGGGGAATTTATCAACATTATCACCTCTGATTTAGTTTCTCAGCAGGAAGAAAGTGCTCTATTAAATCGTTTAAGACGCATTGATGGAGAAGAGTTTGTCTTCCTATCAGATCCTCAAAACACGATTCATCTTATTCAGCATTTTATAGGTCGTATTCAAGAATTTCAAAGTTCAGCAAAGGGACGTGAAGAGATCGGTAAATTCCGAAAAGAATTGAATCTTGCTGGTGAACGTCTGAAACAATTAGCTTTATAGTCGGAGTCTTGTGATCACGTCTTTTCATTCTGTTCCAGGGTCGGGGACGGCCCTGGCAATCAGTTCTGCTAAGTTTTTTATAGCTGATGCATCAGGAAAAATTTCAGTTATTGACCGCGTATCTTCGGCTGTAGAGGGTGTATTTGACCATGATGGCACTGCTATTTTGCATTTAGGCATTACAACAGATGGCACTAAAATGGTATCTGTGACTAAAAACAGTATCCTTTGCTGGAAAACGACACCTTTTGAACTCCAGAACAAAATTTCTGATCTTAACATCTCGGCAGCTACTTCTTACGATAGAAAGCTTGCCATTTTGCAATCAATAGACAGATTTTGGAAGCTGCAAGTTTACTCCCTTGATGATTTATCCTCTGCACGAGTGATCATGACAGACCGTAATTCCATGTGCTTTGCTCTTAATGCAACGACTTGCTTCTATGGCGTAGGAAGAAATTTCTATGCTTGTTCTTTGTCTTCTGAAAAAGACTCTGAGAGACGAACGGGTAGGTCAGGAGCTGGGTTAGAAACGAGATGCTTTGTTACCCTGTCTTTTTCTCCTTCTTCCTGTTTAGCAGGATCAGAAAAAGTGATTGCCTATTCAGCCTCCCAGCAGCAACTTACTATTTTTTCTACAAAGCTCGGTAAACTTGCCTCTTTTTCCCAGTTGTCACAACCTGTAGGGATCACACCTTCTGCATTGGTTTTACAAGAAACCTCTCAAATCAAAGTGATGCCTCTTCTTGGTGAACAAGAGCAAGCATCTGAGGCACCTATTTTAATGTATGCCCTTTCGCATACACATTCTGTTGTTGTTGTAGAGGCCCTACCTCAACAAAATGCTATCCATATCCTGCCCGCTCAAGATAGCCCTTCTTTGGCTGCTGCAGCCCCTGCTACCTTACCTCCCCCAGTTGTGTCTCAACGAAGCCCTTCAGACTTACCTCTCTCTGCAGAAGCAGTCATGCAAGAAAATCTTCAACATGCCATAGCAGATGAAGAAGCTCCTTGTTCTCGCCCCACTGTCACAACACCTCCTCAAAAAAAACAAGTCGATGCAGACTCTGCACAACCTGCTAGCGCAGAAGATGGCGATTTTGAAATGGTGGCCGAAGTTGTGACAATAGATGACGATGAAGACGACTGAATCTTCTTTGAATTCCACTATAAGCGGATACATTTTTGCTATAGCTTTTATTATCACTGAACCAGTTTTTTCTTCGATTTTTGTTAATGGAGTTCTTCTGAAACCTAAA
>JAFEGP010000022.1 GCA_018239815.1 Verrucomicrobiota bacterium | reverse complement strand
AAAATTTAGGTTTCAGAAGAACTCTATTTTATTTATCACAAGCTTAAAAACCGTTCTTTATTAATAGCTGGCTGTTCACGCAGTGGCACAACGTATATTTCGGAAGTTTTACAACAAACTGGCTTGCGCATCAGACATGAACGCATGGGAAAAGATGGAATTTGCTCCTGGCCTTTAACGACATGGTCAGCCTAGGAGCTTTGGGGCATTCGGACTGCTCGCTATTATTTTTCGCATATCTTTCACCAACTCAGAGATACTCTGCAATCCATCTCTTCCATCTACATGACAGAAGACGGAGAATCTTGGCTTTATATTTTAAAGCACGTCCCTGAAATTCACAATCGAGGATCTACAGGATCATTGGCAGGAATTTTCCAAACGCTTGGGTAGGCCTCTATCTGCAATCCCAACTACCATTGCTAAAGATACAAATTCCAGACAAAAAGATACTCGCAAATATTTTACGTGGTCAGATCTGAAAAAAGAACTAGACCCCGAATTTTATCATCATATTCAGCAACTAGCTCAGAAATACAGATATCCTGTTAACGATCCCGATTGTTAAAAACAATTATCAACATAATCATAACGCAAAGGATTCTCCAATTATCTAGACATTTCTCGGCCTTTTTCTTATATTGCTTTCGCAATGACGAAAAATTTTTCAGCTCCTAATTCTAAAGAATCGGAAATGATGGTACTTGGCTGTATGCTGACTAGTATCAACAGCCTTAATTCTGGGGCTGATCATCTTGATGAGGGAGATTTTTATTTTCCGGAACATCGTATTATTTTCCATATCTTAAAAGAAGCCTATCGCCAAGATCGCCCCGCAGATGTTCATCTAGTCTGCGAGGAACTCAAACGACAAGGGAAACTCGAGGAAGTTGGGGGTGCAGCCTATGTTGCGACACTAGCCCAATATGCGGGAACTTCTGCTTACCTTGAAGAATACGCTGAGATTGTCAAAGCCAAATCTATTTTACGCAAAATGATTGATGCGGCTCGTGTTGTAGAAAAGTCAGCACGAGAGGAACCTCAAGATGTGCATGGTACTTTAGATGATGCTCAAGCTCTTTTCTTCAAAATTAGTCAAACAGCCAACCCGGGCTCTGGCTTAACAATAAAAGATGTTCTAGCAGGCTACCATTCCGAAACAAAAACGCCCTTTCTTAAAGCTGTTCAAGAACGGCAGGAGCGTTACCGTCTATTAGGACCTGATCAGCCAAAAATCACAGGCATCCCCACACATTTTTTAGATTTAGACAATTTAGTAAATGGTTTAGGCGATTCTAATTTGATGATCATTGCAGGACGACCTGCAATGGGGAAAACCGCTTTCGCTTTGAATGTCGCTGAAAATGTATGCTTCAAAAACAATATGCCTGTAGGTATTTTTTCCCTAGAAATGACTGCTGAACAGCTCATTGATCGTATTGTCTGTTCTCAAGCTGAAGTTGAAGCAGAAAAAATTCGCACAGGAGCGCTTTCTGGCGTTGAGTTTCAACGCATTGTGGCAGCTGTTGGCGAAATGCAAAAACATACCCTTATTATTGATGACCAACCAGGGTTAAAAATTACAGATTTGAGAGCTAGAGCTCGTCGAATGAAAGAGAGC
This sequence comes from Verrucomicrobiota bacterium, assembly GCA_018239815.1. Classification (GTDB taxonomy): domain Bacteria; phylum Chlamydiota; class Chlamydiia; order Chlamydiales; family JAAKFR01; genus SZAS-3. The sequence continues at coordinate 45,592 of JAFEGP010000022.1, read as the reverse complement.
TATGGCATCCGTCTTCTTATTATCGATTACTTACAGCTGATCGGAGGATCTGGCTCCTCGCGCACCTTAGAAAGCCGACAGAATGAAGTTTCCGAAATTTCTCGTATGCTTAAGACACTTGCACGGGAACTCAATATTCCTATCTTGTGTCCATCCCAGCTTTCTCGTAAAGTAGAGGACCGTGCTGGACATCGCCCTATGATGAGTGACTTAAGGGAATCCGGTTGCTTATTGGGTTCTACGTGTATTGTAGATGCCATCACGCATCAAGCTTATACAATGCAACAGCTAGCTGAAAATCCTCATCTTCTGCCTATTTATGTACACGCTGTAGATACTTCAATGAACGTTGGAATTTATCCTATGCACCGCGTGTTCTATTCCGGAAAGAAAACGGTGTATCGTTTACGCACACACCTTGGCCATGAAATTGTAGCAAGCGCTAATCATCCCTTCTTAGCTCTACGTTCTGAAGAAGCCTCTGCCCCAGTTGTGCAAAGCGAGGGTCAAACAGCTACTCTGACACAACAATGGATTGCCCTAGAAAAACTACAAGCTGGGGATTTGCTTGCCTTTATCTTAGAAGGACAACTGCACTGGGATGCTATTATCTCTATCAAAGAAGGACCTGAGGCCGATGTCTTTGACGCCACTGTTGATGTTGTACATAACTTTGAGGCGAATGGCTTGATTGTCCACAACAGTATCGAACAAGATAGCGATGTCATTGCCTTTCTACTACGTCGCGATTACTATGATCCTAACGATAAACCCGGCATGGCAGAACTGATTGTAGCCAAAAACCGTCACGGGAGTATTGGAAACATCAATCTAACTTTTGTGAAAGAATTAGGACAATTTCGCAATTATACTCCTATTCAAGTCGAGCTTGATCAAGAGTCTCCATTTGCTTCTTTGTAGTCCGTACTTTTTTCTAGACAAGAGGAAGCATTTCTCTATAATTGCTTTCCAATCTATCTAAGACACGGGAAGACTATGCTGACATTTAAAAAAATCATCCGAGAAACTGTCCGACCTTTCAAACAACTCGTTACCCCTTCCAAATGTGTTGTCAAGCTTAAAGCTCCTCCTACTTATAACCAAGACTGGCTTGTTACATGCCATGATTGCTCGTTTATGCAAGACCCCGCATTTATGGCTGCTTATCAACGAGGCGTCCAAGCAACAGGACAAGATTACCGCTTTCATTGGCGTGTACACGTTGCTTTGTGGGCAGCCTTCCAAGCTGCAAAGATTGAGGGAGATTTTGTGGAGTGTGGAGTGAATAGTGTGGAGTGAATAAAGGGTTCCTAAGTTCTGCTATCATGCAATATCTCAACTGGAACTCCCTTGATCGCCAGTTTTATCTTTTTGACACTTTTTGTGGTTTTGATTCCTCTTTACTTAACAAAGAAGAAGCTATACGAGCAAAAAACTCTAAGCAATATGAAGACTGCTATGAGATAGCGAAAAAGAATTTCAAAGAATTCAAAAACACACATCTCATACGAGGCAGTGTTCCTTCTACACTATCTCAAGTCCAAATTAATAAAGTTGCCTATCTATCCATTGATATGAATTGTGCAGCTCCAGAAATCGCTGCTGCAGAATATTTTTGGCCCAAAATGGCAAAGGGCGGATTGATTATTCTGGATGATTATGCTTATGTTTCTATGACACCTCAAAAAAGAGCCTTTGATAAATTTGCCAAGGATCACCATACCCAGATACTTTCTTTGCCTACAGGTCAAGGCCTTTTAATCGCTCACTAAAACATATAAGCTCGTTCTTACTTGTTGTGGAATAACGAGGTCTTAAGGATGTGTATCTGCACTAAATTTAGACGAAAAAAGCTCTTTAGCGATGATCTATCTTTACTGATGAATTTGGGCCTAAAAAATGAACACGGTCTCAGATACTATCCTTAGTTTCCCGAGCTCATAATTTTTTTTTCAGAAATATACATTTGATAACTAAGCAAAAAAAGCTCTGTTAGAACTACCAAATCCTTTCTTTAGCCTTTACTTTTTCTATCAGTTAAAGTAGATTCTAAGTTTTCAAAATTTTTTCGGTAAACTACGATATGTCTTCTGTTAAAAAGAAAAGAAAATACAAGATTGCGAAACACAAACGTAAAAAACGTCGTCGTCGCGATCGTCATAAAACAAAATAATCTGTAGATCATGATGACGCAGTATGACGTCATTGTGGTAGGTGCTGGTCACGCCGGTTGTGAAGCTGCAGCTGCAGCTGCTCGCATGGGCTTATCTACTCTACTTATCACAATGAACCTCGATACAATTGCCAAGATGAGTTGTAATCCAGCCGTCGGTGGAATTGGTAAAGGGCACATGGTGCGAGAAATAGATGCTCTGGGCGGTGAAATGGGAAAAGTCACGGACCGCACAGGTATTCAATTTCGCATGCTTAACTCTTCCAAAGGACCCGCCGTCTGGGCACCACGTGCTCAAACTGATAAGCTTGCCTATCAAACAGAGATGAAACGAAGATTAGAGGAAATCGATAATCTTCATATTCATCAAGGAACAACAATGTCCTTATTAGAAGAAGGAGGACGTATTGTTGGGATTACAACGCAAGAAGGGCTAGAATATCGTGCTCGTGCCGTCATTATCTCTTCAGGGACCTTCATGCGAGGGTTGCTCCACGTAGGACAAACTCATTTTGAAGGAGGACGTGCTGGAGACAAACCTTCCACAGGCCTATCCCCCTCTTTAGAGTCTTTAGGCTTCCGGCTAGGAAGACTAAAAACAGGAACACCTCCTCGGATTAATGCTCGTACTATTGATTTTTCTAAAACTGAAGAGCAACCACCAGAACCGGGCATCCGTTTTTCTTTCGATCAAGAAGAGTTTACACCCTTACCTCAACGTTCTTGCTGGATCACCTATACCACAGCGGAAACAAAAAAAATCATTGAAGACAACCTTCATCGCTCTCCTCTTTATTCTGGGAAAATTCAGGGAATTGGTCCTCGCTACTGCCCTTCCATTGAAGATAAAATTGTACGTTTTGCTGATAAAGAACGACATCAGCTCTTTTTGGAGCCTGAAGGTCTACAAACTCAAGAAATTTATGTCAATGGGATCTCCTCATCTCTACCTTATGATGTACAGTTAAAAATTATTGCTTCTATCCCAGGCTTAGAGAGAGCTCAGGTCATGCGTCCTGCTTATGCCATTGAATATGACTACTTACTATGCGGACAGATCTTACCAACTATGGAGGCTAGAACCGTAGAAGGCCTCTATTTTGCTGGCCAAATTAATGGGACAACAGGCTATGAGGAAGCTGCAGCGCAAGGACTCATTGCAGGGATCAATGCAGCATGTAAACTCAAAGGTTTGCCTCCATTTTTTCTTAAGCGTTCTGAGTCTTACATCGGTGTGATGATCGATGATCTGATGACCAAGCCCTTGGATGAACCTTACAGAATGTTCACCTCAAGAGCTGAGTACCGCTTACTTCTGCGTCAAGATAATGCAGATTTACGCCTTCGCCGTTATGGTTATGAACTTGGGCTTATTGACCGGGATCGCTATGAAAAGCTGTTAAATAAAAAATCCATTATTGACGGCGAATGTTCCCGTTTACGTCAGGCCTACACCCAAGTCAATGGGAAAGGTTCATCTTTTGCTCAGCTGCTATGTCGTCCTGACTCTACCTATGCACAATTGCTGCGTGACTATGATGTCCTGCAAGACCATGGAGAAGATGTAAATTTTCAAATTGAATTCTCTCTTAAATACGAGGGATACATCTCTCGGCAAGAGCGCGACATTGAACGCATGCAATCTTTAGAAAATTTTGTGATTCCTCAAGCGATTTGCTACCGCTCTATCAAAGGATTGGGGCGTGAGGCTATCGACAAATTAACTCAAATCCAGCCCCATACCCTAGGACAAGCCTCCAGAATCTTGGGCGTCTCCCCTAGCGATATTCAAGTTTTGTTAATAGCTCTTAATCGAGCTTAAACTTTTGTTTTAAAGTAAAATAGAGTTTTTACACGCGCTTGCTAAGAATGTAAAAACTCTTTACAATATCCGAACATGTTTTCTCTTCTTATATTGCATCAGACTCCGATCTTTGAGCAGTTACAGCTTGAAGAGGCGCTTTTACGCACAGACCAAGGGAATTGGTGTATTATTAACACCGGAGCCCCCGATGCTATTGTCATGGGAATTTCAGGCAAGGCTGAGCAGTTATTAAATTATGAGGAAGTACACAGAAGAGGCGTGCCCATTGTAAGGCGTTATAGCGGAGGAGGCACTGTTTACATTGATTCTCAAACTATTTTTGTTACTTTATTGGGCAACGGAGAACAAACCCCTCGTCCTTTGCTAGAATTAGGCCATCGCCTGTATGCACCTGTTTTCCCCAAAAATTTTGAACTCCTTGAAAATGACTATGTCATAGGGGACTTAAAAATTGGAGGCAATGCTCAATATTTACAAAGACAACGATGGGTCCATCATACTTCTTTTTTATGGGATTATGACCAGGAAAAAATGCAATGTCTAACCCTTCCGCAGCGTCGTCCAGCTTATAGGGCTCAACGCAAGCATCATGAATTTTTAACTACACTTTCTTCTCATTTCCCAGATAAACAACAGTGGATTCAAGATCTGGTGTTACACCTTCAACAAGTCTTGCCCGCTGAAATTGTATACATCCATCCTCAGACTATTCTTACACGCCCACATCGTAAAGGAACTTGTTGGGTGGAACTCTAGTATTTTTCAGGGTCCTTAGGACAGGTCCCTAAATAATGCTCACAACGAAACACCATGGCATATTTCACATTTCTCCCGTAAGCAGTAAAAAGCGGGTAATTACCTACATGCGTGACTTGCTCAAAATAAGGATGTAATTTTTCAGGATAACATGTCTCATACCAATGTAATGACTCTGGTTTAGCATTTTCAATAACGACAAAATACCCTGTCTTGCCTACCTCACAATCTTCCATTCTAATCCCATAAGAAAACTGGTTTTTTCTCTGTTGATTGAGATTAAAAAAATAAGTCCTATTGTCTTCTGGAGCGTAAAAACTTAATAAGCTTGTTGTCTGATAGCGATCACCAAATAAAAAAGTATCCGCTGTAGCACAATAACCGGCTTGTGTCAGAGCAGGACCTAAACGTTCCCAACCCATACTCTGTCGAAAGGGATTTGCTTTATAGGAAATCTGATGCTGAGAAAAAACATTGTGCTCCTGCAACCAAGGAATACTCAAAGCAACAAATGTTCCAATAATCGACAACCAAATTCCAAGATGTAACCACAGCCTTCCTAAACGTATTTTTTCTAAAGCTACCCAGGCAATAAGAACCATTGCAGGAGGATAAAGATAGTCTCCCCAATTAGGTTGCATTTTCTTAAAAAAAGAAGTCACAAAATAAAAAAGTATCACGAAAGGAAACAAGCTCAGATAAACTAAAGAAGGCTTTTTTAAATAAAAGAAACTCACAACAAGCAAAACAAACAGAATAGGAGAAACAATCCCTATCTGTGATGCAAGAAAATCTATCACATTACCTGTACGACCCGGATGATAAAAGTTGCCTCCCACATGCTTAAAAGTGGCCCAATCATGGCTAGCATTCCAATAAACTGAAGGCAACAAGGCTAGTAAAGAAATTAAAACACCCCAGATGATAGATAGTTTTCTAAGCTTAGGATGGAAAAGCATCATAACAAAGGTGATGGGCCATAGAATATAGGTCGTCCATTTATAAAGAGCTCCCAATAAAATCCATACGCCAGCTAACGCATAGCGTGGTTGCTGCTCTTCTTCTAATCCTCGTGCAATTTCTGCAATAGCCAATGTCAAAAATAAGGTTGCACCAGGATCTGTAGTGGCAGCAAATGAAAAAAAGATCCCGATAGGAGAAAAAGCCATTACAACAGCTGCCCAGAAACTAACTCTTTCACTCAAACGGCAACTTTGAGCCAAATGATACACTGTAAGCACCAATAAAAATCCAATAATGATAGAACCGACTCTTACTCCAAATTCTTGATGACCAAACACCAAAGTTGTCATCCAAATTTGCCAAGCAATAGCTGGGGGTTTGCTATAATATCCCCAGTCCAGCTGCTGGCTCCACATCCAATACTGAGCTTCATCTGGAGAAAGATGAATATTATAAGCAGCAATGATCAATCCCATGACCACTGCTTTTAAAAGTAAAAGATAGATAAGCAAGGCAAAGTAAGAAGGCCGGTATCTATTCTCGATTGTGAAAACTGAAGACATCTTTTATAGCTTGTAAAGTTACATCTCGGCCAATTTCAGCAATACTATCTGTTAAAGGAATCTTTTTGGGACACACTTTTACACAATTTTGAGCATTACCGCAGTCGCTTATTCCCCCTTCTTCCATCATGATGTGTAAGCGCTCATGCTTTTGTTTTTCTGAAGTAGGGTGCGCATTAAATAATCTCACCTGAGAGATTGCAGCTGCTCCTATGAATTTAGACCTATTGTTCATTTGTGGGCAAGCTTCTAAACAACAACCGCATGTCATACAATTGGATAAACTGTACATGAGTTCTTGTTGATCAGGAGCAACCAACGGACCATAACCTTCCTGTTGAGAGTTGCCTGCCTCAATCCATCCCTGCACTTTTTTGAGACTCTCAAACATACTTGAACGATCAACGATTAAATCACGTACAAGTGGAAATTTGGTAAAAGGGGCCAGTGTCACAACATCTTTGCCGGTCTGAGCTACAAGCTTATGGATCAAGGTTGTGCAAGCTTGTCGAGGATGACCATTCACCAACATAGAACAGGAACCACACACCTCTTCTAAACACCCTTGTTCCCAAGCAATAGGAGTCACACGCTCTCCTTTGCGATTGATGGGGTCTTTTTGAATTGCCATTAACGCGCTGATGACATTTTCTGCAGGACGTAGGGGAAGCTCAAATTCCTCCCAATATTGTTTGCCAGGTGTTCCGCGATAGATTTTAAGAAGAAAACGATCCAAATCTTTTTTATTCCTTTAATTAAAAGACCACTATGTTTTCACAGGATTCGATCTTATTTAGAACACTATCCAATTTTTCTGGGCAGTGTCCAGAAAATTGTTTAAAAAAACATCCTAACATCTTTAACTAAGAAATTTTAAATAATTTCAAACAGGCAAGCGAATCTTCTCAAGTGGTACATTTTTAGGTTCGGGATGTCCCTCTTTCACTTTAGTATAATCCCGTAATTCAGGAGAAAAATGTCGAGTATCAACAGGAGTATAGCTGATTTGGGGTTCATCACATTGATAAGTGGCAAGTGTTGTTTTAAGCCAATGTTCATCGTCTCTGCATAACCCTTCTTTAAAATGAGCGCCTCGCGATTCTTCCCTTAAAAGAGCGCCTTTAGTGATAACAAGAGCTAGTTCCAACATGGGTTGAAATTGCAAAGCAAACTGTAAGGTTTGATTTGCAAACTGTCCTTGATCATCTAAGGAAATATTATTCAAACGCTCTCGGATTTCTTTGATTTTCTCCATAGTTTTAACAAGATCAGCATTCTTACGCTCCACTGTGACATTTCTTACCATCCAACTAGCAAGCTCTTCATGAAGTTGATGCACATTTTCAGAACCATGACGCTTGAGCATATTTACAACTACTTGTTCTTCCTGCTTAAGAACTTGAGAAAATAAAGTGGAGGAAATAGCTGCATTTTCATGTTCCAAACTTTGTAAATATTTGGGAATTTCTTCTGCAGCAACAAGACCACTATAGATGCAAGATAGCAATGAATTTGCACCCAATCGATTGGCCCCATGATATTGATAATCAGATTCTCCGCAATTAAAACATCCTGGAATATTTGTCATATGGCGATAACGTTGATGACGGTCTGGATCATCTGCAGCAGGCCAATCCACCCACGCTCCTCCCATGGTATAATGCACTGCAGGGAAGATTTTCATGGGAACTTTACGAGGGTCATCCCCTGTAAATTTTTTATAGATGTCCAAAACAGCTTCAAGTTTAGATTGACGTTCTGCTGGGATCTGCGTGATATCGAGATAGACTTGATTTTGTCCTTCCACGCCTAAGCCCAGTTTACAAACACGCAAAATTGTTCTAGAACCTATATCTCTGCCGACCAAATTACCGTAAGCGGGATAAAACTGTTCTAGAAAATACCAAGGTTCACCTGTCACGCCACAGCTTACTTGCTTGCCTTGCGGATCGAGCATGGTTTTAGAACTATCCCCATAAACCCAAATTCTTCCACCTTCTCCACGTACAGATTCAGAAATCAATCTTAATTTATCCTGTCCTGGTATAGCTGTGGGATGGACTTGAATAAATTCTCCGTTAGCATAGGTCATCCCCTGCATGAAAAGACGTCCATTTGCTGCACCTGTACAAAACGTAGAGTTAGTGCTTTGACGAAAAATAACTCCAGCACCGCCCGTTGCAAAAACAACGGCATCTGCTTTTAAAGTTTCTAACTTTTGGTTAAATAAGTTCATGATGACAAGACCTCGTGTCTTGCCTTCATTGTCTTGTACTAGCCTCATAAATTCATGGTGTTCTTTTTTCTCTACCAGACCCTTAACTTCCTGTCTTCTTACTTGTTCGTCCAATGTATAAAGCAGCTGTTGACCTGTAGAAGCTCCACAAAACACAGTACGATGATATAACGTACCCCCAAAACGACGGGCATCCAAATGACCAGATTCAGTGCGATTAAAAGGACAGCCAAATCTATCCATCATTTGAATGATATGAGGAGCAGCCATGCACATCTCCAGAACGGCTGGTTGATGTGCTAAAAAATCTCCTCCTTTGATCGTGTCATAAGCATGCAAGAAAACAGAATCATCAGCTTCTTGAAGATTTAAAGCAGCGTTGATACCACCTTGAGCACATACAGAATGTGAGCGTTTGACTTTTGTTAAAGAAATAAGTTTTACGTGATAACCTAACTCAGTAAGTCTCATCGTTGCAGCTAATCCTGCTAAACCACCCCCTACAACAATGACTTTACGTTGATATTGCATGCTTAATCCCTATATACTCTGAAATAAAAACCGCCAATATAACCCCCAAATGGCAGTCCACCCTAAGATCACTAATACAAACATAAGCGTATGCGTCACATAACGCATCCATTGCTGCGAACGTTGGCTTAATGTTACGCCCCAACTGATCATAGCCGTCCACAAACCATGAGCAGCATGAAAACTAGCTGCTAAGACAAAAATAGAGTAGAGTACGACCATAATAGGACTTTTAAACGTATCACGTAAGACAAGTAAAAAAGCGCTACCTGCACTAGGCGCATCAACTAACACTTGTCCGGGTTTTAAATGCTGTTGTTCCGCCTTTTTAAGCCATTGCAGTTCATCTAAATGAGAATTTAGCTGCACGTAATATGTAGCGTCTTGGACATGCTCATCCATGTGAAGTTTGTTTTCTTCTAATTTTTGCCAATAAGCTGCGATCTCGGTAGCTGTATATACCCTTGCTTGAAGCTGTGAAGCCAATTTATTTAAACCTGGGTCTTCCTCGATACGCACTAAATAATGCTGAGTTTGCCCCTCATAGATATCTCTAGGAGCTTGCATAAAACGCATTTGAACAACGTGTGCACAAATTGCTAAAACAAGAAACCAAGCGCTAAGGCGTTGCCAAGTGAAAGCACGATTTTTGGGATATTCTGGTAAAGAAGGAGAAGTCCCTTTGTTGTTAAAGGAATTAAAACGGCTTGTATAGGCATATCGCATTCCCCATATCCCATGAATGAGAAAGGGCAAAGCTAAAAAGACTACCTCCACAACTTTTAGATAAGCAATAGAATGGAAAGCGTTAACAATATTGATAAATTTAGAAGGATGATCTGGGGAAAAAAAAGCAGCCTGTGCGTTCACGAAAAGATGTTCTAGCAAATAGATGATCAACCATAAGCCCAGCAGAGAATGCAACCGACGCATGATAAAGGCATAAGGAAGACGCGCTTGGATGGTAGGCTCTTTTTCCTCCATGGCAATTCCTTTTTTTGAGAACTCGTCGGGATCATAGCTAAAAAGCAGGAAATTTTCTTGAATTTTCTTAGCTTATTCGAAAAAAATATTTTTAATGAACCTTAACATGCTTTGGAGGGCCCGAATAATTTTGTAGCATTAGCTGTTGTAGATGCAGCTAGTTCTTCAAAGGTGATACCCCTTAACTGAGCAATAAATTTTGCTGTATGGACAAGATAGGAAGGTTCATTTGGTTTGCCACGAAACGGTTGTGGAGCTAAATAAGGGGCGTCTGTCTCTATTAAAAGATGATCTAAAGGAACCCATTTAGCGACTTGTTGCAAGACTTCACTTTTTTTGAATGTGACAATCCCACTTACAGATAACATCCAATCTCTATTTATAAGCTCTTGGGCATCTTCCAGGGTGCCGGTAAAACAGTGCAATACACCTCTTACAGGCTCCACTTCATCCAAAACAGAAAAAAAATCCTTAAAAGCATCTCGACAATGAATGATAACGGGTAAGTGACACTGTCTGGCCAAGGCCAAATAACGCTTTAAAAAATCTTTCTGCAGAAACTTAGTTTCTTGAGTGTAATAGTAATCTAAACCTGTTTCACCTATTGCAATAAGAGCCCCTTTTCTTGCATAAGCAGCGATGGCTTCAAATTGCAATTCTCCTAGTTGAGCTACATCCTGAGGTGTAATTGCGCACGCATGATCAATCCAAGAGCAGGCTTTAAATTTACTTAAAGCCTGCTCTAATTCTTCCAAACTTGTTGAAATATTGATAATGCGTGACACTCCTGCTGTTTGGGCACGAGCAAGCAACACATCAAGCGATTCTAGATAGCCCTCATGAGCGAGATGGGCATGCGAATCAACGAGCATCTACTTTAACCATATACTCGCTTAAAATATTACCACTGAGCGTTTGAGGTAAGATGTAAGGTTCTGCACCTTCCTCAGGAGGATACAAAGCGTAGACGGGCACTCCTGTACGACCTAAACGCTCAAGTTGCTTGGTAATCACAGGATCTTTCTTTGTCCAATCTGCTTCCATGACAATGACTCCATGAGCCTTGAATAATTTTTCAACCTCTGAGGAATGCAAGACAACCTTATTTGCCTGGCAAATCAAACACCATTTAGCTGTGAAATCCACAAACACTGTTTTACCCTCTGCCTGGAAAGCAGCTACTTTTTCTGGACTATAACGCTCCCATCCTTCCTTGATTTGTTGCACAATCTCAGTAGAGGAGCTGGTTTTTGCCACTTTCATAGCTTGAACTCCAGCAAATACAATAAGAAGGGCTGCGATCGCCTTAGCGATATAGCGTGTTCTTTTTTTACGTGTAGGAGCTCCCCATTGTCCAAAAATCCATCCTCCTATTGCCATGACAAGCAGAGCTAGAAGGAGTACAAAGGTAGCTAGGTTGCTTGTTTGAGCTCCAAAAACCCATACCAACCAGGCTACTGTTGCCATCATTATAAAGCCCATAATCTGCTTAAAGACAATCATCCAGTTGCCTGGTTTAGGCAAAAATTTTACCAGTCTGGGGAAAGCAGCGAATAACAGGTAAGGAGAAGCCATCCCTAATCCCATAGCTGTAAAAATCATGAGGGCTTTGAAAGGAGCAAGCGTCATGGCAAATCCAAGAGCTGGTCCCAGTAAAGGCCCTGTGCATGGCGTTGCAACCAATGTTGCTAACACCCCACTCATAAATGAACTTACCAAAGGGGATTTCCCTCGAGATGAGTTTTGTCCCACAGCCATTAAAGACGTTCCAAATTCAAACAAACCAAACAGACTTAAGCCTAACAAAAACAAAATAGAAGCTAGGATCACAACAAAAACAGGTTCTTGTAACTGGAAGCCCCAGCCTACGCTTTGCCCATAAGCACGCAGAAGTAATAAAGCACCCGACAAGAGCCAGAATGAAACTAAAACACCCAAAGTAAAAACAAGCCCATGTTTAAAAATCAGTCCCCGTTTTTCATGCGCCATTTTGACAAAGCTAAAAATCTTAAGAGCAATCACCGGCATCACACACGGCATAAAATTCAAAATCACCCCTCCTGCCAAAGCAAGAGCTAAAGCTACCCAAAAACCTGAGAGCTCAGCTGCCATCTGCTGACCTAGTTGAGAATCGACCTGTATCACGTGTTGAATCCCTGTCCCCTCTTCTAAGAAAAGTAACACCCCTTTAACCTGATCCGGCAAGACTTCATTCAAAGCAGAACGTTTAACACTTAAAGACAGGCCCCCTTTGCTTAGATCCATCGTTTGAGGAGCCAGATAATCAATCATTGAGCCCTGTTCTGGAAAAAATTGAGCCGAACCTATAGGGCCTTCATGCTGAAAATTCAAAATAAGATTATCTCCTTTAGCTTGCACTTGCACTGTAGCTTCTCTGGGTAGCGCTGCTTTAGCTTGGGCAAATTGTGCTTCTGTGGAAGCATTGATTTCGGCTTGAGCACGAATGGGTAAGGCTAAAGCCAGATCAGCCTCCCCTGGCTCACAGGATTCTTTACAGGCTAGCCAGGAAACATGAGCTTTAATATCTATATTTTGATCAGAAATATTTTTAGGAGGGGTGATTTTTGTTAAAAGCATCACCGAATCGGCATATCCAAAACCAACCATTTGATCACTAGTAAATTTTTGAGGAGCTGGCCAATAGATTTGGCTGGCTGTGAATCCCTTAGGTAGCTGCCATTCAATTTGAGTAGGAAAGCCGGCATCACCTGGATTCATCCAATAAGTATCCCAACCTTGTTCCATTTTTAGCTGAACACCTACCCAAAAAGGCTCTCCTGGAGCGATGGATGTTTGTTCAGAGAGCAAGGAAGCGGAGACTGGTTGGGCTACGCTGACCTGGTGACTCATAGGCTGGTTAGGAGCAGCATGCGCTAAAGGAGCTGCGGCCAACAGACCTACACTTGCAAAAAGTATAAAAAAATATCTCGATAGTTTAAACATAACAACTCCCTTAGTTGCCAAGGCATAAATTTTATCTTACTTTTTATGCAAAGTAAATAAAAAAAATATATTTATCATTGCGTAGACAAATTCTTTTTATTAAGATACGTCCATGCATCCTGTCATCGAAGCTTTCTTATCTTCCGATTTATTTGGTAAAATAATTTTTATAGCCCTTTTTCTTCTTTCTATGATGAGTTGGGCTTTATTTTTGCAAAAAATTTCTATATGCCGCTATATCACCAAGGAAGGGACGCGTTTGCTCGGTCTATCCTCAATTTCAGGTTCTTCTTTTCATCAGCATCATCCTTTTGCCTCTCTTTATGCTGCTTATCAACGTTCTGAACAAGAAGGGTTGTCCTTGGATCGGTTGTTATCTTGTGCCCAAGCTCAAGAACGCAAACATTTGGAAAAAGGCCTCTATTTGCTTCCCACCATTGTAAGCTTGGCTCCTTTTTTGGGGTTGTTGGGAACCGTATGGGGCATTCTATTAACCTTCCATGAATTGCAGCATGGGGCCTCTGCTCAAACTAATACAGCCGTGATGAGTGGACTAGCCATGGCACTTGGAGCAACTGTCGTAGGTTTATTTGTAGCCATCCCCGCTCTTGTCAGTTACAATTATCTAAGAGCTCAGATTCGACATTTTTGCATTGATATGGAGAGTTTCTCCGGATTGTTATTAGCTAAAGCAGAAAAGCCATGATGACAGATCTAGAAGACGCAGAGATCAATTTAACACCGCTCATTGACGTTGTCTTTGTAATCTTAATGATGTTTATTATTGCTGCTCCCTTACTTGAACAAGAACAAGTAAGTTTGGCTCAGGGCCCTTCTCTGACTACGGAACAAGCAAAAACTATTGAAAGCCAAAGCCCAATTGTCATCCATGTTCATGCGGATAATAGCATAGTCTTGAATCATCTGCCTGTTTCTTTAGAACAACTAGAACTAGGCTTAAGACAAGCTTACGCAAAAAATGGGAAAGTCCATCCTCAGCTTTTTCAAGATGAACAGGCGTCTTTTGGAACGTACCAACATGTAAAAAATACGGTAGCTAAAGTAGGTTTTGATAACCTCGATGTTATTTTACGCCCAGACTAAAACAAGACGTATGGCTTATGTTCTGCTAGGGCATTTATTTTTGCTTGCTCTACTGTGCTACCATCGTCAAATACAGCATCATCCCAACATTACACACCATCTTGTTGACACTTATTATGTTGTGCATGACACTCCTAACAAAATATCACATTCTATTGTTTATCAAGAACCTGCGACTCAACAAGACCTTCCTCTAAACGAACCTATTGCAATAGAAACAACATCTTCTGCGCCCCTACCCACGCCACAACCTGCTCCTCCTGCTCCCGTAGCAGCTGCTATCAAACCCAAATCTGCAAATAAAACCGTAGCTAAACCTACTGCACCGTCTGCTAGCACAATTTCTAAAGCCACTCCCTCTAAGGATAAAAAAGCATCCTCTTCTGCCAATCAACATCAAGCTTTAGCATCTTTAATGGAAAAAAGTTTAAAAAATTTAGAAACACCTAAAGCCACTTCCTCACTTTCTTCTCAAAGCACAAAAAAAACTTCTTTATCTCCCTTGAGATCAGAAAATTTTGCATCTAGTTATCGAGATCAGTTAATAGCCTTATTAGAAGATCTTCTTATTTTTCCTGAGGCAGGAGATGTCTGTGTTGAAATTAAAATCCTCCCTTCAGGGAAAATTACGGCTTGTCATGTGATCAAAAGTTTATCTTCTGCAAACCAAGCGTATGTTTTAAAGGTCTTGCCAACTCTTAGCCTTCCAGCTTGTTCAGAAATTTCTAAGGAAGAGCAGACCAAAACACTTCGCATCACATTAGTAGGTCGAGCAAGACACTAAATTCTGTTGTTTCCACCATGCTATTGTCTTTTCAAGTCCTGCTTGCAACGTGTAGCGCGGACAAAAACCTACTTCTTTATATAAGCGATCTGCTTGAGCAAGCATGAATGCCGGATTTTCTACAGTAGAAGGAGATGAAGACAATGTTATCAAATCTACAGCATTCATAGTTCTTGCGATCCGCAGGGTCAGCTCTCCCATTGAAATACCCTGACCTGTCCCCATATCTACCAAACCTTCTACACGACTTTGTACAAGCTCTACAAATGCACGTGCCATATCCTCTATAAATAAAAAATCTCGCACATGGTCTTGTGAAGAACATTGAAAAGGTTGTTGAGATAGTAAAGCTCGGATCGCTGAGGGAATCATTCTAGCTTGCTTCTCATATGGACCATAAGGGAAAAAAATCCTTCCCCAAGCAAAGCTAACCTGTGCACGTTTTAAAAAAGCTTCTGCACTTAATCGTAAAGCTTCTTTACAGGCTCCATATGTAGTTGTAGGGTATCTTTCTGCACAACTACCTGCGATCACAACGCGTTTGCCCCCACCTCTAGCAAAGGTCTCGATGAGGCTTAATGAAGCTTTTAACCAATCTAAATTCGTTGGACAGTGCCAGTATTGTCCTGGTGTTGTTTCCCATGCAAGGTGTAAAAGAGCCTCCGCTTGAAAGTCGCAGATTTGTTGTTCTATGGCAGCAGGGTTAGAAAGATTAAGACGTAAAGGGCAGATGAGATAGCCTGCCTGCTGTAGTAAATCAAGCGTATATCGACCTATAAAACCAGAAGCACCAGTGACTAAAATTTTCTTCATCTATTCAAAACTCAATTAGGCGCTTCCAAAGATAAAGCGTAAGCTCGCCATTTTTCAACATCAGGATGTGCAACAACAGAAGCACTACCCGAACTCTTAGCCTGTTTTTTACCTCTTAAACGTTGCTCAAATACTTTAAGTGTTTGATAAAGATCATGGAACTTAGGCCAATATTGGCAAAGTTTTGCATGATTTTTTTTTCTTTTCCACTTTCGACTGGGATAAACGCGTTGTAGCTTATTCGCCTCTGCATACGCCTTTTTAAATTCTTTGTTTTGGCAGTAGCTATGGTATGCACTAGATACTATTTTTAAGCGACGAGATTGGAAAAATTGATCTATTTCTTGTTGTTCTTCCGGACAAAGAGGAATTTGTTTTAATTTTTCATGAAAGATCAAACACTCGTCTTCATACAAAGCAAAATCCTTAGTGATCCTGCTAAGCGAAGCAGCGTGTTGAAAGCCAAAATAACATGGGTGATCTGTAAGCAAATATACAGGGAATTTGGCAAAACATTGAGACACCAGATCTTCATCAATTCCTATGCGTATTCTCAGATCAAATCCTCCTAATTGTTTAACAATATCCGTCTTAAATAAAAGACCTGGGAAAGTGATACCGAAAGAGGATCGAAGATAAGCAAAAAGACCCCGAGGAGGAGGATAATAACCAGGAGCAGGAATTGTTTGTCCTTGATTGAGAATGCTGGACACCTCAAAATCTTGATTAATAATCAATCCACCTCCCCCACAAGCAGCAATATCTGGGTAGCGTTCAAAAAAAGGTAGCGCCTCTTCAAAAAATGAGGGACCTAAAAAATCATCATCCGGCAAAAAGCATACATAAGGTGTTGTGACTTGCATCAGAGCTGTTTGAAAATTGGCTGTCATGCCTAGATTGACAGGATGTTTAATCACCTTCACTCTAGCATCTTGTTGCATGAATTTGCCTACTACCTCATCTGTTGCAGGCCCTGAAGCATTGTCAGCTATCAGCACTTGCAAATGAGGAAAGCTTTGCACCAGCACACTACGTACAGCTCTTTGTAACCATTGAGGACGTTGATAAGTAGCAATAATAGCTGTAACAAGAGGAGAAGAAATCTTCATGCTCGTACACACCTAAGGTATCCAGACGGCCAATATGTGACTCTTTGCTGGATATTTCCTTCATTAAAGGGGAAACGAGGTTCCTCCATGACAAAGTCTTGATGGAGCTTAACAAAGTCACTAGCAGCCTGCTTAGGATTATCATGTTTCCAATCCTCTTTTGTACGAGGAGCTCCCACTAAATCTTCCATAATACCATCCATAACAACAATATATGAATCTCTGCTTACAAGAGGGGCATAAGCCTTAAGTTCATTCATGACATGATCATAAGTATGACAAGAATCTAAAAGCACTAAAACTTTCTCATGCGGCTGAACCAAAGATTTGACCTGATTAACAATTTTTTCATCGATAGAACTACCTTCAATAAGTGTGATATAAGGACGTAAAAAATGTTCATCAAGAGCTTTTCTGTTATGAGGACGTATCTCAATATCAACACCGATAATGCGCCCTTTTTCCATGGCTTTACATAGTGTGGCGTAAAAGATTAGAGAACCTCCATGCGCCACACCTGTTTCTACAATCACATCGGGCTGAAGACGATAAATAAGTTCTTGAATGCGGATCAAATCTTCAGGCAACTGAATGATGGGTCGTCCTAACCAAGAAAAACCGTACACATATTTGTTATCCCACCCACAACGTAGCCAAGCTTTTGATAGAAGAGCGAAAGCCTCTGGCGATCCCAAAGAATATTCTTTTAAAGAGTCGTTATCTTTAAGATTAACAAGTCCTTTTTCTAGATCAATTTGAATCATAATATGCTTCTTTTGCTTAAATGAGAGTTAATTTAGGGATAGGAACAACAAATCTACCTCCCCATTGATGAACAGCTTCCATTTCACTCATAATTTCTTGTTTAAGATTCCAAGGAAGAATCAAGACATAATCAGGTTTGATTTCCAAAATTTTAGAGGGCGAAAAAATAGGAATATGAGTCCCAGGTAAAAACCTGCCTTGTTTGTAAGTATTTTTATCCACAGTGAAGGGTAAAAATTTTGTATTGAGCCCACAGTAGTTTAAAAGCGTATTCCCTTTAGCAGGGGCTCCGTAAGCGATCACAGTTTTATTGTCTTGATGAGCTTGTTGCAAAAATGACAAGAGATCAGCTCTTACCTCTTGAGCTTGTCGCTCAAATTGTAGATAAGTCTCTAACATATCTAGCCCCTTACTTTTTTCTTCCTCTATAAGCTTTTGTACAGAAGGCTCTTGTTGTTTGCATAGATCTTCTGCATGCTTCACATAGATTCGTAAAGAACCGCCATGAGTTGGCAATTGTTCCACATCAAAAATCATCAAACCATGCGCAGCAAACACACGTTGAACAGAAAGCAGGGAAAAATAAGAAAAGTGCTCATGATAGATGGTATCAAATTGATTCTCGTCCATCAATCTTAGAAGATGTGGAAATTCTAAAGTCATTACACCCTGTGGCTTTAAAACTCTTTTCATTCCTTCTACAAAATCATTTAGATCCGGAACATGAGCAAGCACATTATTCGCAATCAGCAGATCTACTTGTCCTAGATATTCTTTAGCTAATTCACATCCAAAAAAATCTGAACGCGTAGGGATCCCTTTATCTCGCGCTACCTGTGCTACATTTTTAGCGGGCTCAATACCCAAAACAGGGATGTTCCTCTGCCTAAAAAACTGCAACAAATATCCATCATTACTTGCCAATTCCATGACGTAAGAATGTTCATGAAGCTTAAAACGTTTCGATATCATGTTTACATAGGCTTTGGCATGTTCCAACCATGATGAAGAATAGGAAGAGAAATAAGCATATTCTGAAAAAATCTCATCGGGAGTATGTAAAGTTGGAAGTTGTACCAACAAGCACTGAGAGCAGACATACACATGCAAGGGATAGAAATGTTCTTTTTCTTGTAATTGTGATGAGGTCAAATAAGCATTGGACAAGGGTGAAACACCTAAATTACAAAAGGTATGTTGCAAGGTTGTCCCACAGAAACGACATGCGGGTTGCTCAAAAGGCAAATACCCTAAATCTTTTTCAGAAATAACTGTAGGTTGCATAGGCCATTGGATGTCAAAAGCAGGATCGTTATACAGATATCCACAAGCATGGTTGGGGTGATAGGATTGAGACATAAGATAGAGTAGTTGCGTATGATCTTGAAGTGTTATAAAACCATGCGCAAATCCCTTTGGGATATAAAGAGCGCAAGGTTTATCATCAGAAAGACGAATCCCAACATGCTGTTTAAAAGTAGCAGAATCTTCTCTTAGATCAATGATCACATCATGAACAGCACCTTTTAAACAATAAACTATTTTAGCTTCCTCATAAGGCTGCATCTGATAGTGCATTCCACGCAAAGTCCCTGCTTTAGTATTATCAGAGAGATTAACTTGCACAAAATTTGTATCTGGAAGACCCAACGCTTGCAATTGTTCAGTGCAAAAAAGTCGACAAAAAGACCCTCTTACATCTGAGTTAGATTGCAGTTCTATGAAATAGGCCCCTTTAAGGGGAAGTTCAACACATCGCATATTCTGGAGCTGCTAAAAGTTTACGATACCAATCGATTGTAGGTTGAAGACCCTGTTCTAAGGAATATTCAGGAACCCATCCTAAAATCTTTTTCCCTTTTTGACTAGTCAGGAATTGATCTTTAATCTCTCCCTTAGCTTCATTTAAAATCTTGGGGGATAAATATTCACATCCCATCATGCTTTGTAGCAGATGCACAACCTCCAAAACTGTATAGGGTTTGGAAGGAGCAAAATTAAAAGCCTCGCCTTGTACATGCTTGTCTTGAAGATTTTGCGCTAAAAGCAAATAAGCATTAACCACATCTTCTACATAAATATAATCTCTAACAAATGTACCATCGCTACGAATCAGAGGCGCTTCTTGTTTTAGTAAACTACGAATTGTACCTGGTATCAAACGGCTCCAATTTAAATCTCCCCCTCCAAAAATGTTGCCGCACCGAGCAATAGCTAGGGGTAATCCATAAGCATGAAAATAACTCTGTGAAATCAAGTCACAACAAGATTTAGAAACGTCATAAGGGAAGGTTCCCATCAATGGCATATTTTCAGTGTAAGGTAATACAGGGCTTGAACCATAAGCCTTATCACTAGATGCTATTACAATGCGCTTCACTGTTTGTTGCTGACGCCGACATGCTTCTAAAAGCAAATAGGTACCACGAATATTGGCTTCAAATGTAATCAAAGGGGCTTTTTTTGCAGTGCCGACGATCGTTTGTGCTCCCAAGTGAAACACCGTATCCACATCATACTCGCATAGAGCTCGCTCTAATGTTTCATAAGACTCAAGAGCTCCACTCACAACTGTGACTTGTTGGATCAGCCCACTATGGTAAAGTGCAGTTTGTGGGTCATGATCTCTCACAAGCACAATCACACGTGCTTTTTCCTCAACAAGTCGCTTAGTTAGCCAAAAACCTACAAAACCTGTTGCACCTGTTATTAAAACTTGTTTTTCAGACCAAAAGCTCATGTGTTACCTTTTTTTCTAGCCAGGGTGGAGACCCAGATTCCCATAAAGATTGTAAATAGCGCCACTCTCTGAGAGTATCCATGGGTTGCCAAAAACCTGTATGTTGAAAGCCCATTAATTCTTTGTCCTGTGCCAAACGCTCCAAAGGAGAACGTTCCCAAATCGTTTTATCATCCTCTAGATAATCAAAAATTTCTGGTTCAAGCACAAAAAATCCCCCATTAATCCATCCGGCTTCAATTTGAGGTTTTTCCATAAAGCTATCTATTCTCTGCTCTTCAAATTTAAGCTCTCCAAAACGAGCAGGAGGACGCACGCTGAGCACTGTGGCGAGCTTTCCATGAGAGCAATGAAAATCGATGAGCTCATCTATATTAACATCTGATAACCCATCCCCATAGGTCATCATGAAACGCTCATTTCCGATCCACTGCTTACATCTTTTTAAGCGTCCTCCTGTTTGCGTATGAAGGCCTGTATCCACCATATGTATAGTCCAGGGCAACAGCTCTCTTTGATGAATGATCGTTTCACCCGTTTGCAAATTGACAGAAAGATCGTTATTCATTGCATAAAAGTTGAAAAAATATTGTTTCACGATTTCACTTTTATATCCTAATGCAAGAACAAACTCATTTTGATCATATAAAGAATACAACTGCATGATGTGCCACAATATCGGCCTACCACCCACATCAACCATAGGCTTTGGACAATCACTGGTCTTTTCTGAAAGTCGAGTTCCTAATCCACCTGCTAAAATAATTGTTTTCATAAATACATGAGGGTTTTTTATTTTTGATATTGCATATACTCAGATTTCGACTTTTTTAAAAGAGAATCCACCATCCTTTTTAAAATATTGAGTTTTTTTAAGATAGGGAGCATTTTTCTTATGTTGAAGAAGATGCAGTTTATCACAAGTTAGGAGGATAGTAAAAAATAAAGATTGAGGATCGCAGCTCATTTTTTCAGCCATAGCCTATTTGAGTAAGCAGACTATAATCTCGGTAAAAGGGAAAAGCAAGGCCATTTTTTTTCAAATCTAGAGTGCATCGTCCATGAAAAGATTGAGTGGCATATATAGTCGATCGCTTAAACTGCTTTTTCAAGGTAGATTACGAAGAAATATGCTCTGCAAAATGATCAACAGGAAAGAATTAAAGATTTGCTAATCAGACACAAGGGAGATGTTGGATGCAATGCTAAAGGTTTTGTGCTTACCTCTAACTTTCTTGTTCTTTTGGACTATTCTAAAATTTCCACCATTCTATCAAATTTCGAAAGAAGCTCATTTTAAGTCTCTAAGCTTAAAGCGTATTGTTTCCAAAAATCTGTATCGGAATGAGTCGTATAAATGACCTCCTGAGAAGGCATCGAAGAAGAAACTTTAGATTTTTTTTTGTAAAAACGCAGACCACGTTCACATACCTTGAGCGCTTGATAAATAAAAGAGAGAAAAGAAAAGTGAGCATAGAGTTTGGTATGTGTTTTTCTTTTTTTCCATCGAGCAGCACCTGTCATATGATAGAGTTTTTCTGCATATAGATACGCTTTTTGAAATTCTCTTCTAGAGTAATAGTAGCCATAGAGCCCGCAGCAAATACGCATTTTCCAGGATTGATACCAAAGATCGATGACTTGGCGATCTGTTGGGGGAAGAGGAGTAAGTAAAATGTTCTCATGTAAGTAATGGGCTTCTATTTCTTGTTGTTGTAGATCGAAAGAACGAGAAAGAGAAGTGCTATTTTGGTAATAAAAATAAAAAATTCTATCAGTAATTAAATAAACCGGAAAACGCGCTGCGCACTTTGAAATGAGGTCGGAGTCGATACAAAATTTCAACCTTACGTCAAACCCCCCTATCGTATGCAGACAATCTGTCTTAAAAAGACTAGAAGGGAATTGAATGCCAGAATAAGCCCGAAAATGTGCTAATAGTGATTTTGCAGGTGGGTAATATCCAGTAGGAGGGCATTTTTGCTTAAAATAAGCCGAAAGGCAACTTATTGTGTGGTTTTGGTCTATAAACAGTTCGCTTCCACCTCCTGCAAAACAAATGTCGGGATAATGTGAAAAAGCCGAAAGTGTCTCTTCAAAAAAAGTAGGAGCATAGAAATCATCATCAGGCAAAAAACAGACGTAGGGCGTTGTAACTTGCATGAATGCCGACTGAAAATTAGCTGACATCCCTAAATTTGTTTTTTGTTTCAGTAACTTGATTCTCTGATCTTTTTGCACTAGCTGCTGTACAACGCTATCTGTTTCATCTCCAGAAGCATTATCCGCGATCAAAATGGTGAAATGGGGATACGTTTGATTGAGCACACTTTTGACAGCACGTTTGAGAAGTTGAGGTCTTTTATAGGTAGGGATAACAACTGTAATCATAATTCTCTTTAAGAGCGTTTTAAATCATATAAGCGTTCAAAAAAAGCAGTTTGCACTTCACATGTTCGTGAATAAATACGAAACCAGTGGGGAAAATCGGGATAGTCTTCTTCTTTGATCGTTACATTATCTTGAGGCAGGCAACTATGTTTCCATTGTTTCAAATAGAAATATCCATGTACTAAGCGATTAATCTGAGAAAAATAGTAACTAATTTGTTCAGGACGCATTTCTTGAAAAGAACTGATATTAAGAAAGAGATCAACGCATTTATTTGGTAACAAGGCTAGTTGGTGTGGCAAAATAAAGCATAGCTGTGCCTCTTCCCATTCTTTTTGTATTTCACCAAAACTTTTAAAGGGACGAAATAAAAAAGCTTTTTTCTCAGGGAACCGTTGGGTTAAGTAACTTTGTGAAACATAGAGTGCTGGAGGAATATCGCAGATAACATACTGTAGTTTCTGGTGAACTTGTAAAAATACTGCAGCATTTCTTCCATAACCCGCTCCAATTTCCATAACGGTACGTAAGGGGGCTTCTCCTATAGAGTTAGTAATAGCATAATATTCAATAACAGAATTGCACAGGTCTGCTGTAAGAAGTTTTCCCCAACGAAAAACAGGAGGAGGGTTGCCTAGGGGAGAGTCGTTTACTATATGTTTCAACAATCTCTTGTGATCGATTTTTTTTGCATAATCAAAAAGCATTTGAGTGTAGTAAGTATGTGTCTTTAAGAAATCTTGGGTTAGGGTTGTGCTTTGCAGAGCAGACCGAATGCGAGGTAATTTTAGAGCTAATAAAGCCCTTAGCTTGTTGAGTAGGTATTGTTTTTTAGATAGCTTGGATTTTAAAAATCGAAACTGAACGCGATCTCCTGTAAAGGTAAAATAATTACAAGCAAGCGTGTTTCGCATATTTTTAAAACCATGATCTTGAAGCTGCGCAAGATTAGTTCGATTAAGGTCAATCCAGGTATTAGAAGGCTGAAGTGGATAAGGAGCCTGTTTTAGTTCCTGAAACATTGAATCAAGGGCATAAACATCAAACTGCATAAGTACAACCTAAGATTGTCTGTAAGAACGAAGTCTAACAATTCACTGTCAATTCGAGCAATCAGATACTGCTAAAATAACAGAAAAAAATCACTAAATTTTTGTTGAAATGAGGCATATAGTCGGCCTTTTAAACTTGGAAGTTAATATGACACAAATTTCTGAAAATATTTTCAAAAACCCTTCGGCGCTTTTTCGACAATTTGAAGTGATTAAAGATCCCGGGATCAATCATCACAAGCGCTGACCCTTGATGGCTTGATTTTGGCATTTGCTTTTTTAGTTATTCTCTGTGACCAGCAAATTTGATATCAGATGTATGGATTTTGCTTAGAAACTTTAGGTTAGCGCCGTCAGTATATCTATACATCTTGCAACATTCTCATCTACAATACATTTAGATGCGTTTTTATCCTTATTGGGCCAGTCTATCTTAAAAAAGTGAGCCAACCAAAGGATTCCGTTCCTCTGTGTGGCGACCTGACTGATTTTTATCTTGAACATCTTCTTCATTTTTCGAATGATCTAGGAATAAGATATCTACATTGCTATTACTCCCCTGCTCCATGTTTGAAATACGGCATAACAATCATAAGAGAATTCTTTTCTAAACCCAGAATTGCAGCTTTAAGAAAATGAAACCGTGATCTTGATTTACAGTAAACTCAAGGAGAGCATCTTATTTTTGTTTAATCTAGCTCTGTGCTCTTGGTACATGATTATACCTCTGGTCAAAATGGCAGTTATGGAGGAGCTCTGCGCTTAATCTGAGGGATTATTCCCTCTTCGAATAATGGAGTAGAGAATTTTACCATGGTTTGTTAAATTGCATTTCCATGCGATGGATTTTATTTTTGCTCTTCCCTTGCTTAGTTATATGTGCTGATGATGAAATTATTGTACATGTCAACACAGCACAGTCTTTCACACATGTTGCTTTATGCTGGGCTTCTTCAGCGCAGCTTACAGCGAGCTATCATCCCAAAGATCTGAAGAACATCCTAAACTTTGACTTAGCACACAACGGTCGTATGCAAGTCATAAAATGTCAAGATGGAGCGTCCTTACAAACTTTATCTAAAGAGAAAAACCTGGATTATTTAATCGAGCTTGATCTTCAAGGTTCTTGCCTAAGCGCTGCTTTAATCGATGTTCATACAGGGAAAGCCAAACAAGTCAAAGGGATCGATATCACAGGCAACTTGGCTCAAGATCGCTGTAAGCTCCATCAAATTGCAGACACTTTGCATCAGTGGGTATTTGGCTATCCGGGCATTGCATCCTCTCATATCTTATACACGGTGAGAACTCGTCAAAGCCCTTCCTCCGACACTTGGACTTCAGAAGTTTGGGAATGTGATTATGACGGCGCCAACAAACGACAAATTACACATGACGGTCATTTATGTGTGACGCCTACCTATCTTTATCAAGATCTTGGGATGGCTGCGAGAAATTTTTTATTCGTATCTTATAAGGTAGGGCAACCTAAAATTTATCTGTGTAACACCCAAAGTGGCACCTTGAAACGTCTTTGTTATTTGAGAGGAAATCAGCTCATGCCCGCTGTATGCTCCAGTCGTCAAATGCTTGCCTTTATCAGTGACATTGGGGGGAATCCAGATTTATTTATCCAGTCTTTCTCACCTGAACAAGGGTTGATAGGTAAGCCTCGTCAACTTTTTACAGCTCCTATGTCCGCTCAGGGGACGCCTACCTTTAGCCCTGACGGGAAATTCCTTGCATTTGTTTCGAATAAAGATGGGACTGCTCGTATTTATAAAATCTCTGTTGATGATCCTTCTTCCGTGACTTTGATTTCTAAACGCAATAGAGAGAATTCTGCGCCTTGTTGGTCTGCTGACGGGACTAAGTTAGCCTATTGCGCACAGACAGCGGGAGTGCGTCAGATTTGGATTTATGATCTTCATACAAAAGAAGAATGGCAGCTTACAACAGGTTCTACGCATAAAGAAAATCCAACATGGGCTGCAGATAGTTTACATTTAATGTTTAATTCAGCCACAGATACAACAGCAGAGCTTTATTTGATTAACTTAAATCAGAAAGAGGCATTACAAATAACCTCGGGACCTGGAGAAAAACGATTCCCGAGTTGGGAACCACAACTTAAAATAAGATAGGATCAGGAGAGGGAACATGAAAAAATATATGATTGCTCTAGCCGCATTATGCATCAGTACAACGGCTTGTCATCGCACGGGCAGAGAAACTTGGGAAGACACCAAAACATGTGGTCGTTATATGGGCAAAGGAATGCGTTGTTTATTTGGCCAGCATGATTCTTCTCCGGACTTTGCACGTTTAAGCCGTTGGTCAGATGAATCGGAATTTATTCCTATGCAAAAGCAAGATGCGGGCTATACGGCCTTAGAAGTTAATGAATATACAGCTCCTATTTCTCGAGAATCTCCTGGAGATCCCGATTCTGCTTTACCTGGCATTGAAGGTTTTAGAGCTCCAAGTGGCAAATTAGCTGCCTTGTTTGCAAGCATTCACTTTGATACAGATCAATACACCGTAATAGGAGACGAAAATCTTCATGCTATTCGTGAAATTGCTCACTATTTAATTTCTAACCCAAATACTTATGTGTTTGTTGAAGGTCATGCTGATGAACGAGGAGCTGCTGCCTATAACCTTGCTTTAGGTTCTCGTCGTGCTAACAGCGTGCGTACTTTACTGATTCAAAATGGGGTGAATCCCGATCAACTTTTTGCGATTTCTTACGGTAAAGAAAAACCTGTTTCACAAGGTCATGATCCTTCTTCTTGGAAGCAAAACCGACGTGCTCAGTTTAAACTTCATCAACTAGAAAGAAGATAATTTTTGATAGGCCTCCTCCTTTGAAGAAGGAGGCCTCTTTGAAGAGGTGATATGTTGAGATTTTCTGTTCTTTGTTTTCTGACCTTTCCGTTGTTAGCAGATTCTATTCCTGTTCAACAGCTACAAGCAACTGTTGAAGAAACAAATTACAAACTTCATGCTCAAGATACGAATCTTCGCCTTCTAGAAGAGCGGGTAGCTGTCTTAGAGCAAAAACTTTCTGAAACAAAAACTAAACAAGTTGAGAATCATCAAAAAGATCTAGCCGCTGATTTACGTACACTTAAAACACATCTAGAAAAACTGCAGAACGACCTTATTAATTATGAAAAGAGACTAAGTCAATTAGATCGACAAGTCGATAAAGACATGAGCTCACTTAAACAATCCCTTCAAACCATGTTAAGCCTACTCAAGCAAGAAGAGGATAAGTCTTATACTGTTAAAAATGGAGACTCTTTAGGGCAAATCGCCGCTGATCATAAAGTTTCTATTAAAGCCTTAAAAGAACTTAACCATCTTTCATCTGATGTGATCCGACCTGGTCAGGAACTCAAAATCCCTTAAAGGAATAATTAATTTTACAAATTAAAAACTAAACAGAATAAGATCAATTTATAAAACAAAGTGTTTTTATATGATTGATTTATTTGTAAACAGAGATATTTATCTTCAGGATAAACAACGCTACGATAAATTTGTTAGTGAGCTTAAAGCAGGAAACTTACCTCCTAGTGCTTCTTTTCCTGGGAATATGTATGCACTGGATGAAGCTGCTCTAGCTGCCATACGCCAAAATCCTGCTAACGTCCGACTTAAAACTCTACCGCAAGACCCTACATCATCTACACGTTACATCACTCTTATCCCTCAAGACTTCTCGTCTACAACAGCCAAAACAAGCCAACTTGGTAAGGCCGCCTTTCCTCCCTCACAAAAAGCGAGGCCCACATCCACTCAATCTTCTACATCTACCCCTGATGATACTACTGTCCAGCGAGATTTTCAGAAACAGTGGGATAGTATGACCTCTACGTATTTAAGGGCTCAACCCGCGCTTCGCAAACTAGAAACTCTAAGCACTGAAATTAAGACACTCAATAACAATTCATTAAAAAGCAGCGGCTTGTTTTCTGGGATTCGACAGTGGTGGAACGGACGCAAGAGAGATCAAAAATTAAAAGAAGCCCAAGCCCTTTTTAATCAGCTTCAACCAACATTAGATGAACTATCAACAAGTTATCAGAGCCTCTCATATCAAGCAGTAATGAATCCTGCTTTATCAAGCTCCGCTTCATTTAGAACCTACAACTCTTTGACGACAGACTTCCGTAATCACAATCTTGGGCCTTCCTTTCAGACTATGGCCGCATTTAAACTCTGTGAATATGAAATTTTTATGTCTCAGGGGTTGCGATCTGTTTCCCCCGATACACAATATGTAGGAGACAACAAACTCTCCAGGATAGAAGAGGGAAAAAAATGGGAACGTCTTGGACCCAAAAAGCTTGATGCCGAAAGGTTATTCACAGAGGTTGATCGTCTACAACAGAGAACAGATAGCTATCAGCCCTCAGAGCGTTCCTCTACTCCCACTCGAACTAGAAGCACCAGTAGCGATACGACATCCCTTAGCAGCCGAGGTTCTGATCGTTCTTCCGGCGTATTTTCTATGGAAGAAGGCAGTGATACAGCCTCTAGACGAAGCACCTCTCCTCTGCCAGAAGAAGATAACAACGATGACTTGTACGCATAGTTTGTTGTTCAAAGGCTTTGCTTTTTATCTTTGTAAAAACCTGATGATTTACAAAACATATAAACCAATTAGATTGATAATAGATTTAATATAACTTCTGAAAATCTTAATAAACAAACGCGTTTTTAATATTAAACATAATTAAATTTTGACATTTTAATAACTTAGTTATAAAAATAAATATACATACTCAAATAAAAAGGTTGGTTAGTTATGTCTACAGTTACCCTTTATGCTATCAGAGAAACGTACAATCAGGATACTGAAGCCTATGATCAATTTGCAAAGGCTCTTAAAAAGGGTGGAGGGGAGTTATTACAAGGTTCTGTTACAAAAGCAGCAGACAAAGCTGGGATAGGATCTGCACGCCCTGTTTTTTACTTGACAGCTGACGAAGCAAAATTAGACGACCCTAAAACTAAGGTCCGATTTGAGGTTATTTCTCAGCGCGCTTTCGATAAAAAATTCGGAGTTTCTAGCGGATACTTAGGGGGGGGCTATACCTCTGTTGACATCTCAGAATTTGAACACACAACAAGTAAAACTCAAAAGGCGGGGGAGCAGCGTTTTTCAGCGGCTACGCAACGTGCTGAAAAAACTGAACGCCCTACAGCTGTTCGACAAGCAGAACCTCTGCGCATAAGCAAAGAAGCAGCCAAACGAAACGAACTGCAGCTGCATGAAACAACGATGGAATCCCTGTCTATGAGGGTTGGGCTGCTTAATGCAAAATTAGAAGCTCATAATCAAAAACCTGCTTGGGTCCGCTTTTTCTCTTTTGGTGCAAAGAACAAATTAGTCAAAGAACTCAAACTCGCCCTTGCACACCTTAACAGTCACGAATTATCTTCAAAAGGATTCGGCTCCACTGCAACCCGGGAAGCCCTTCAAGGTCATTTAAAAGAAGCTATCAACATTTTAGACAAGGCTGGGCAACTTTCTCCTGAAGAAAAATCCGAGTTGAATACTCATCGCTTGCAAATTTTAAAAACCTTGATTCAAGATCATTCTCATTCAGTAAAAGGATCTCCTGCAGAGAAGCTAGCAGAACAAAAATTACAATGTGTTCGATTACGGCAGGAACTTATCCAAATCCATGAGGAACTTGCAGCAGAATGCTCAACACTTTCTGCATCACTTCCATCCTTAAAGGATTTGCAAGCAAAGCTTAAACAACATGAAGCACATCCAACTTCAAAAGCTTCTCAAGACGCCTATAACAGAGTATTAAAGAAACAGTCTTTAAGAGAGCAACGATTAGCTATAGCTCGGCAACTGGCTCCTTATTATGAACAGCAAATCAAAGATCTTGAAAGTCTGATTGCAGATAAAAGCAAGTTTCTTCATGGTCAAAAACCAGAGCTTTCAGGTCAACTTAACGGGGCACGGGCAAGGCTTGAACAAGCACAAAAAGCTACTAAGAAAGCCCCATCTGCTGCGCTATCTCAAACACCAAGCCATCGTTCAAGCACTTCAGGCAAATCCAAAAAAGCTTAGAATACTAAGTACTTAAAGCGCTCTTATTGAATACCATATCCCCTGATCCTTCAGCTACACTGCAAGGTCAGGGGATATGTTTTAACAAAACCTTCATATTTTTCAGCCGTTTACTTATTACAGCAGACAAAAACTTAACCATTCAAAGACAGTTAAAATAATTAATTTTAAATTTAACTGTTTTTTATCTTTTAAAAATATTCGCATTATATACTTATGTCCATAAAACAATAATAATCTTTAAAAGGAGAATGTATATGTCATGCCAAGCAATCGGTCAAAAATTAAATGATTCTAGAAAGGGTTTAGGTCATGAGGTCATGACTCACCCTAAGTCTTTTATGGTAGGGGTTGTAGCTTTAGCAGCTATTATCACATTAGGTGTCTTCATCGCACAAGGGGCTCCACTAAGTGGTGCTGTTAACAGAGCTTTAATCGCTGGTGTTACAACAGCAACGATCGGTCTTAGCGCAGCCGCTGTCATCGGTTGGAAACGCGGAACTAAACAAAACGAAACTGAATCCTAATAATTTAAATGAGATGAAGCTATCCTCCTGTGAGGATAGCTTCATGAGATAAAAATACTTAAATTTCCTTCTTAGCCCAAAACAAGGCAGGAAGACAGAATTAAATTTTATAAATAAGAGACAAAAAGAGAATTTAAGATGGCGTCACTCAATAGCATACTACAATCCAATTGTGAAATGGCCTTACCACCATTTTCAGATCAAGCTTCCTCTTCTGCTATTCCATCGCATGCTGTTACAAATATTCCTCTACAGTTTTGCGAGAGTTTGCCAATACGCCTGCCTGATCCTAAAACCCCTCTTCCTTCTAAACAACGCTACATTGCAGCTTGTACAGGGATAACACTCTTATCAGCCTTAACAATTTCAGCTATAGCTCTATTGATTGTGCATCATGGCTCCTTGTCAAGCCATAGCCTTCTCAATGATGAGCTGGCTTTATTACCTAAAATTTGCGGGGGTATGGCAGCTGCTTCTATGATAGCAATTATGACGGGTTATTGCCTGTATCGCAATCGTTCTCAAGAACACACCCTAGAAACATTTACACTTCATCAGAAACATATAGTCGGTGATCTGTAAAAAGCTTACAAAAGCTCATGCTTAGTTGTGCGCTGTAACAGTAATTTTACAGCTTCCTTCGGACTCATATTTTCATAAACAACCCGATACACAGCATCTGCTATAGGCAATTCAATGTTTTCTTTTTTAGCAAGCTGTACAGCAGATAGACATGTATAGGCGCCTTCTACCACCATGCCTATTTCTTGCTTTGCTTGTTCAGGAGTTTTTCCCTCAGCAATTAAACGTCCAAAACAATAATTACGGCTCCTAGGAGACAAACACGTAACACATAAATCTCCCATTCCAGCTAACCCATTGAGTGTCTCGGGATTGCAACCGCATACAGCAGCAAGACGACGGATCTCATGCAGCCCTCGCGTCATCAAAGCAGCTTTTGTATTATCTCCAAAACCAAGACCATCTGAAGCACCACATGCAATCGCAATGATATTTTTCATAGCTCCACCAAGCTCAACCCCATGAATATCAAAATTTGGATAAACACGGAAAGTAGGAGCTGAAAAAGCATGATGGATAGCATGCATGACCTTTTCATCATAAGCAGCACACACAACTGAAGCGGGTAACCGCTGGAAAACCTCAGGAGCAATAGATGGACCACTAATACAACCAATTTGCTTGCGATGCTCTTCTGCTAATACAGAAATAACTACGTTACTCAGCAATAAGCCCGTATTCTGCTCAATCCCTTTAGATGTTAAAACAATAGGACACGTAGGGATGCCTAACTTTTTAATTTTACTGAAAACATCACGCAGACCTGCAGATGTGACACCTTCAACTATCATATCTTTATCGCTTAACGCTTCAGCCAAATCTGTTGTAAAAGAAAGAGTGGGAGGAGCCTTACGTCCAGGCAATCTTGGATGTTCATGATGCTGCTTTAAGTGTGCAATAAGGTCTTCTTCAATACTCCAACACGTTACCTCATAACCCTTAGAGGCTAATAAATCAGCAAGTGTATACCCCCAAATCCCTGCCCCTAAATACCCTATTTTCATCCTTGTCACGTGTTACCTCTTTCTACCTAGACTGCTTGTTAGCCATGCTTTTAACATAGTTCTTAAATGGCCTCAAGCCTTGTGAAAATTGCCTTAACTAATAAAAGCTCCAGGAACAAATGAAGCCTCTTTTAGCTTCTTGAGTTTTTCTTCTGTGGGATAATAAAAATCGCTAGACAACTCAAAAACCGCTTCTGCTGGAGGAGCTTTCCCTAATCTTTGCTCATATAGCCATCTCTCATGTGCAAGAATGGCTGCCTGTACCTGAGACAAACTATCTTCCCCCTCCACATTCTTTAAAGGAGCAAAGCAGTGTTCTCTATCATAAACTAACGCTTCTGATTTTTGAGCATAACAAAATGCGTCGAAAATAAATTCTTCAAATTTCCAGACATTAGGATGCTTAGGCACCTCTGCATCCTGATATGTTTTGATGGCTTTCATGGCCGGATGTAAAGGCATTTCTACTTGGCTGATAGTTTGTACCCAAGGCATCGAGAAAGCATACAACCCAATATTGGCAAATCCTTTTTCAGGAGCTGGAGACTCTCCATATTCTACCACTCCCACTTTCTCTTGCATAGAAACAAGTGTGCCTGCTTTTTCTTCTTTGGATAAACGAGCAATTGCTTGAATTGAAACATCATTGCTCAATCGGTGGTGAAAACCAAACAGTTCCGAGTCAAAAGGTAAAGCCAATGGATTATCAATAGGCATCACCCTGACGATCTCTACTCCTTGGTCAGCCCACTCCTTCCAAATGCCGTTCACTACAAACTGCTTAAAAAAATCCCCGTTGCCATTAGGACCCACAGCCAGCCTACCAGGCGTACTCAAAAGCAAATCGCCACTAAAGCTTAACAAAGGCCATACCCTTTGAGAAAAAAATGAAATCTGAGAGGGCTGCAAACCAAAATATTTGTTCTTAATAAAAAATGTCTCAGCTTCGATCCGGTTAGCCGTTGACGTCATAATTGCCAGAGGCAAAGGATAGCCAACCTGAGCAGATGCGCTGACAACTTTTTCTGCTAAAAGGGCAAATAAACTTTGATGTCTAACCAAAGAGACAGGAACACATCCTTTAGGTCCAGAAAGCCTTAAACGAGAAGACTGCCCTCCAGCCAACACCACACACCCGCATTTACCCTGATGCATAAGCTCTTGACCCAGCAAAAAATCTTGCTGGCTTCCACAGTGGGCAGCCTCGGCAAGAGGTGGGTAAAAAGGCGCTGAAGGATTAGGAGAACGAATAATTTGCTGTTGGTGACATAACAGGTGCAAGTCTAAATGACGTAGCTCTTGCTTGAGAGATTGTAGCTGTTCAGGCTCCCACTGCTGAGCATCAGCTAGCAAGTGAGTTTGACCTATAGGAGCTAAAAGTTCATATAACTCTTTTTTAATGTCAGGCATCGTATTTTAACATATCCCGTCGCCAGGAAGTATAGTGACCTTGATAGATCTTTTCGATAACTTTTCGTTTTTGATGATGATTCTGGAGTTGTTGTTGTAATTCTAGCCTTTGAATTTGGAGGGTTTCTAGCGTATTTGTGATTTGAACAAATGCCTCTTCTAACTGAGTAAGATATTCTCTTAGAGTATGCTGCTGTACAAGTATCCCTTTTTGACGAGCTAAAATAAGTTGTTGAAAAGACCTGTCCATTTCTTGCTCTAAAGAGACAAGTCTCTGAGCAAACCACTTCTCTTTTAAAAGAAACTGAGCCAATTTTTGTTGAATTTTACGTTCTTGCAGCTGCTTAACTTGCTTGAGTTTTTCAAATTTAGAATGAAAGTTTTTCATGAACCGCCTCAAAGGAGGTTTTTTCTGACTGCTCTTGCTGTAAAAATTTTTCTATCTTTGACATTTTGGCAAGAGCCTCATCAATCAAAGCATCAGAGCCGTCTACATAAGCACCTATAGAAATTAACTCTTTAGCTTCACGATGAGCATGTAACAAACGGCGCAAATAATTGGCTTGTTGTTGATGTGTCTTAGATGTCAAAACAGGCATTAGACGCGATAGACTTTTAAGAATATCAACAGGAGGAAAGTGGCCAGCTTCTCTTAAAGATGCGGATAACTGCCAATGACCATCCAGCAAAGAGCGAACATGATCTGGAATAGGGTCATGCCAATCTTGCTCTTCACTGAGTACTGTATAAATACCCGTAATAGACCCCTTCTCACTTGTACCGGCTCGCTCTAACAAAGCAGGTAGAGCAGCAAAAACAGAGGGCGTATACCCCCTGACTGTTGGAGGTTCTCCAACGGCCAATCCAATTTCTCTTAAAGCCATAGCAAAGCGCGTTACAGAATCCATCATTAATAACACATGCTTGCCGCGATCCCGAAAGTATTCAGCAATAGCTGTTGCAGTATGAGCAGCGGCTTTGCGAAGCAAAGCCGTTTGATCAGAAGTAGCTACAATGACTACTGAGCGTGCTAGCCCTTCTCTACCTAGTTCAGAATCAATAAATTCTCGCACTTCGCGTCCACGTTCCCCTACCAAAGCAATGACATTAATATCCGCTTCTGCTTGCTTTGCGATCATGCCCATTAACGTAGATTTTCCAACACCAGGAGCCGAAAAAATACCAATGCGTTGGCCTCTCCCTAA
The DNA here is from genome assembly GCA_018239815.1 of Verrucomicrobiota bacterium. Classification (GTDB taxonomy): domain Bacteria; phylum Chlamydiota; class Chlamydiia; order Chlamydiales; family JAAKFR01; genus SZAS-3. The sequence goes on along the minus strand of JAFEGP010000022.1, from coordinate 11,011 downwards.
AGTACACAACCCATCAATACTACGAATCCCTGTTGTAAGCACTTGACGAATAGCGGGGCGGCTCAATGCCGCTGGCGGATGAGCAAATAAGGCAACATTTTTCTCTGCAAAAATCTCCCCTTGGCCATCTAGAGGTCGACCTAAAGCATCTAAAACTCTGCCACAAAGAGCTTCAGAAACAGGAATCATTGGCTGACTTTCTGTAGGATAAACTTCAGCTCCAGGAGGTATGGAAATAACGTCATCAAAGGGCATTAAAAGAACTTTGTGATCTTTAAATCCTACAACTTGGCATAAAGTAGCCCGTTCCTGCTTCCCATAGACAAGGCAGATTTCTCCTACTGACACATCAGGACCCAAGGATTCAATTAAAAGTCCAATGACGTGGGTGACACGACCACTTGGTTTTAAGCCGCCCCAATCTTGTAAACGATTTAACTCTTTACACAGAAGCTTTGGCATAAAACATGCGCCTTTAACATAGAAAGTTCACGAGCCACTTCTGCATGCAGTAAGCCCATTTCTGCCTCAATACGACAATCTCCTGGTTGAACCTTAGCATCCGCAAGAAACTTTATTTCGCTTTGCTTAGGAGGCACTAAACGTTCTAAATAGTTCTCTAATAACACCAGATCTTCTGGAGCAAGAAAGACCTTTAGTGCCTGTCCTGCAAAAGCTGTCATAGCTTGATTCAATAGAGATTGAAGTTTTTTAATATAACTTTCTGGCTGAACGAGTTCTTGCCGAATGACCGTCTGAGATATCTGAAAGACAAATTCTACAATTTCTGGCTTAAGCTGAACCAAAAGTCGTTTTTTATGTTCCATAAGATGATCAGCAATTGTATGCAAAAGCCCACTTAAGTGTTTAAGCTCCTCATGTGCTTTTGCATACCCTCGCTTTTCCCCCCCCGCCTCACCTTGAGTCAGGGCCCTTTGAATTTCTTGCCGAAACAACTCTTCTGTTGAACTTTTGCAATCCACGTCAGCAACTTTTAGTTCTCGATTTGGAGTTAAAACATATTCCGCATCGCAAATGACATCTTTCAGAATCATGAAGCTTTCTCCAATTCAGTTAGGACCTGTTCTTGTAAAGGAACAGGAAAAGCCGATAAAATCTCTTCAGCCTTTTTAGGTTCTAAATAGGTCAGCATCATTGCAATAGTTTCTGGATCTTCTTCCTCCAATGAAGAAGCTAATTTGGCAATATCTATTTTTGTCATGATAGCAGCTTCAACATCTGCCTCTTTTTTAGGGTTACGACGCATCCACCATAATAAAGAAGAAATAAACGCGATTGTAGCCAACAGGGAACACGCTAAAAAGGCAATCCCTAGATAGTTATTGGAAGACTGCGGTTCTTTCCTTAGCCCTCGTGTTCTTTCAAATGGCAAGATATCTAAGGTTGGCTCAACTGTTAAGCTATACCCTCGACCCAGAGTTTGAATTTGACGAGACAACTCTTCTTGCATATTTTCTTGCATCGCATGTTTGTTTAAAACTATAGCAACACAGGGGTCTGGAGCTGCTGCGCCTGCACAGCGCACCGAAACATAAAAATTATCTTCTCCCAATACAGTTTGTAATAATGATTCAATATCCTCTTTTAGATGGGATTCAACGATAATATCTTGGTCTGAAATCTCTGAAGTTTCTTTTGCATCAATAGCTTGATATAAACGCCCCTTAGTGTCAGAGACTGCAATCATTCTAGGTTCTAACCCTCGCACGGCTCCCGCCAAGTGATAACATACTGCTCGTAGCTGAGAAAGAGACAATTGTGCCTGAGGCATTAAGGTCAAAATGACAGAGGCTTTTGTTTTAAGAGACTGATTGCCAAAAGTACGAGTTGGTGGGACATCTAAAATAACGCTGGCACGCTTAATATTTTCAAATTCCGTTAAATCGTGTTCTAACTGCCCTTTCAGAGCACGCATTTCTAAAACTTGCAGTTCTTTTTCGCCTTTAATCCATGTATTAGTATCGAACAACTCAAAACCTTTGCCTGTTTCTGTTTTTTGTCCTGATATACCATGATTTAATAAATCTGTTTTGACACGTTCAACATATTTGGAAGGAACAACAATCGTTCCATTTTTATCTTGATAATCACTCCCTATAGCATCTAAATAAGCGCACACCTGCTGTTTTTCTGCTTCCGCCAAGACTTGGTTAGGATAAATAGCTTCATATGCAGAAAAAGGAGCACACACCCATAACCAAACCATACAAGCACAAACTACCCCAAAGACAACCAAGATCCCCATTTTCTGAACGGAAGTTAATTTTTGCTTCAAACGGTTAATATGGGACAAAACATCTTTCATATGTTACTCTCTTCTGTATCAAATTCAAAAAAAATTTAATATGAGAATTACAATTCCTTATAACGAGATCCTTCCAACCGGCAAGGCTCATGACCGTTTTTTATTTCGAGAAGCTTCTGAATTAACAAAATTTGGGTGTGAAGTACGCGTCATGATAGGAAGAGGTTCACAATCTCAATCAGCTCTTTGTCAGTATTATGGAACCTCTTCACCTACATATCTTCATGATTTACCCATCGTACGTAAAAATAATCCACTCGGTTTAAGTTGGAACATGCCCTTTTTTTGGGCGACTCGACATTTTTTAAAAAAATATCCCACAGATATTGTCTTAATGAGCGTGCTTAAACAAGCAGCTGATTTGTTGAAGCATCGTTGCCCCCACACTTTTTATGTGTACGAAGCTCACGAACTCGCCTACTATCCTCATCAACCCCTCCAAAAGCATTTTGAATTAGAGAAATATGTTTTACAGCATGCTGATTTAATCTGTGTCACAACTCAACAACTCAAACAAATTTTACAAGATCCTCCTTACCAATTGACTACACCTGTTGCCGTAATACCTTTAGCTGTCGATGCTCAACCTTTACCTCCCCCTTCTGCTGATTTACCTCCAACTGTTACATATGTCGGACAGCTTTACAAAGAACAGGGCATGGAAGAATTATTACAAGCCATGGACAAGGTCCCTCATATTTCTTTGCGAATTATTGGAGGAAAACCTCAAGACATTGCCAGACTAAACAAGCATCAAGCAAATGTCAGTTTTGAGGGATTTATATCTCCTAGTCACTTACAAGAGGCGGTGATGGCTACCCATGCTTTTATTGCACCTTTTCAGTTAGTAGGAAGAATGCCGTACGTAGCCCACACTAAACTCTATGATTACCAAGCATGGGGCAGAACAATTATTGCCCCTGATTGCGAGATTGTAAAAGAACATCTTGTGTCTGATTCTTGTTTGCTTTACACAGATTTTTCTGCTCTGGTAGAAGCCTTGAACAGGGTGGGGCAAACGCCTCTACCTCAATCAGTGCTTTCTCCGTGGGATAAACGCATTCATCTGTTTATGACTATTTTAGAAAAGCATTTCAAGAAGGCTTATTAAAAAACAATCCTATCTCCTTGAGAAGGGAAGATAAATTTAATCTCTAAGTGATTAAGCTCTGTAAGCTGTTTCTCAATAAGATCAAAATTATCACTATGAGAAGAAAAGTTTTCTTTTCTATGTGTGACAACAACTTTCAAACCCTTTAAAGAGACTCCTGCCTGTTGTTGAAGAGCTGCAAGCTCTTGGATCATTGTTTTAGGACTTAGGTGTCCATGACGAATCTTGTCTGCCTCTTCATTAGGCACAGAACACTCTAAAAACATACCCTTTAATCTTCCTTCTTGAAGGATAGAAGCAGCATGCTTCCACACCTGTGACAAATGCTTAGAATCTTCAAAACTATCAGGAGAGGTGTCGCCCACATAAAGCATGACAGATGAATGATATTCAAGGAAAAAGGCGGTCGAAGGATATTCATGTGGGTGAGAGAGTAAAAAAGCTTCTACAGAAAAATCTGTATGCGGAATCGCTGTTTTTTTCTCTAGAGGAACATGTACATAATGATAGTGGCTTAAATAGGGGGTTCTGCCTTCATTTACAAAGTTTGGCCATATCACCCAGTTAAAGATGTGATCTTTTAGATTTTCAATTGTCGCATCTGTCGCAACAATAGATTTACGCATATCCACAGCGGATGCGCTAACTAAACCGCAAATATGATCTAAATGTGCGTGGGAAATGACATAAGCCTTAAGCTTATGCAATAAAACTTCACCGACAGTTGTGAGTTCCTTGTGCGTTAAATCAAAATCTTTTAGATGATGCCTGGCATGAGCAACATCCATGCCCCCTAAAAGAGTCCCAGCATCTAAGGCAAGAAGTTGGTTAGGATCTTGACAGGGATATAAAAGATAACCTGAAAGATTATTCTCCCTAGGACCTCCTGAACATCCTAATACAATTGCACAAAAATCCCCCGCCATATTCCTCGTGTAGACTTATTATACTTTCTCAGAGGCTAATTGCTGCTCAATCCTTTCTAACTGTTGAAGCAGCGGTTTTGGTAAACGATCTGCAAACTTTTGAAAATAACTACGCATTTCTTTCATTTCGTTTTGCCACAGACCTGCTTGCAAGGAAATAAGTGAGCTGCGCTGTTCGGGAGATAACTGTAAACCACTTAGGTCTAAAGAACCTTCTTGTGGCAAATAGCCAATTGGTGTTTTTTTAGCAGCAGCTGTTCCATCTAAACGCTCAAAAATCCACTTTAAAACCCTAATATTATCCCCAAAACCAGGCCAAATGTACTGACCTTGAGCGTCTTTATTAAACCAATTTACGCTATAAATACGGGGTAGTCGATCTGCTATACCCAATTTACCCATATCTAACCAGTGTTGAAAATAGTCTGCCATATTGTAACCACAAAAGGGGAGCATGGCAAAGGGGTCATGACGTAGTTTTCCGATATCTCCTGCCGCTGCTGCGGTAGTTTCAGACGATACACACGCGCCCATAAACGTACCGTGTTCCCAATCTAAAGCTTCTGCTACAAGAGGAATGGTATTAGAGCGACGTCCTCCAAAAATAATCGCAGAGATAGGAACTCCTTGAGGATCTTCCCAATGCGGATCTATTATAGGACATTGAGAAGCAGAAGCTGTAAAACGAGAGTTAGGATGTGCAGCAGGCTGAGCAGCACCTGGCTGCCAAGGCATGCCTTGCCAATCGATTACCCCTTCCGGAGGTGCAGATGTTAAACCTTCCCACCAAACATCCTTATCTGAAGTTAAAGCCACATTAGTAAAGATCGCATTTTTACGACAGGTTGCCAAAGCATTGGGATTAGAACGTTGAGAAGTTCCAGGTGCTACACCAAAAAAACCAGCCTCTGGATTGATAGCATATAATCTACCATCCTCTGCAAGATGCATCCAAGCAATGTCATCTCCTACACACTCTACTTTCCATCCAGGTAATGCTGCTTGCATCATGGCAAGATTAGTCTTCCCACATGCACTGGGAAAAGCTGCTGCAACATAACGTTTTTTCCCATTAGGATTTGTAATACCCACGATAAGCATGTGTTCTGCAAGCCATTTTTCTTCTTTCCCCATGTATGAGGCAATACGCAAAGCAAAACACTTCTTACCTAATAAAGCATTCCCTCCATAACCGCTTCCAAAAGACCAAATACTTTTTGTATGAGGAAAATGCGCAATCACAGTTTTTTCAGGGGAACACGGCCACGGCACATCTTTTTGACCAACGGGTAAAGGCACTCCTACGCTATGCACACAGGGAACAAATTCACCATCTTCTTCTAAGATATCCAAAACATCTTTTCCCATACGGGTCATCAAACGCATATTGATAACAGCATAAGGAGAATCCGTAAGCTGCACACCTACACGAGAAAAATGAGATCCAATAGGCCCCATGCTAAAAGCCACGACATACATAGTACGGCCATGCATGCAACCTTGAAAAAGTTGCTGAAGATGCGTGAGCATCTCATCAGGATCTCTCCAGTTATTGGTCGGCCCTGCTTCAATTTGTGTTTTAGAACAAATAAAGGTACGTTCTTCAACTCGAGCCACATCCTTTGGATTAGAGCGTGCTAAAAAACTCCCCGGTCTTTTTTTTTCATCTAGGGCAATCAACGTGCCCTTTTTAACCATTTCTTCGCATAACAAACGAGCTTCTTGCTCACTGCCTTCACACAGCACTATTTTCGTAGGCCGACATAACTCTATTATCTCTTGTATCCAAGCTTTTAATTTTTGATGACGTAGCTCATCTAACATCAGATCATGGCCTTTCGTTTTTTAAATTTGTCCAAGTGTTCAAGGGCCTTACCTGTTCCTAAACATACAGCCAGCAAAGGATGCGGAGCTATAATGACAGGTAGTCCTGTATCTTTTGTTAAGGCTTTATCCAATCCCTTAATTAAAGCGCCTCCCCCAGCTAATACCATGCCTCTTTCAACTAAATCTGCCGAAAGCTCAGGAGGACATTTTTCCAATGTCAAGCGTACACATTCGACAATCTGCTGGATAGGCTCTGCCAAACATTCCCTAATTTCTACGGAGTTAATTCTCTTTGTAACAGGTAATCCTGCCACTTGATCTCGCCCCCGTACTTCCATTTCAAGTTCTTTGTCACCAAGAGGAAAAGCAGAACCTATGGTAATTTTGATTTCTTCTGCTGTACGAGGACCAATCATTAAATTATACGTGCGCCGCATATAGTTGATGATACATTCATCAAACTCATCACCTGCAATACGCAAAGAACGAGATTCAACAATACCCCCTAAAGAAATAATGGCTATCTCTGTGGTTCCGCCTCCAATATCAATGATCATACTGGCAGCCGGTTCATTCACAGGTAGATCTACTCCAATAGCTGCAGCCATAGGTTCTTCAATTAGAATAACTTCTTGAGCGCCAGCGTGAAGCGCTGAATCCTCCACCGCTCTTTTTTCCACACCCGTAATCCCCGAGGGGACTGCAATGAGAATTTTAGGCCGAAAAAGACTACGAGCAGGTGTCACACGCTTCAGTAAGGCTTTGATCATGCCCTCTGCAATCTCAAAGTCAGCGATGACACCATCTTTCATAGGACGCACCGCATGAATTTTGCGCGGTGTTTTTCCTAACATGGCTTTAGCTTTGTGTCCTACAGCTAACACTTCATTCGTTTGAGAATCTACAGCTACAACTGAAGGCTCACTTAACACAATGCCTCGACCACGTACATAAACTAATGTATTGGCAGTACCTAAATCGATACCAATATCACTAGAAAAAAAACTAAATACTTTATTGAATCGTTTTAAAGCTTTGTTGTACATGACTTGATAAAACGCTTTAAAACTAGGGTGACTCTTTGCGAGAATTTTTTTTAACATACCATCCTATGTCTGCAAAAGTTCGAGGACTTCTTCCCAAGAAAGTTTGGCAATTGCCTCATCATCGGAACTAATGATCTTTTTCACTAGTCCTCTTTTTCTTTTTTGCAGATTAACAATCTTTTCTTCAATTGTATTTAATGTAATCAATTTATATGACGAGACAGATTTTTTCTGTCCCAAGCGATGAACACGATCTGTAGCTTGATTCTCTACAGCCGGGTTCCACCACATATCATAATGAATAACTGTATCCGCACCTACTAAATTTAATCCCGATCCTCCCGCCTTAAGCGACACAAGAAAAACTGGAATTTGAGAATCCTCATTAAATTGGTTAACAATCTCTAAGCGATTTTTACTTGAACCATCTAAGTAAGCAAAAGGAATATGAAGTCGCTTTAAGTCCTCTTTCATAATGGCAAGCATCTTCGTATACTGACTGAAAATCACAGTCTTATGCTTACCTCCTACAAGAGAGGTCAATAACTCCAACAACATATCATATTTTGCCGAATCACCTGTTTCAGCCCGTTCTTTAGCAAAAATTGCTGGGTGACAGCAGATTTGCTTAAGTCGCGTCAGCGTAGCTAAAACATGGATTTGAACACGATCAAATCCTTCTTTATTCACAAGCCGAGTCAATTCTTCTTTAGCTGACGCTGCATAAGATTGATACAGCTCCTTCTGTTCTCCGGTCAAGTGACAGTGATATTCTATTTCAGAAACAGGCGGTAAATCATCTAAAACGTCTTCTTTCATACGTCTTAAAATGAAAGGAGAGACTTTCCTCTTTAAAATAGCAAGTGCATCTTCCTTACGCTCCTGAGTCTTATTTTTACGAATAAATTTCTCCACAAACCGATCGTAAGAGCTTAAGAGGCCCGGCATTAAAAAGTCAAATAACGACCACAGTTCATCTAGAGAATTTTCTATGGGCGTTCCAGTTAAGATTAATCGATGCGTTGCTTTAATGATCTTTACGGACTTAGCATTACGCGTTCCTCTGTTCTTAATATGCTGAGCTTCATCTAGAATAATGTAGTCAAACTGCTTGTCCTTATAGCATTCAATGTCTTTCTGCAACAGATTGTAAGAAGTGATCATAACGTCATAATTATGAGCCGTCTGCAACAATTTTTTACGCTGCTGTGGAGTTGCGTCAATGACAAGCACTCTAAGATGAGAGGAAAATTTGTTAAGTTCAGCTTGCCAATTGTAAACCAAGGAAGTTGGACATACAATCAAAGTAGGTCGTGTGGCATCGCTATTCTTGCTTTGACAAATCGCAACAATAGCTTGCAAGGTTTTGCCCAATCCCATGTCATCAGCTAAAATTCCACCTAGGTGCATGTGACGCAATTTTTGCAACCAATGCACGCCATCAACTTGATATTTTCTTAGTTCAGCATGGATAGTTTTAGGAATTGGCATTTGCACTAATTGCGCTTCTCCCAACATCTGCTGCTGCACATTCTTTAATGTTGGGCTCATAGAAAAACGAATGGGCAACTGCTCAATCTCTTGAGACTTAACCATTGTTAAGCTCCATAGAGGCCGCTCTTCTATATGCGTATCTAGCTTGGTAATTCCAATTTCATCAAACAAAGCTATTAAGGGGCTCAATTTATCAAGATCTAGAACCAAAATTTTTGGAATGCCACTTTGATTGCGTTGTTTGGGACGAGCCAATTCCAAAAATCTCTTTTTTGCAATTAAGCATTCCCAAAGTTGTTCAACAAGAATCCCTTTGAGGTGACCATTCACTTCTAGCTTGACTTGATAACTATCTACGCGCTCCGAAACATCTAAATGCAAAGCAAACGCAGAGTCATCATAAATAAATTGTTCCGACAGATTTTGTGGGCAATCAAATTGAATACGGTCTTGAAATTTAGGAATGATTTCCGTCATGAATTCGACAATTTTTTTCTCGCTCTTTAAACGGAAAATACCCTCTTTCTCATCGCAAATAAAATCTTCAAATAAAGCACTTACAATGGCTTGCTCTTCAACAAGTTGTCTAGCCAGAATTCCATCTTCTGCTACGAAAGAAGCAATTTGCCCATAATTGAGCTTAGCTGCTGTAGCAGGGACATTTAAATCTCCATAGCTAAACTCAAGTTCTGCTTCTAATTCTCCATTAAGATAATGGAGACGACAACGTCCTTTCAATTCTCCTGCAAAAGGCAAGGTGACAAAGCGCTGAATTTGAGAAGGATTAGTCAAAGATGCATACTGCTTTAAAACAGGAAGAGCATGTTCAACAAAGGTACCTATTAAAGGCTCTGGAATCGCAACATGGGACAAAGATTCAAGCTCTTTAAGATGAATGCGTCGAATTTGAGGCTGAAAGCGATAATAGATATTTTTGTGGATGACTCCTGGTTTTGAGGAGGCTAAAATTAGAGCCTCTTCTTCAACAATGACTTCCTGCTCAATTGTCAAAGAAGGCTTTAATAATAGAGTGGGACCCGGAACTTCTAATGTTTCCAAACCAATCTGGATTTGAGCTCTTGCTAAGGAAAAACTCAGAGACTCTTCAAGATTACCTAAATAAAAACAAGGAAGCGCAGCGGTATCATCTCCTATTGCAGCGCCTTTAGCGATATTTAACTCATACATACGAGCCAAAAGCATCCCTAATTCCTCTTTTGCCAGATTCCCTACACGCAAATAGCGCTCGTCAGCAGAACCATGTGATCGCACATGCGTCACCAGTGCTGGCAAAATTTCTCTAGAGAACAAATCAAAAGACGAAGAAGTAAAAAAATAACGGCGTCCTGCAATCAAAATAGGCTCTCTGTAGCTAAAAGCATTAAGAAAAGCCTTAATGTTAGGAACGCTCAAAGGTTTAGAACGAGAAGCTAAACGCAATGCCAAAGAAACTTCTACATGATCTTTATTTTCATCATTTTGAGGCGATAAGATCACAGCTAATTCTGCTTCATCTTCTTTTAAATCAGAATGAGGAAGAAAGAAAGGACTATGGCCTAATAAATGTGCTGCTCCCACATATTCTGAAAGAATCTCAGTTTGAAAGACCTCATCCTTACGTCGCTCTTCTTTTTGTTGAGCAACCTGGAAAGTTTGCTGCAACTGTTCCTTAACCTCTTCTTCTACATGATTCAAATCCGTTTGATTCGAATAACTCACAACAATTTGGTTTAAATGCTTTTCTAAGAAAAACAGAAAAGCCGCAATATGTTGACAATCATAGGTATAAGTACAATCACAATTGGAATCTACAGCACATGATTCATTTCTATTAATCTCAACCTCGCTTTCATAAACATGGTCGAAAGCGCCCTTCACTTTGGAGCTCAGACGAATAGTATCCTGATCCAAATGCAGGATCTGAGCATCAAGAATAGAATCTTGATCGTAAAGTTGTTTACCTTCTTTCAAGATGGTAGAGGAAAAATCTTGTCTTAGTTTTCGGAAATTCAACATGGGTTAGAAATGTTAAAATCAGAATTTACTTGTACAGCTTCGACATCTTCAGAGCAATGAAAAAGTTTGCAGAAAAAGGATTCACATAGATAAAATGGCTGCCTCTTGCGGGTGTAGCTCAGTGGTAGAGCGTCACGTTCCCAACGTGAAAGTCGTGAGTTCAAGCCTCATCACCCGCTAGTGGCTTGACTTTTGATTTTATTGAACAAAGAATAATTTCAAAAATCGGGTTAAATAAACACGCGGGTGTAGCTCAGTGGTAGAG
>JAFEGP010000021.1 GCA_018239815.1 Verrucomicrobiota bacterium | reverse complement strand
TTTCTGATTTAACGCCAGTTAAGCGGCGGAATTCTTCTGGTTTCAGGTTTTTAATGTTCTCAAATCTCATATCACCTCATTTATGATGGGATAGAATAGCTGATATGACAATTAAAATTTAGGTTTCAGAAGAACTCTAATATAGACATCTCCAACTTTAAATTGGCTGAAGCCCTTCCAAGCAAAAACAAGATTCACATGATGAAAAGATGCTGAAACAGCCATAAAAACCTGCTTTTTGCGCAACAGTGTACGTAGCCCTCTCAAAAAAATCCAGGAAAAGCTTAGTCTTTCTTAATGCTTGAAGCAGCAATCCATGCCGTTGTCCATGCATTTTGAAAGTTAAAACCTCCTGTTACTCCATCTATATTTAAAATTTCTCCAGCAAAATATAATCCTGGCATGCGAAAACTTTGCATGGTGCGAAAGTCTATTTCTTCACATTTGACTCCCCCACACGTTACAAACTCTTCTTTATGTGTTGTTTTGCCTTCCATCAAAAAAATATCTCTGTGCAAAGACTCACTCAGGCGGATTAATTGACGATCTGGCAACTGCTGTAAATATTGAGAGGTGTCAATCAGTGCATCCCATAAACGTTTGGATAAATCTGTCCAATTGAGATTGGACAAGAACTTATGAGGATGCTGTTGTTTCAAATCTAAAAGCTTTTGTGTAGTTTGCGCGATTGTCTCCTGAGGAAGCCAATCAACACTAATCGAAGCATGATATTGTTTGTCATGCAGACTGCGCGCTGCCCATGCAGAAAGCTTGAGGGCTGCTGGACCACTAAAACCAAAATGTGTTAGTAGCAAAGCCCCTCTTTGCATGTGGCCTTCCACGCTAAGCCTAGCGTCTTGCACACAAATACCCGATAGAGATAACAAACGTGAAGAAGGGCAATTAAGGGTGAAAAGCGAAGGAACTGGCGAGGCAAGGGTGTGACCAAATTGTTGGGCCCATGCATACCCTTCACTCGCACTACCTGTTGCTAATAACAAAGAAGGAGCACTTACAACCTTGTTTTCTAAATGTACCCTGAAGCCTGGTTCTATTTGCAGAATATGAACAGGTAACCGAATTTCTACTTTATGTACTGACGCCTGTTTTAATAAGCATTGGATGATCGTTTCAGATTGATTCGTAATGGGAAACATGCGCCCATCTTCCTCGGATTTAAGCTCAACCCCATGCTGCGCAAACCAGTCTATAGTTTGTTGAGATCCAAAGCGGTGCAATGGTCCTAATAATTCCTTGGATCCTCTTGGATAATGTGCAGCAAAAGCCTTAGGATCGAAACAGGCATGCGTCACATTGCACCGCCCTCCACCTGACACTTTCACTTTAGAAAGCAAGGTTGCTCGTTTTTCCAACACACACACGGATAATCCTTGTTGTGCTGCTACAACGGCAGCAAAAATACCTGCCGCACCTCCGCCTATTACAATTAGGTCATAATCATGCATCTTACAAATTTTAGCCTGTACGAACTATCTTGAACATGAAAAATCCATCCTCTGTTGTGAGATAATGATCCTTTTGTTCTATAGTAAGGATGTGGAACAAATTTTTGGCGCAATTGAAAGAATTACTTTTCAAGATGAAAATGGTTTTACTGTTGCACGCCTTAAACAGCCACGCAAAAACGAGCTCACCACCATTGTAGGTTCTCTTCCCCAGCTTACACCAGGAGAATCCGTGCGCTTACATGGGACGTGGAAGCGCCATCCTAGTCACGGACTGCAATTTGAAGTTACACAATGTTATTTTGATGAACCTAAGGATTTAGAAGGAATCGAAAAATATCTGGCATCAGGTCGTGTGAGGGGCATTGGCCCTTTATTTGCCAAGCGTATTGTTGCCCGTTTTAAAGAAAAAACTTTGGATATCATTGAACATCAGCCTCAACTACTTCTAGAAGTGGAAGGCATCGGTGAAAAACGTTTAGAAAGCATTCAAGCCTACTGGATAGAACATCAAGCTGTTCGCAAAATCATGATGTTTTTACAAAAGTATCATGTTTCCCCTTCTTATGCTCAAAAAATCTATCGGCGCTATGGTGAAGAGACGATTGCTCGTTTACAAGAAAATCCTTATGCCCTTGCTCATGACATTGCCGGCATCGGCTTCAAAACTGCTGATGCTATTGCAACAGCCATGGGTTTCCCTGAGGCTAGCTCCCAACGTCTTGATGCCGGTATTTTATTTGTTTTACAGCAACTTGCAACAGAAGGTCATACCTGCATTCCACAGCAACAGTTAATCACCAAAGCTCATGAGATTTTAAATGCTTCCATTGCAGACCGGATTGAAATCGGTATTCAAGAGCAGAGATTAATTCGTGAAGAAGAATTAATCTGGCTCAAAAAATACTGGCAACATGAACAGTCAATTGTACGGCAGTTTCAGCGTCTGCTGCGTACTTCTAGTACTTTACGTGCTGTCAATACGACAAAAGCCTTGGCATGGGTAGAAGAAAAACTACATATTACCTTAGCTACACAACAAAAAGAGGCTGTTGCTGCTGCTCTGCAAGAAAAAGCCCTGATTGTTACAGGAGGGCCAGGCACAGGAAAAAGCACAATTACCAAAGCTATCTTGGCAATTTCAGAAAAGCTCACTTCTAAGATTCTATTAGCTGCCCCAACCGGACGAGCTGCCAAACGCATGAGTGAAATTACACACAAGGAAGCTTTCACAATCCATGCACTGCTTAAATTTAACTTTCAAGAAGGCAGATTTAAACACGGTAAAGACAATCCTTTAACTTGTGATCTTATCATTGTTGATGAAGCAAGCATGATTGATACCCCCCTTTTCAACAACTTGCTCGCAGCCATTCCTTCTCATGCACGCCTTATCTTAGTAGGGGATGTTTACCAGTTACCTAGTGTGGGCCCGGGCACTGTTCTTAAAGATTGCATAGAAAGTGGTATGCTGCCAACTGTAACGTTGACTGAGATTTATCGCCAAGCTGCCGGCTCTAAAATTATTACTAACGCCCACCTTGTCAACCAGGGTTCTTTCCCTGATCTTAGCTTCGATGCAAAGAGTGATTTCTTTTTTTGCAAAGCAGAAGACCCTTCTGCTGTCTTAAAAAAAGTAATAGAACTTGTAAGTCAACGTCTTTGCAAACGCTTCAATCCTATCGAACACATTCAAGTTCTAGCGCCTATGAAACGAGGTCCTATTGGAATTGACCAACTCAATCAGCATCTTCAACAGGCCCTCAATCCTCAAGCACAAGGATTAGATTTTCATGGTCAACGCTTTTGTATCGGTGATAAAGTCATGCAACTGCGTAATAATTATGACAAAGAAATTTATAATGGCGATATAGGCAGAGTATCCGCTGTTCAGCCCCTGACCCAAGAATTAACTGTTAGCTTCGATGGTAGAGAGGTCCAGTTTACCCCCTATGAGCTGGAAGATCTTACCCTTGCTTATGCAACATCTGTGCATAAATACCAAGGCAGTGAAGCCGCATGTGTTGTCATTGTTGTGCATCCTTCCCATTTTATGATGCTACAACGCAATCTTCTCTATACGGCTATCACGCGAGGCAAACGCCTTGTGGTATTAGTAGGAACAGGCAAAGCCATCGCAATTGCTGTGGGTAAAGATGATGTAGAAAAACGCTACACAGGTCTTTTAAAATTTTTGTCCCAAATAAATTCTAGCTCACCTCAGCTCCACCTGGCAGATCTACCACAGTGATAACTTCAAGTTTATCATCATGTAGCCCTGCCAAGACCATCCCCTGACTTTCTACACCCATTAAAGTAGAAGGTTTAAGATTCGCAACCAAAATCACTTTTTTTCCTACCAGCTGCTCTGGTGTATAATGAAGACTAATGCCCGAAACAACTGTACGTTTTTCAAAACCCAGATCCACATAGAGTTTCAAAAGCTTTTTGCTCTTAGGTACCTTTTCCACTTCTAAAATTGTGGCTACTCTAAGATCCACTTGTTGAAATTGATCTATTGTAATTTGTGGTTTGAGAGGAAGATAAGGAGGCGCTTGTACAGCGCAAGCTGTTTCTTGCATATGTTTTAACCTTTTTACTTGAATCGCAATAATATCATCTTCCACTCTTTGGAAGAGTAATTGAGGAGGCTGTAGCTTAGGCGTTATAAATTTAGCTTCTAAAACTTTTTTCCAGTTAAGATCGGCCAAACTTCCCTCTCCTCCTAACATTTGCCATATTTTTTGGGCGGTATCTGGCATAAGCGCCGAGCTTGCCAAAGCTAAATATTTAATTGCTTCTAAACACAACGCAAGCGTTGTCTTCATACGATCATGACGCGCTGGATCTTTGACATCTTTCCAAGGCGCTTTTTGATCAAAATAAGCATTGCCTAACTGAGCTAATTCCATCACTAAACTAGCAACTTTTCTTAAACGATAACCTTGATAGTTTTGCTCAATTTCTGACATCAAGCGCAGACAATCTTTTTCAAATTGCAGATCGAACTCTTCTTTTACAGCAACAGAAGGTCGACATCCCTCACCATGCGTTTGAATAAACACCAAAACACGGTTGATAAGATTGCCGAATTTACCTACTAACTCTCCATTGCAACGTTGCTGAAAATCTTTCCAAGTAAATTCAGAATCAGCTGTCTCAGGAGCGTTTGCCGCTAATACATAACGAATTTGATCTGCGGAAAAATGCTCAAAAAACAAATCTAAATCAATTGTCCAACCATCAGATTTACTAAACTGCTTACCTTCTAAATTATAAAATTCATTTGCAACAAGGTCATCAACCAATTTATAAGGACGGTTCTGTCCCATAATCATCGCTGGAAAAAACACAGCATGAAAAGGAATGTTATCCTTTCCAATAAATTGAACGTATTTTGTTTCCGGATTTAACCAATATTCTTCCCAAGCTGAAGGAGTAGCTTTCTTAGCAGCCCACTCTACTGTTGCACTAATATAACCTATAGGCGCATCAAACCACACATAAAATACTTTATCTTTAGCTTCAGCAAGCGGAACAGGCACACCCCATTCTAAATCGCGTGTAATAGCACGAGGTCGCAGGTCCTCTACATATTGTCTTGCAAAGTTCTCTACATTAGGTTTCCAATCACGAGAAGCTAAAAAGGCTTCAAGTTTCTCTCGGAATCGATCAAAACGTAAATACCAATGACGCGTACAACGTTTTTGTAAAGAAGCCCCTGTTAGCTTAGAACGAGGTTGTTTGAGATCTGTTGCCTCATAACTTGCTCCACATTTACCACACTCATCCCCACGAGCTTCTTCAAAACCACAACGAGGACACGTTCCTATGACATACCGATCTGCTAAAAACCGATGATCTGCCTCTGAATAAAGCTGCTCTGTATCTTGTGGCTCTATAAACCCATTGCCATATAAATTTTGAAAAAAAGCATGGACAATAGGTTGATGAAAAGAAGTCGTAGTACGAGAGAAATGATCAAAATGTATCTGAAGCTGACTAAAAAATTTCTGGTTTATTTCATGGTAAAGGTCGACATGCTCTTTTGGGGTACGCCCCGCCAATTCAGCACTTAGCGTAATAGCTACCCCATACTCATCTGAACCACAAATATATAAAACATCGCGACCTTGTAAGCGCTCAAAACGAGCATAACAGTCTGCAGGTAGATAAGCTCCTGCTATATGACCAAAGTGCAAAGGACCGTTAGCATAAGGAAGAGCTGCTGTAACAAGAACGCGTTGCCTCATGCATGACCTTCAACCGCGATAGGCTCCAGAATATCTTCCCCTTTAGCAATACGTTCTAAAATATCGCTAGCAAGATGCATTTCCATGCCTTCCCCTTTCTGAACAGATTGCTTAGCTACGTGTATAGCATGGCAAACTAGAGCAAAAGGGCTACCAAAACGTTTGCTAAGCTTTTCATTTGTAAGAGTTCCTTTTAGGGACATGCGTTAGACTCCTTTGAGCGTTTTTAACTCAGCTTTGTTTAAGAATTGGTTGATTGTAGCAGCTTTGACAATTTAGCAAAAAACTTTCTGAATGATTTTTATCTCTTAAATACCTATTTAAAAAAACCTAAAAATCATTTGGTTACTTAAAACCAAAAAGAAAAAACCTTTGAATTGTAATTTTCTAAGCTCTGAAGCAAAAGCAAAGCACTAAATAATAAAATACTTGAAATTGTTTGATCAACAAAATCTAAAAAGAAAACGATATCTCTATATAGACCTTTTCTTTATATTCTTTGCATTTATTGTCTAAATCTTAGGGAAAAAATGACCTCTTCTCCTCATTCTGTTGATTCTTCCTCCGCGCTGCCGCTTTCTTATGCTCCAAAACTTCCAAGAAGATTCCTGTCTTTCAGTCCATTTCCTCTCCCTAGCACAACAACTCAATCCACTACTCAGAACGGTCATACACCTCGAGTCACAATTCTGTCTCGGTCAGATCGCACACCCCTCACAATTGCAGAATCTAAAAGAGAACAAGCTTTTACAGAGAGATTAAATATACTGGTAGTCCAAAGACAAGAAGAGCTACGCAAGATTAAGACTATTGCGACCATCATGCACAATCATGAAGCGATCTCATCTTTAGATGCATTTTTAAAGGATCGTTTATCAAACCCTATAAACTTTCGTTATAAAACCAAAATTCTGAAGCTTAAAGCAGAGAGCTTTGCATGGCTATCAAGTCACCATTTTACCTGTTTGCAAGCTTCTCTTGATCGATCCTCCTACCTTCGCTCTAACCGCTATATCGTTGTTATAAGAGCTCCCCAAAACAAAATCTTATATTCTTCTATTCTCCCCTTGTTTAAAGCTGAACACCTGACCTATCTCCTTCGGGTTGTTTTAAACTATCAAAGACAGTGTGATTAGAACTATTAATTATAGTAATTTATTTTTTAATTTTAATTATTAAAAAAAATAATTATTTTTAACTGATTTTTAACATTTATTTATGATAAAATAGGTGAAAATAATTGTTTTTAACAGGAATTAATTATGGCTACTGCCACACCGAGTCCAATTGCTTCTTCTTCACATCTCGCAAGGGCACAACCCACTAATGAGATAGGCTTACTGGGTACCAGGACTATCAAACCCCTTGATAAGCAAAAATGCTGCTCCAGCTGCATTTTAATTGCTCTGGGCATTGCAACTTTGGTGTGTGTTGGAGGCTTGGGTGTTGCCGGCGTCTTACAGGCCCATGGGATTACCCTTCTTTCTAAAACCTTTCCATTTTTAAATTCGGCTATCGGAACAATCGGCCATACTCCTATCTTTTGGACAATGGCAGCAGGAGGCCTTGTAGCAGGAGTTGCTCTTATAGCATGGGGAGCCCGCAGAATACATCTAGCTAGAAAGGAATGCCACTCCACCGAATCCTCTTCTTCCTCTCCGGCAACTTCTATATCTATAGGTCCTCTCAAACCCGAGGATTTCGGTCAGCGATTCGACGAACACGGCATAAGCGTACAACAGCAGCAACAAATTTTGGGGAAAATGCCCGCAACTCCCTCCTATGCTTATCAAAAAAGAGGGCTAGAGTACATTGTCTTTAAAAAAACTGCTGGTGCTTCTCCCTCTAGCCCCATTTTCGAATGTACAGGCAAACTTTTACAACAACTGTTTTTAACAACGACTTATGGACTGCTCTCATCTAGTTTTAAATGTTATGGCGATGTGACAGGAGAGATGCATGGCTAATGCTCCTTCTATCATCGAGCATCGTGGATGTTGCTCTTCTCCTGCTCAAAAACACTTGGCAGCTTGGATGATGGTCGCCTTGTCTGTTGCGACTATCGTCTGCATAGGAGGACTTGGTCTTGCTGGGCTACTCCAGTCCCATGGAGTGGTTTCTCTTGCTCATTTGCCCGCCCTTAATGCTGCCGTAGGAACAATTGGTCACCAAGCAGCTTTCTGGACAATGGCTGTAGGAGGAGGTGCTTTAGGCAGCGTCTCTTTGATTTGGGGAACTCTTCAAATTTATCGAGCAAACAAACATTCTGATGAGAAAAATTTTGCAGCCTCTGCCTTACCACTCCCTAATTCAGACAAGATGCAAGAAGAAGACAGCTCTGACCTATTAGCTGATGCTGCTCCTACTGCAAGTGCAAGTGAGGATGCAAGCAAGGCAGGTCATGAGAAACAGAGAACAAAAGAATCTGTAAGTTCTGCTGCAGACAACCTTGATTCAGCAGATCTGGGTGATGTGGATAATGCATTTGTTGCTCAACAGCTCCATGATCCTGATCCTGCTCTAACAGCTGGTCATTCTGAAGCAGCTCCTCCTGTTACTCCAGATAAAGCACAAAGTTCTGAACACTTAAGTATGGCCTTGAGCCCTCAATCTTCTCAAATCCTTGCAATTGGCAGACCAAAAAATCTAAATGGATTTCGAGACCGTTTTGGAGAAGTGGATAATAGAGTTCTTCTGAAACCTAAATTTTAATTGTCATATCAGCTATTCTATCCCCTCATAAATGAGGTGATATGAGATTTGAGAACATTAAAAACCTGAAACCAGAAGAATTCCGCCGCTTAACTGGCGTTAAATCAGAAA